>DFBM01000020.1 GCA_002366645.1 Rhodobacterales bacterium UBA3080 | reverse complement strand
CGGCAGGACCGCCGCCGATTATAGCTACTTGTGTTCGCATAGTGTCCCCGGTATGGTTTTATCTGTGGATAACATACGAAAACTATTGAAAAAATACATGATTCAGCTAAATTGTATAAAAAAACGTACATCTGAGGCAGTCAATTGAATATTCCTAATTATGACCTGTACCGCGAACGGCGGTCCACAGGCCAGCCGTCAGAGGCTGTGCATTGTGAAAGCATTTCTGCTCGCGGAATGAAGCACGCGTGGCAGCTTGATGCCCATCGACATTACGATCTACACCAGTTTTTCTGGGTAACTCGTGGTGGAGGTCGTGCGAAAATTGACGGTGTTACGCATGGTTTTGGCTCAAATACTGCGTTTTTCATCCCTAATTTGATTGTTCACGGTTTCGAGTTTACACCGGGAACCGTTGGGTGGGTCGTCTCGGTCGTTCGTGATCTGCCAATTGCGATGCCCGACGGGCCGATGATGTCGGTTCTGCCTAGTCCTCGAGATCAGGCATATCTAACGGGCGATTATAACAACCTTAATGCCGAATACGTTGGTGACACACCGGATCGTCAAGACGCTTTGTTGCATCACGCCGGGTTGTTGGCTATCCGCTATCGCCGCATGAAATCAGGTAGTTTACGTAAGGGCTTCTCGAAAGACAGCGCCCGTCGCCGTTTGATGCGCAAATTCATCGAGCGTCTCGAAGATCGTTACGGCACGCCCGATACAGTTAAGGACTACGCAGGTGCCCTCGCCGTTACAACCACGCATCTGACACGAGTTTGCCGTGAAACCACCGGCAAACCTGCGACTAAGCTTATTCAGGACCGTACGATGTTGGAGGCGCGCCGCAGTTTGGCCAACACCGACCTTCGTGTTTCGAAAATTGCCGAAGATCTTGGCTTCCAGACGCCCGCATATTTCACGCGGGTATTCACAAACAACACTGGCAAGTCGCCACGGACTTTCCGGCAGGACGCGCAATCGAGAGCGATTTCCAATCCGAATACGCGCCAGACGATATAGGGTGAGACAATAGGGATACCGCTTCATAGTTGATATTTTGAGCGTCGTTTGGTAGGTCGCGCCTATCCTTCCACGTTCGAAAAGAGCAATCCCATGATCCCTCGCTATTCCCGCCCTGAAATGGTCGCCATTTGGTCGCCCGAAAACAAGTTTCGCATCTGGTACGAAATCGAGGCCCACGCTTGCGACGCTCAAGCCGCTCTGGGCGTGATCCCGAAAGAAAGCGCCGAGGCTGTTTGGAAAGCCAAGGGCATAGATTTTGACGTAGCACGGATCGACGAGATCGAAGCGGTCACAAAACACGATGTTATCGCCTTTCTGACACATCTTGCCGAAATTATCGGAAACGAAGAAGCGCGGTTCGTGCATCAGGGTATGACCTCTTCGGATGTTCTGGACACGTGTTTTAACATTCAGTTAGTTGAGGCGGCGGATATTCTGCTGGCCGATATGGATAAACTCCTCGAGGCGCTTAAGCGACGCGCATACGAGCACAAAGATACAATTCGTATTGGTCGCAGCCACGGCATCCATGCCGAGCCAACGACAATGGGCCTGACCTTCGCGCGTTTCTATGCAGAGATGGACCGAAACAAGGCACGTTTGAAAGTTGCTCGCGACGAGATAGCAACTGGTGCAATTTCCGGCGCTGTTGGAACATTTGCCAATATTGATCCGTCGGTTGAGGAACATGTTTGCGAACAGCTTGGTTTGAAACCTGAACCGATCAGCACGCAAGTTATCCCGCGCGACCGTCACGCGGCCTTCTTTGCGGCGCTTGGTGTTGTTGCAGCGTCGATCGAAAACGTTTCCACCGAAGTTCGCCATATGCAGCGCACCGAGGTTCTGGAAGCGGAAGAGTATTTCGCACCCGGTCAAAAGGGTTCTTCGGCAATGCCGCACAAACGCAATCCGGTTTTGACCGAGAACCTCACCGGTCTGTCGCGTGTTGTTCGTATGGCCGTTGTGCCAGCGATGGAAAACGTAACCCTTTGGCATGAACGTGATATCTCGCATAGCTCGGTAGAACGGAACATTGGTCCGGATTCAACCATCACGCTGGATTTTGCGCTGGCGCGTCTGACTGCGGTCGTCGATAAACTGCTGGTTTACCCAGACAACATGCTCAAGAATATGAACAAATTCCGCGGACTGGTTCACTCGCAACGCGTGCTTCTGGCTTTGACACAAAAAGGTCTGAGCCGCGAAGACAGCTATCGCCTAGTTCAACGTAATGCGATGCGGGTGTGGGAAGAAGATGCGGACTTCATGACCGAGCTAAAAGCCGATCCTGAAGTAACGGCGGCACTTACAGACGCAGAAATCGACGACAAGTTTGATCTTGGGTATCACACCAAGCATGTCGATACGATCTTCAAACGCGTTTTTGGGGAGTAAGCGACTAACTGGAATAGAAGCCGCTTAAATCCGGCTTCTATTCATTCGCGGTAATGGCTTTTGCGATAAAATACACTGTTGGAAATGCTGCAATGGCACCGATAGCGGCCGCAATGACGATGTAATTCAACGTGTCATAACCGGATACAAGCGCAACAACGATCATAATGCCGGCCATTGTTGTGCCAACCATTGCATAAAGTACAGATGCTAGTCGAAGCATAATATTCTCCTCTTTTTTACAGTTAAGCACTGTATAAACACTGGGGTCTTGTTAAAGAATTGATCTATCTCAATTTATCACACAAAAATACCGACATCAATCAAGATGCCGGCACTTTCAAAAGCACATATGGAATGGGTTAAACCGAAGTAATTTGCTTTTCGGCAACGGCTGTGAGTTCCAGCAACTTGGCACGAACTTCTGTGTCACTAACTTCGCCATTAATATCGCCCGCAACTTTGCGAACAACATCTTCGTGGCCGGCTTCTTCAAAATCAGCCTTAATCACTTCGACAGCGTAAGCGGCGGCATCGTCGCCAGACTTACCCATTAGTTCGGCCGCCCAAAGACCCAACAATTTGTTGGCGCGGGCTGCAATTTTGAACTTGGTTTCTTCGTCGTGGGCGTATTTGTTTTCGAAAGCGTTTTCGCGATCATTAAAGGTGCTCATCGGGTTCTCCGTCTGGAAGATTATTATTTACCCTAAATAAGCACCCATAGGGGGGGTATACAAGGCCGCAGATGCGAATCCTTGCTCCTTCAGGCATGACGGCCTATAGAGCAGGTAAATCCCGTGGGGAGACAAAGCTCCCTGCCCTGATGCGCTAAACGGAGGCACACATGGCCCGTCGCAGAATGATTTATGAAGGCAAGGCGAAAATTCTTTACGAAGGCCCAGAACCAGGCACGATTGTCCAATATTTTAAGGACGATGCGACTGCGTTTAATGCTGAAAAGAAGGACGTTATCGAGGGCAAAGGTGTTCTGAACAACCGTTTGTCAGAACACTTCATGACCGGCTTGAACTCGGTTGGTGTGCCAACGCATTTCATCAAACGTCTCAACATGCGCGAACAATTGGTTAAAGCCTGCGAAATCATTCCACTGGAAGTGGTCGTGCGAAACATCGCCGCAGGATCGATGTCGAAACGTCTAGGGATTGCTGAAGGCACGCCTCTTCCCCGTCCAATTGTCGAGTTTTACTACAAAGATGATTCCCTCGGGGATCCATTGGTTAGCGAAGATCAGATTGTGGCGTTCCAGTGGGCCAATCCTCAGGATCTTGACGAAATGGTGACGATGGCGTTGCGTGTTAACGATTTTATGTCCGGTCTGATGTTTGGTGTGGGAATCAAACTGGTCGACTTTAAAATCGAGATCGGCCGCCTGTTCGAAGGCGACTTCCAACGTCTCGTTCTTGCCGACGAAATCAGTCCTGACAGCTGTCGTTTGTGGGATATGGAAACGGGCCAGAAGCTCGATAAGGACATCTTCCGTCACGATCTAGGAAATTTGGCGGATGCCTATACCGAAGTCGCTACCCGTCTTGGCGTTATGCCCAAGAAATCCAGCGGCACTACCGGCCCAACTTTGGTTAAATAAGGAAAACACCATGAAAGCGCGCGTTTACGTAACCCTGAAAAATGGCGTATTGGACCCGCAAGGCGCGGCTGTGCAGCATGCGCTAGGATCGCTTGGTTTTGACGGTGTTGACGCTGTTCGTCAGGGCAAGGTTATCGAACTGGACTTGACCGAGACTGACGCAGCGAAGGCCGAGGCTTCCGTAATTCAGATGTGCGAGAAACTTCTGGCCAACACCGTTATCGAAGATTTCAAGGTGGAGATACTCTAATGCGTTCAGCCGTCATCGTTTTTCCCGGTTCGAACTGCGACCGCGATATGGCCGTCGCGCTGGAACGTGCAAGCGGCACGAAATCCCAGATGGTTTGGCATAAAGATGCGTCGCTACCGGATAATCTGGACGTAATCGCTATCCCGGGTGGTTTCTCCTTTGGTGACTATCTTCGGTGTGGCGCGATTGCTGCACGCTCGCCGATTATGCGTTCGGTTGTGGATTTTGCCAACAAAGGCGGTCATGTGCTGGGCGTTTGTAACGGTTTTCAGGTTCTGATCGAAAGCGGTCTTTTACCCGGCGCTTTGATGCGTAACTCAGGGTTGAAGTTTGTCTGTAAAGACACTGATATCAAAGTAGAAACCTCGAATAGCGCCTTTACGAATATGTATTCCAAAGGCGAAGTCGTTACCTATCCGATCGCCCACCACGACGGCAACTATGTCGCTGACGATGCGCTACTTGCGCGCCTTCGCGGGGATGACCGAATTGCCTTCACCTATACTGACAATCCAAATGGCTCGACGGCGGATATTGCCGGTATTCTTTCGGAAAATCGCCGCGTTCTTGGGATGATGCCCCATCCGGAGCGTCTGAACGACCCTGAATTGGGTGGAACAGACGGCAACCGGATGTTCACTTCGCTCGCCGAAGCGCTCGTTTCCGCCTGATCAACGCCAGAGGCGATCCCCAAGGGTCGTCTCCATTCCATCGTACAGATGCGCCACGTGCTCGCCATATCCGTTAAACAACTGGGTGGGTATCCTGTCGGACCCGTCTAAAGGCTGCTCGGAGGCTTGCGTCCAGCGCGGATGATCGACTGCGGGGTTCACATTGGCCCAGAATCCGTATTCTTTTGCCTGTAAATCCTCCCAAAAACCAACAGGTTGTTGGTCGGTAAAAGTGACTTTGACGATCGACTTGATCGACTTGAACCCGAATTTCCATGGCATATGCACCCGTAACGGCGCACCGAACTGTTTGTGCAGCACCTTGCCGTAAGCGCCTACTACCATGAACGACAAATCATTCATCGCTTCGGCCATTTTAAAACCCTCTACATATGGCCAAGGGTACCAGTTGGCTTTCTGTTCCTTGGCGACCTTTGTGTCCATAAATGTTTCAAAGCGAATGTATTTGGCATTCGAATTCGGTCGCGCAATATCGACAAGTTTGGACATCGGAAAGCCGATCCACGGAACGACCATTGATCAAGCCTCTACACACCGATGACGGTAGATGCGTTCTTCGGTTCCGGTGCGCTTAATCAAATCCTCGATACCTATCTGAAACGGCTTATCGACCAACCCGTCGATCTCGATCACCCAATCATCCGTCTGCAGCTTTTGCGCTTCGGCCGAAATGCGCTTGCTAGAGCCAAATTCGTAAAAATTGTTGTATTTACTGGTGATAGCCTCATCGGTGACGTCCCGACCCGCATTCGCGAAAACTTGATTCAAGTCCGGCATAGGAGAGAAGGCCTGCTCCGGTACCAGCGCTGCATCAACACTCTGTCCCAGCACGGCAAGACCGGCCCCTGCCCCTGCACCAGCCATCAATTGCCGCCGGTTTAAGAACAACCTCTCATCCGTGACAGCTCTTTCTGACAACGACCAACTCGGTTTCCGGTGATATATCATGATATTCTCCCTCTTTGGCCACGATATTAGGGCGGTTCCTCGCCTATATCCAATCAAAGATGCTTGAGGGAATGTTACCAACCGATTACTCCTAAACGCATGAAAAACGCTTTGCTTTCAAATCTAAGGATGCCGGACGTGCGGATTACGCAGATGCTGATCTGGGTAGGCTTGCTTGTCACCTTGGTTGTGCTCTGGGTTTCCAACAGCTTCCTAACCGCCAGGTTTACGGCTGAGCAACGCGAACAATCGCTGCAGAGAGCTGGACTTTACGCCAGCACTATTTCGGCAACGCTACAACGAAATGCATATGTTCCGTTGTTGCTATCCCGTGACCAAACGTTGATTGATTCACTGATAACCCGAAATTACTCGGAAACCTCGGAACGGCTTATTTCGTTCAAAACCGACCTCTCGGCTGCTTCGATTATCCTAATGGATATGAACGGCCTTGTTGTAGCTGCAACCGACGCCCGTGATATCTTTGTTGAAGAAGAAAGCCCCGGTTTTTATGTACGCGCGCTACGGGAATCTGAAACAGTGTTTCAGGCGTTGCGCATTGACGGTCAGATTAACGGTTTCTACTACGCCCGCAAAATCGAGTTTGAAGGTGAGAGTATTGGCGTTATCGTTGTTGAGGTAGACATCCGACGGCAGGAAAACTTCTGGCGGCGAAGCGGTGCCAACGTCGTCCTATCAGACGCTAAAGGCGACATTTTACTGGCGTCAAATCCTGCGTGGCTGCAAACCACCGTCCAAGAGCTTCTTATTGCAACTTACCGCCCCCCCGCAACCGAACGCATTTTCGGGGCGGAACCCGACGATGCTTCCAAGGAGTATGTATTTATTGACGGTCGCCGCCTTCTGGTCAGTCAAGTCAGCGTCGGTTTTCTTGGCTGGCATCTTAGCTATTTTGGGTCGCTCGAAAATGTGCAAGCCCGCGTAAACGCGATTATTGCACTGGAGCTAATGATATTGGCCATGCTGGCCGCTTTCGTGTTCTTTTCGATCTCTAGACGAACAACTAAAAAGTCCACACAAATTCAGGCCGAGTCCGCAGAGTTGCGGCGTCTGAACGTAAGACTATCCTCGGAAATCGAACAGCGCCAACGGGCCGAGCAGATGCTGGAAACAGCCGAGCAAAGTCTGGAACAAACTTCGAAACTCGCCGCTCTGGGACAAATGTCTGCGTCTGTTAGTCACGAGCTAAACCAACCCCTTGCGGCGATGCGAACATACCTAGCCGGCGCACGTCTGTTGTTGCAGCGAAACAGAACCGCCGAAGCTTTAACCAGTTTTCAACGCATTGACGATCTGATCGAACGTATGGGGGCAATTACACGCCAGTTGAAATCACACGCGACCAAGGCTACCGGTGAATTGGTTAAAATCGATCTGCGGGATTCAATCGCTTCGGCCCTTTCGATGATGGCGCCGCAGCTTGGACAGACCCAGGTTAATATCGTGCGAAACATCCCTGACCAAATTGCTGACGTTATCGGGGATCCGGTTCGCATCGAACAGATAATTGTCAACCTGCTCCGCAACGCGTTGGATGCGGTGAAGCCCATTGAAGACAAGCGGATCGAGATTACATTGAAAGTCGGCCCGACGGTTTCATTGATGATTCAGGACAACGGAACGGGCATTGAAGACGCGGACACCTTGTTCGAACCCTTTGCTACCACAAAGAAACCCGGCGAGGGTGTCGGCCTTGGATTGGCGATTTCGGCGGGGTTCGCGGCGGATATGGGTGGCAAGCTAACCGGTCGTAACGCAACCCCCGTTGGGGCGATATTTGAACTACAACTACCACGGGCAAATGCCCAGTAACTCTCGGAGACAGCATGTCTGAAGCACTTAAAGTAGCTATTATTGATGATGAAGCCGATATGCGGGATTCAATCAGTCAATGGCTGGAACTGTCCGGTTTCAAGACAATTTGCTTTGAATCTGCAAACGAGGCGATAGGGTCGCTTGGTTCCGATTTTGCCGGTATTGTCCTGTCGGACATCCGAATGCCCGGGATGGATGGAATGGAACTGTTGAAGCGCTTGCATAGCGTCGATGCTTCCCTGCCAGTTATTCTGATCACCGGCCACGGAGATGTTCAAATGGCTGTCGATGCGATGCGGATCGGTGCCTATGATTTTGTCGAGAAACCATTTGATCCTGAGCGCTTGGCCGATCTTACACGCCACGCCGTTGATGCACGCCGCCTGACGCTAGATAATCGCGCGCTTCGCCGTGAGCTGTCAGACGGCAGCGTTTTGCTTCGCAAAATTATGGGCAACAGCCCGCAAATCGAAAAATTGCGCGAAGACATTCTGGATCTGGCGCAAGCCGATGCTCATGTTTTGATTACAGGTGAAACCGGAACTGGTAAAAGCTTGATTGCACGCGGTATTCACGCGTGCGGCTCCCGTCAGGGAAAACCGTTTTATGCGCTGAACTGCACCGCGCTTGATGAAGATGAACTCTCGACACGCTTGTTCGGACCTGCTGAAAATCCGGAAAACCGTCCGGTAATGGCATCTCGCACGCCTTGCACATTGTGCCTCGAAGACGTTCACTCGTTAAGCGACGGTATGCAAAGCCGACTGATCGCTGCGCTCGAAAAAATGGATGCGGAGGGCGATGACAATATCGTACGTATATTGTCGATATCTGGCCTTTCCTCAGA
Organism: Rhodobacterales bacterium UBA3080; assembly: GCA_002366645.1. GTDB lineage: Bacteria > Pseudomonadota > Alphaproteobacteria > Rhodobacterales > Rhodobacteraceae > NORP23. The sequence goes on along the minus strand of DFBM01000020.1, from coordinate 4,734 downwards.
AGAAACGCAAACTAAGATCCGCCCCGACCTCTATTTCCGCCTTGCTGGAATGGAGGTCGCAGCCCCGACGCTTCGAGAGCGTGGTGAAGATGTACTGATCCTGTTCACGCGTTTCCTACAGCTCTTTGCTGAAGATTACGGCTGCGATGTGCCAGAGCTTACGGCACAGGACGCCGCAAACCTTCTTCAGGCCTCATGGCCCGGCAATATCCGCCAGTTGCAGAACTTGGCTGAACGGGCAGTCCTGCAGTCGCGTCGTGGAGAGGCCGGTATCGCTACCCTCTTAACTGACGAAGGCCTTCGGGCACCTTCTGAGCAGGCCGGTGAAAAACCGTTGAAAGAGCATGTCGAGGCGTTCGAGCGTATGCTCATCGAAAACGCCTTGCGACGTAATCATGGATCGGTTGCCACTGTAATGGAAGAACTGGCGTTACCGCGGCGAACCTTGAACGAAAAAATGGCAAAATACGGACTAAGCCGCGGCGATTACGTTTAGGTAATTGGCGATTACGTTTAGGTAATTGCCACCAGTTCATTTGCCAGATCACCATATCCCGTGAAACGGCGCTCATAGGGTAGCCCTAAGCGTTCCGCTGCTTGCTCGGCCAAACGGTCGAGTTCAGGGGTATTTGTCTGTGCTAGATACACAAGTTTTTCGTAGTTTCCGAAGTAAATCTCCAGCAATTGCGGATGCCTGTCCAATCCCATCGGTTTCCAGACAAAGCTGTCAAACTGCCGGACCAGAAAATCAGTCAGATAAAATGCGGCGAACTCGGTTTCTGCATGGGATGCGAAAACTTCGTTTCCCTCAAAGAAACTGTAACAGTGGGGTCCGGCCATCATCTGAACCTCCAGATCATCACAACGTTTTTCTAGCAAACCGCCCGTTCCGCAATCTGCGTAAACAACGAATATTTTGTCGAAATCTGAACGATGCTTAGTAACCGCAGTTTCAACTTCATCCGGAATTTTGTCAGGCGTTAAATGCAGGTTTGCCGGTAAGCACTGCAAATCCATATGCGTCCAGTTGTTTATCCGGATCAGCGCCAGAATTTCGTGCGCTAACGCCCCGCAGGCCAGCAGAAGTACTCGACCGGAGCCTTCACCCGCACTCAATCCTTCAATCGTCAGTTGGTCATCCGAAAAGGACATGGTCGCGTTTCATCAAGCCTCGCGCGCGTTATGCTTGCGGGCAATGAGCTCCTTGGCAGTTTCAACAGCGACGGCAGCGTCACGACAATAAGCGTCCGCACCAATAGCCTTGCCGAACTCTTCGTTCAGCGGTGCGCCACCAACCAGAACAATATAATCGTCCCGCTTGCCCTGTTCTTTCAGGGTATCGATCACAACCTTCATATAAGGCATCGTCGTTGTCAGCAGCGCCGACATACCGAGAATATCGGCATTCTCGGCTTCCAGTGCGCCAATGTAGTCTTCCAGCGAGTTGTTGATGCCGAGATCGAGGATTTCGAAACCTGCGCCCTCCATCATCATTGCTACCAGGTTTTTGCCGATGTCGTGGATGTCGCCTTTGACGGTTCCGATAACCATTTTTCCTAGACGTGGTGCGCCAGTTTCGATCAATAGTGGCTTAAGGATAGCCATACCGCCCTTCATAGCACCGGCGGCGAGCAGAACTTCAGGCACAAATAGAATGCCATCGCGAAAATCGATACCGACAATCGCCATGCCTTCTACCAATGATTTCGTCAGAATATCATAAGGCGTCCATCCGCGTTCCAGCAGAATATTCACACTCTCTATGATTTCTTCCTTCATTCCGTCGTAAAGGTCATCCATCATTTGCAGGACGAGGTCATCGTCGGACAATTCACTTAGGATTAGATCTTCTTCTTCATCAGACATATCAGGGTTCCTGGATCTGCGCGGCCGTCGCGATATCTTCTATGCGAGTTACAGCCTATAACGTTTTGAATTCTCGGCGGTTAACGACCGATGTGAGCCGTAATCCGACTCAAGCGGAACGACGGCGGTTCTTGCGTTTTGATCCGCCACCACCATCAAGCCCGTCAGATTCCGAAGAAAAGTCACCAAGTTTGGCCTTGATCGTCTCCATATCCGGGAGCGGCCCACGGGGGCGCGACTCTAGCGCGGCTTTCATTGCCACCAGATGTTCGGGAAGCGTGCCACAGCAACCGCCGATGATACGTGCGCCTGCATCGCGCGCCAGCAAGGCATATTCACCCATAAGTTCAGGTGTGCCGTCGTAGTGGATATGGCCGTGCACATATTTCGGAATTCCGGCGTTGCCCTTGGACACGATCGGAATTGACGGATTGGCAGAGCTGAATCCGATAAGCGTGCGCAAAAGATCAGAAGCGCCAACGCCGCAGTTGGCACCAAAGGCCACCGGTTTGTTTTCGAGGCCTTCGACCATTGCGACCATATCTGCCGCCGTGACGCCCATCATAGTGCGACCAGCAGTATCAAAGCTCATTGTACCAACCCAAGGCGCCCCGATGTTTTGAAAGGCCTTGGCTGCGGCTTTATACTCTTCCGGCGCTGAAATCGTTTCGAGCCAGAGCACATCCGCCCCACCCGCCATCAATCCTCTGGCCTGTTCTTCAAATATTTCCACGGCGCTTTCGAATGATAGCTCGCCCACCGGTTCCATAATTTCGCCCGTAGGACCGACCGAGCCGGCAACAACGACCTTACGCCCCGAAGCATCCGCGGCTTCGCGGCCGATTTCGGCGGCGATACGATTTAGGGTGAACACATCGTTTTGACGATCGTGCAGCTTCAGGCGCGAATAGTTGCCACCAAACGAGTTGGTAAGGAAAATATCGCTGCCAGCATTGATAGCACCGTCATACAAGGCACGGATCCGGTCAGGATGGGTCTCGTTCCAGACCTCGGGGGCCTCGCCGGCTTCCAGTCCCATGTTGAACAGGGTGGTACCTGTCGCGCCGTCGCCGAGTAGCCAGTCGCGTTCGGCCAGTAGTTCGCTTAGAAGGTCGGTCATGCCGTCAAGTCCTCTTCCTAAAGTAATGCAGTTGAAATCTGCCTAATACGTTGGATCATCGCGCGCAACCCGTTCGATCGCTGTGACGACAAATGTTGATCAAGACCGAGGCGACCCATTTCTTTTTGCGCATCCACTTCTATTGCTTCGGCCGGTGTTAAACCGTCGTAAAGCGCATGGAGAACGGCAATCAACCCTCCAACAATCATCGCATCCGATTCACCTTGGAAACCGATACGGGCGCCCGCGCCCTCTCCTTCGATTTCAGGAACGATCCATACCTGCGAAGCACAGCCTTCGACTTTTGTCGCTGGAATCTTCTGATCCTCGGCCAATGGAGGCATCTTTTTGCCCAGTTCGATCACATAGCGGTAACGATCTTCCCAATCCTCAAGGAATTCGAAATCGTCAACAATCTCTTCAAAACGTGCGGTGGCCATAAATGTTCTCCTTTAACCGAGCGATTTAGTCACTTAATCGTCAAAGGTCCAGACTGACCTGATGCCGCAACCAGTTTAAAGTCGATTCAACGCTTCTGAATTGGGGGGCCAAACTAATTGAAGGTCTCGCGATCAGGATGACCGGAATTTTGAGTGTTCGCGCAGCTGCGAGTTTCGGCCATCCACCCTGCCCTCCAGCGTTATGCGCCACGATACAGTCGATTCCTTCGCGTTGAAGAAACTCGATTTCCTGTTTGATGGTAAAAGGGCCAGGTTGGAAGAAGCTTACAGAGCCGGATTTAAGCAAAGGTGGAGGGGTGGTGCGATAGCGCACACGTAATTTTGGCGTTTCAGCTTCGTTAAATGGTTCAAGCCGTTCACGCCCGATTGCGAGAAAAGGAGATTTGACGCCTGTCTCGATCAACTTCTTGGCCGCGTCATTCGCATCTTCCGCATTAATCCAGTTATCGTCTTTGGAGGCAGACCACGGTGGTCGGATCAATGCAGCTACAGGAATTTCGAAATCCGATGGTAACAGTGAAAACCCGAACGGATGCGGTGCCGCTACCGTCGCGGTAAAACCGCTTAACAAAGGCGCCCAGTCGGTTTGGTCTGAGTAGACGCGTGTCCGAAGGTCACATGGTCCGCGATACGTTTCAGTTTCAAAAAATGTAACGTCGTATTCGCTGGCCGCAATAGCCAGGTCGTTAGCTTCTTTCGAGCCGCCGATTATCGCGATCTTTGGTGCCGATATCAAAGTTCGACGATCTTGACGCCCCGTGGCGTTGCCGAAAGTGCAATCTCGCCGTTGCGTAGGCGCAAGGCGTCATCCCCGAACACGCCTTTGCGCCAACCGCTTAGTGCAGCTACGTCGTTGTCATCGCCATTTGCCAGCGCATCAAGGTCCGAAGATGTCGCAATCAGTTTTTGCGCAACACGGTACTTTTCGGCTTTTGCCTTCAATAGAACGCGAAGCAAGTCACCAAGCGACTCTGTGCCGTTTTTCTTGACCCGAACTGGCGCAGCCTTCGGAAGGTCGTCGTTAGGACAGGCTTCGCCACGTTTTACGGCGGCGAGAATGCCTTCTGCGATCTCACCCTTGCGTGCCTCGCGCAGCAGCAGTCTTGAACGGTTCAGTTCATCGAAAGATTTTGGTTTAGTCGAGGCTAACTCAATCAGCGCATCGTCCTTCATCACACGGTTGCGCGGAATATTCCGCGATTGTGCCATCGTTTCACGAAACTCGGCCAACTCGCGTACAACAGCCAAGAAACGGCCGGAGGTCGTGCGGGTCTTGATCCGCTTCCA
>DFBM01000182.1 GCA_002366645.1 Rhodobacterales bacterium UBA3080 | reverse complement strand
CAGCTTCCCGCTGATATATTCCGGCCCATTATCAACCCGAATAATCTGCGGCCTACCACGCCATTCAATGATCCGGTTCAGACTGCGAACCACCCGCTCGGCTGGCAGCGTCCAAGTACGCTCATCGAAATCAATCTCTGCCCAGCGCATGCCGGAGACTGTCTGACGTCAGCGCCTATGGGTCCAAATAGCTACATTTGCTAAGAGAGTGTTTCTGGCTCATCGTAACCACCAAGGAGTGGAACATGAGACAGACAACGAGAACTGGGCGCAAGTCGTCGGAGAAGATCGTCAAGGACATCAAGCGGGCGACACGTAAACAGTATTCCTCTGAGGAGAAGATCAGGATTGTTCTTGATGGTCTTCGTGGCGAAGACAGCATTGCCGAGCTGTGTCGTCGTGAAGGTATATCGCAAGGCATTTACTACAAATGGTCGAAGGACTTCCCTACGTTGACGGGAGGGTGAATGGGGCGCAGATCGGAACAGACGAGGATGAAGCCCGCAAGCGGAACGGATTGATACCGATTCCTCCACAACTTTTATCACACATGAAGAGTTGGTGCGGCCCAAGTCAGTCAAGCATCATCACATACAGTGGCCGCTCAATCAGAGATGTGAAAGAGGCGTTTGCCATTGTTAGTGATATGGTGGGTAATGAAAGGACGACACCGCAGACCCTTAAATATAAGGCAGCTACGTTAGGATCCCAAACTGGACCGACATTGGCAGATGCTACAGATTATTTTGCCACTAAACCGGAAATACATGAACGAGTTTAATAGCAGTAATCAGGATTGCATAACGAGACGGCCTTGGAGCCGATGCGGCGTCTGGGCAAGTGATTGTAGGCCCGACACGTTGCGGTTATCGTTGCGGGATCTGTCAGGATTAAATCGGTGCTGCTTGTCGATGTTTCGATGCAATTTGAAGCGAAAGTATAGCTTAAATTTTATCAACGCGGCAATGTCAGTGTAGCGCATGTTCCCTCTGCAGCCGGTTCAAATGTCAGCTTTCCGCCGTGGCTTAGGGCTATGTTTGATACGATGGTCAGGCCCAGACCTATCCCCGTTCTGTGGGCCGCGTTGTCGCCCCTTTTAAAAGGTTCGATCATGTTTTCGAAATCGAAGTCGGCATTCGACCCTCCTGTGTCCTGAACCGATATTCGGATGCATTCAGATGTTGCGCTTAGCGTGACGTGGGCCGACTTGCCGTATTTGACAGCGTTATCAATCAGGTTGGACAGGGCGCGGCGGATGGCGTTGGGGCGGCAAGAGCACAGCAGACGTTTTTTATCTGACAGATTCACTTTGGACCGCTTCGAGCCGGATTTGAAAATCGTTCCCGTGCTGCCCACAGATTCTGCTTCCATTGGTGCGAGAGTGACCGGAAGCCCGATGTCGGCGTAATCGTCGACAACCGATTGTACGAGGCTGTGCAGCGAGACCCGTCGCGGCTCCTCGATATTCATCTCGTTGCGCGTATATGCCAGAACGCTTTCGATCATGGAGGTGATCTGGTCAATGTCTACTTCGAATTTGGCGCGCAAGGTTGGGTCATCGATCAGGGCCGCGCGCAATTTCAGCCTTGTCGCCGGTGTGCCAAGGTCGTGAGATATTCCTGACAGCAGATTTGCCCGTTGTTCGAGTCGGTCTTTCTCACGGTCGAAATAGTTGTTTACCGCCGCGGATATCGCCAGAATTTCCCGAGGGCCGCTTGGCTTGATCGGCGCAATCCGGCCGGTTTTTGCGCGGCCTTCGATTTCGTCTGACAGATTGTCCAGCCTGTCAACTGCGTTCATTCCGACTGTTAGGAAAATGCCAAACGAGATTCCGGCAAATATGAAGGTCAACAGTCGCCAGTCGTTCGGCGCGCTTTCGCAGCCCCAGATTTCGGGGCCACCAATTCGGAGCCATCGGTCCTCACCGATGTTTACGAACATCAACGTGTCACCGCAGTAATTTGTCAATGTGCGGACGAGATATCCAAAGCGGGCAGACAGTCCTGCATTCTCGGCGCCGGGTATTGTGCCAAGGGAATAGGTCAGCTTGCGGGAAAATATCCGGATCGGGATGCGGTTACCTTCGAAATCGCCCGGATTGCGAAAATCCAGAATCGAAAACCGTGTTTCGAATGAACGCCCGTCGAGATTGGAAAACCGTAGTTTGACGGAATTATCGGCTGAAGTAATTTGTTGCGGCTCCACGACTGATAAATCGAAACCGGCGGTGTGGCTTGGCATGTCCATATTGGAGGCGTTCAGATATTGGTCCACCACTTCGGACAAGGATATGCCCGATTGAAATGCGGCTGACAGATGCTTTTCCCATTTCGCATTCCATTTAAACCAGCCCCCCGCAGCAACCGCGCCAACTGCGAGCGTCAGCGTCAGGATCAAAACAATTTGCATTCGTAGTGATGTGCTGAACTGCATATATTTGCCGAAGAGTTTACTATTCATCGGATGTCGAAACCTCGACCGACAGGACATATCCGGTTCCACGTACAGTTTTTATGATGGCGGGATTTTTCTGGTTTTCTTCCAGTTTGGAACGCAGGCGCCCAACCAGAACGTCAACAGCTCGACCTTCGGTGAACTCCGATGTGTTGAGAGGGTCGCGCTCGCCGCTCAGGACGCTCGCTATTTCTTCGCGGGTCAGCGGGATAAACGGGTTGGCCAGCAAGATTTTCAGTAGGGATACTTCCAGCCGCGAGAGAACAACCTCGAAACCGTCTTTGGCGAAAAGCTGTCCCGATTGTGCATCGAAATTCCACTCGACGAAGCGATAGTGTTTTGTTTCGCGCCGGTAGGAAAGAGAGGCCGAACGTTGAGTTCGTCTCACAACCGCCTGTACTCGCGCAAGCAGGAGGTCAGGGTTGAACGGTTTCGCGACGTAATCGTCGGCCCCCGAGGAGTATCCTTTCATCCTGTGATGATCCGCAGAAAGCGCGGACATCATGATGATTGGTACCGAGTTTTCTTTGCGTAAAGACTGGCAGATTTCAAATCCATTGTCGTCGCCCAGCATCACGTCCAGCAAGATCAGATCTATCCGGTTATGGGCGACAATCGTTTCTACCTCCCGGGCTGTCGAGGCCGTATGCACCGCAAACGCATTCTTCACGAGGTATTGTTTCAGCATGTCCAGAACATCTGAATCATCGTCTACAACGAGTATTCTGGGGATGGTCAAATTAGCCTCCGCGTGTCGCTTGTCGTGCTCTTACCCCACGTATTGTAACTTTGTGCAACATAATCGATGCCAATGTAACACCACGTAACAGAAGTAGCTATAAAGGTGGTGAACTGGGGCAAATGACAATGTTTCACCCTTGTCAGAGAGCACCCGAAAGGAATTGACTAGTGGCAGTTCCGGGAGAAATCCGGACTAATCGAATGTTTATGGGAGGACATAAAATGTTCAAGAAATCAATATTGGCATCGGTCGTAACGGCCTTTTGCCTGACTTCAGGCGCAGCGTCGGCTGGTCCTGAAGCTGAAGTTCTACACTGGTGGACATCCGGTGGAGAGGCTAAATCGGTTGCTGTGCTGATGGAAGAGTTTGCCGCTAATGGCGGAGCTTGGACAGATATGCCGGTTGCTGGCGGTGGTGGGGATGCGGCTATGACTGCCCTGAGGGCCAGGGTGCTGTCTGGCAATGCCCCCACCGCCGTTCAGTTGAAAGGCCCAGCCATTCAGGAATGGTATGAAGAGGGCGTTTTGGCAAACATCAACTCTGTTGGTGTGGCGCAAAACTGGGATGAACTGTTGCCAGCCGCTATCGCCGATCACATGAAGTGCGAAGGTGAGTATTGCGCCGCGCCGGTAAACGTGCACCGCGTTGACTGGATTTGGGCAAATGCCGAGGTTCTGGCAAATGCAGGCATCGAGATGCCTACAAGCTGGGCTGAATTCAATGCGGCCGCCGAGAAACTGCAGGGTATGGGCATCACACCACTGGCGCACGGTGGTCAGGCTTGGCAGGACGCGACTGTATTCGAGGCAGTAGCGCTTGGTATCGGTGGCGCGGACTTCTTCCGCAAAGCCTTCATTGATCTTGATGAAGCAACGCTGACATCCGATACTATGGTCGCAGTATTTGACCAGATGCGCATTATGCGTGGTTTCGTTGACGAGAACTTCTCTGGTCGTGACTGGAATCTTGCGACTGCGATGGTCATCAACGGCGAAGCTGGATTCCAGATCATGGGTGATTGGGCCAAAGGCGAATTCGTTGCCGCGGATAAAGTGCCGGGCAAAGACTTCCTCTGTACTTCAACGCCTGGCGGTGGATTCCTCTATAACGTGGACAGCTTTGCAATGTTTGACGTCAAAGGCGACAACAAAGTTGCAGGTCAAAACTTGCTGGCTGAACTGATCATGGGTCAGAACTTCCAGAAGGTCTTCAACCTGAACAAAGGGTCCATCCCTGCGCGTCTGGATGTTGCACTGGACGAGTTCGACTACTGTGCACGGCAGTCTTCCTATGACATGGATGTAGCTTCCGGTAACGGTTCTCTGCTGCCATCCTACGCACATGGCATGGCACTTCGCGGGGCGCAGGCCGGTGCTATCACCGATACGGTCACTGCACACTTCAACTCCGACATGAGTTCGCAAGATGCGGTAGCAGCGCTGGCTAAAGCTGTCGCAAACTCGATGTAAGTACTGAAACCAAGGCTCCACGCGGCGTATGTCGGGTGGGGCCTCACTTTTACCGAAGGATAATCCTGATGGACTGGTTGCAAAAACAGATGCCAAAGATCGTGCTTGCACCTTCTTTCATCGCAGTCATCATTTTTGTTTACGGCTTTATCGCGTGGACAACATACGTCTCGTTCACAAGATCGCGCTTGTTGCCGAAATACGATATCGAAGGCACCATCCAGTACGAGCGCCTTTTCGACTCCCCACGCTGGGATGTTGCAATGACGAACCTCGCGATATTCGGAATACTATTTATTTCAATTTCTATGGTGTTGGGACTGTTCCTTGCGATCCTGCTGGATCAGAAAATCCGCACTGAGGGCCCTTTGCGCACAATATATCTCTATCCGATGGCACTGAGTTTTATCGTTACCGGTACAGCATGGAAGTGGATATTGAATCCCGGTCTTGGACTGGAGTCCGTAATCAAGGGTCTCGGATTTGAAAATTTTACTTTCAACTGGTTAGTCGATTCAGACATGGCCATCTACACAGTTGTCATTGCAGGCGTATGGCAGGCATCCGGTTTTGTCATGGCGCTTTTCCTTGCAGGACTTCGGTCTGTAGATCAGGAAATCATCCGTGCCGCCATGATCGACGGGATCCCGACCAAACGCATATACAGCGCCATCATTATCCCCTCGATGGCCCCGATATTTCTGTCAGCCTTCATCGTGCTGGCGCATCTGGCAATCAAGAGCTTTGATCTGGTGATTGCCCTGACCGGTGGCGGCCCCGGCTATGCCACAGACCTGCCCGCGACCTACATGTACGCAATGGCTTTCTCGCGCGGAGATCTTGGACAGGCGGCTTCTTCGGCCACAGTGATGATGATGGTCGTGATCGCGATCATCGTGCCTTACCTTTATTCCGAGCTGAGGAGCAGCAAAAATGACTGATGCGACTTACATTGACCAACAGGCCAATCCGCATCGCTTTAAGAATGCGCTGCTGCGTGCCGGCCTATACGCAATGCTGGTGCTATTCGCGCTGTATTATTTGATGCCACTTTTTGTGATGGTTGTAACCTCGTTGAAAAGTCTAGATGAAATCCGTACTGGCTCGCTGCTGGGGCTCCCGCGCGAGATCGACGTTTCAGCTTGGGGCACCGCATGGTCGGGCGCTTGCACAGGTATCCAATGCGAAGGACTGCAACCCTATTTCTGGAACTCCGTTCTGATCGCGGTTCCTGCGGTTTTCATCTCGACCGTTTTGGGTGCGTTCAACGGCTATGTAATAAGCCAATGGCGCTTTAAGGGATCAAACATCATCTTCGCGCTGATGTTATTTGGCTGCTTCGTGCCATTTCAGGTAGTTATTCTACCCATGGCAATATTGCTGGGAAAAATGGGCATAGCGGGCAGCATCACCGGTTTGATCTTTGTGCATGTGATATACGGCCTTGGTTTCACGACACTATTTTTCCGCAACTACTATATCTCGATTCCGGTCGAACTGGTAAAAGCTGCGTTGATTGACGGTGCCGGTTTCTTCCGCATCTTCTGGAGCGTTTTCTTACCGCTTTCGGCGCCAATAGTCGTGGTTACAGTTATTTGGCAGTTCACGCAGATCTGGAATGACTTCCTCTTTGGGGTCTCTTTCAGTCAGGCCGGCACGCAGCCGATAACCGTCGCACTCAACAACATCGTTAACTCCACTACGGGCGTGAAGGAATACAACGTCGATATGGCCGCCGCCATTATCGCTGCCTTGCCAACGCTTCTCGTTTACGTCGTGGCAGGAAAATACTTCATTCGCGGACTAACCGCTGGTTCGGTAAAGGGCTAAAATCATGACAACTCCTATTCTATCCATCACCAACCTTTACAAGAACTACGGCGCGACCGAGGTCCTTAAGGAAATCAATGTTGCAATCGAACCAGGTGAATTTCTGGTGCTGGTCGGTCCATCGGGGTGCGGTAAGTCAACTTTGTTGAACTGCATTGCCGGACTAGAAGCGATCACTTCCGGCGGCATCAATATCGATGGCCGTGGTATGGTCGGCGTGTCGCCAAAAGACCGTGACATCGCGATGGTGTTCCAATCCTACGCGCTCTATCCGACGATGACAGTTGCAAAGAACGTAACCTTCGGGATGAAAGTTCGCGGAATCGATGCAGCGACGCAACAGTCCAAACTGGATGAAGTTGCAAAACTCCTTCAGATTGAACCGCTACTCAACCGCAAACCGGGTCAACTTTCAGGGGGACAGCGTCAACGCGTTGCAATGGGTCGCGCGCTGGTTCGTGATCCGAAACTGTTCCTGTTTGACGAACCTCTGTCCAACCTAGATGCGAAACTGCGTGTAGAGATGCGAACCCAGATCAAAAAACTGCATCATACGCTGAACGCTTCCATAGTATATGTGACCCACGACCAGATCGAAGCTATGACACTGGCAACCAAGATCGTTGTTATGAAAGACGGTATAATCCAGCAAATCGGAACACCTGACGAGATTTACAATAATCCCGCCAATATGTTCGTAGCCTCGTTCATGGGGTCGCCTTCAATGAATATAATTCCCGCCAAGGCCAAAGCCAACGGATCCGGTGTGAAGGTGATTATCGAGCGTGCTGAAGGCGAGCCGCTTAAGTTACGTGATGCGAACGGTATATCCGGCATAGCGAATGGAGAAGAGCGCGAGATTATGATCGGTCTGCGTCCTGAAAACATTACCAACCCCACGGCGCAAGCTAGCGCTGACGTTCAGGTGGCAAATTGCAAAGTCGATGTGGTGGAGCCGACCGGTTCCGATACATTCGTCACCACACATCTGGGCGGAAAAGAAATCACGGCACGGATGAATGCGGATACGCGGGTACTGCCAGGTGAAAGTATGAACTTCGCCTTTGACCTGTCCAAAGCCTCCTATTTCGTTCCAGATACAGGCGAGAGGCTGAACTAGGGTTCTCGCCGTAAACCATTGTAATTCTTTCGATGCAGAAGTTTGATCCGGAAGATCGTCTGGAACTTGTACCGGGTATTGGCGGAACCAATACTCGGATGGCGGTTGCGCATGGTCGGGATGTTTTTGTCGACAGCATAAGGCGTTACTCGAGCGCCGAAGCACCATGTATCTAAGATATTTTAAGCCACCATATTTCGGAGTATAGTATTCCCGACTGATCCTCCGTTTTTTAACTATAAGGGCGGACCAATTCATTAGGGGAGGTTCAGCGGTCTTTTTTATACATAATTTGTGCATGAGATATTATTAACGAAACTGAAATTTGTGCAAAAATAAGATTTTGATACACAATATAAATATGGTGCACCCGACAGGATTCGAACCTGTGACCTCTGCCTTCGGAGAGGCGTCGGCAAAATAATTAAACTATTACTATCAACGGGTAAAGTGGGTGCTGTCGCAAATTGTGCCGGATAATACTGAATAAGGAGTAATATTGTTGCATAACAAGGGCACAAAATGGGCACACCAACTAAGTTGGCCGCCGTCGCTGCTGCTGAAACGTCTACGCGTAAGTTTTTGTTTTTCCACCGGTCAGAATTTCGCAATACAGACTATTTCTGACTTTCAAAGTGAAGAACTATACAGTGACAAAGGGCGGAGAGCCGCCGTTTGCCGCTAATGCGAAGTAGCATAAGGAGTGTCCGTAAAGGGGTCATTTTCTTCGATTGCACGGCTGGCAAATAAGCGAACGGCTCACTCAGCGAGACAAAACTTCCGTTCGCCGCACTCTGACTTGTGGCAGCTTTCAATGTAACGGGACAATAATATATTCCCGGTTCGTCATCTGTCTTATCACCGTTTAAATGTGTCACGGGATGACGAAAACCAGAACTATTCAGCCATTGATCCAAATCAATGCGAGTGATCAGTATTATTCTAATATTCTCGTATTGAATACAATTTCCCGTGTTTTAGGGAGGGCTTGCAGTGATTTGAAGAATACTAAATCACGGTAGACTTGTCCTTAGATCGCTTTTCGTACCGGCTGTATTTCTAAGTACAATTTGCACCGGAACGTTGAACAAAACCGCGGTGGCAACAAAGGTTTTTTGCTCACCATCAAATTAAGTTGAAATGAAGGGACGTGAACAATGGCAACTCCAATTGATCCGAACAGTTCGATGGACTGGGATGAGGCACTAAATACTGACCCAACGTACACCGCGAAACACGTGTTTAGTACCGATGATATCACCGGTACTTTCGACGGAGTGACGCAAGGCGAAGATGGGGGGGTCATAGATTTTACCGCTGATCCCAAAGTCACGAAGGAAGGCGTCAATCTTTATCCGATTGACAGCGAGTTTGGTTATATCGTAACTGATTTCGTTGGCGCGGTAGAAAAGACTCTTAACGATGATTACGCAGAAGGCTGGGCCGGTGACCTTGAGGTGGCCGGCGAGCATGTCGGTCTTGTTATTTCGGACGAACCCACTGATTTCTTCAAGACCCCTGCGGTTTTGGGAACTTGGCTGGCTGGTTTGGGCGGCAATACAGTGAAGGCATCGACCGAACATTATATGGTTATGCAAAACGTTTTGTCCGACCAACGTTATCCCGGTGATCCCGAGGCCCTCTACCCGCTAGATGACAATCTGATCATGATCGGTGGTGACTTTGACGGAATAGCCGTCTTGGACATTATAGATGGCAAGGTCGCAAAAGACCCGGGCGACTGGGCTGATCCTGACACCCCAGAATGGACTTATACAATAGTCGAGCCGGATGTGGATGACGTGGTAGTCACTATCGTAGACAAAGACCGTGATGGTGCCGTTACACTCATGGATCTTCTCGAGCCAAACGAAACGGAAATTCACATAAACATTGCTGCTAGCGATGACTATTCCGTTACAATGAAAGACGATGGCAAGCTGCTGTATCGCTGGGGCAACACGATCAAGAAGCCCAACGATGTTCGCCTTGAGGCCGAAATAAAGCTACCGGATGAATGGAGCGCGCCTGACGACGCTTTCGCTGAAGGGGTGTACGATAATCTAAAATCGCTTTATCGGGTCACAGAGGCCGAGCTGGTAACTCACCACACGATCACGAACAACCCGAACGATCAGATTCGTCCCGAAGACTTCGAGAATGAAGCTGCGATCGGAACGCTTCCGTCATATGGCATAACATATCCCGCTTCTGAAGTAGGTGCCGATTCTCGTGAAGTGTGGTACACTCTGGGTGATTATTATGCCGGTGACGGTACCCTTTACCCCGCTGGAACTATCCTGAAAGATACAGACCTTGCTTATGTGGCAGCGACATCGGACATTGTCGAGATGGGTGCGGGATCTGTGGATCTTTTTGAAGGCTACACAAACGCTTGGTACACCACGATGGACCGCGAACCTTTTGAGCCGGTGCTGAACGGAGACGGCACCGAGTATGCGGATAGTGGCCCGCGTTGGCGCTTGCAGCCTGACAAATACGGTCAGGATCTTCCAAGTGTTGTAATCCCGCTAGATCCGAGTGCGACGTCCAATCCCTCCCACGATGAGGTCAAATACGAAGTTGGTGCGGAGACACAGACGGTTCTCAATCTACTAGACTGGGAAAACCCAATCTCGCCACTGTCGATCAGTGCAGGTTGGCAGGATTTGACACTGGATCCATCAGGTACGGCTACTGAAAATGGCTTGAACCTGAGCGAAAACTTTGACATCGCGTTTTACGTCAAAGGCGATATCAAACCAGCGACACTCTACAGCACCGAGCTTGTGTTAAGCTATGAGGCGCTTGATATTTACGGATATGGTGATGAAATCTTCGGGGAAGGTGCAAGGGAAGGGGAAGTCGACGTTGTTTCAGCAGACTATCTGGTCGGTGTTGGTAACAATTCGTTTACGGGCGGTTTAGGCGAAGACCTCTTTGTCTTGTCGTATGGCACTATGGTGACCGGTGAGATTAACGCGATCGCGAGTACTGTGACCGACTTCGAAGTAGGTATTGATACCATTGGCTTTATCGGGCTCGGTGTTGATGACACTAATTTCTATGATGTCGCTGGTGTCGGTGATGCCCCTGATACCCCTGGTTTGGTGTCTCAAGTAGTTGTTGGAGCTGATTTGGAAATCAGTATCGGTGGCGTCTTGCTTGCTACTCTTGAAGGGGTTGGAGAAGAACTGGATATGGAAGGGAACTTCTTTATGACCAACCCTGGTCCAGCGGGAGAACCTGTTCCCGTTGACCCGGATCCAGATCCAGAACCAAACGTGATTGTTGGCGGTGAAGGGCTCGATCGCCTTTACGGTACGGAGGATGCAGACGTCTTCGTCTTTTTCGATGGTACCGGTCTGGATATTGTCTATGACTATGATGACGGTATCGACAAGATCGCGCTGGATGCGGCCTTAACAGCCGATTTTGACATAGCGACTTCTGTGTCGGATTATCGGACCAATGGCACTCTGATCCAGGTCGGCGATGATCGCATGATCTTACGAAATGTCGATTCTGCTGACTTGGAAATTGACGATTTTATCTTCAACTACGAAATCGCTTGATAGCTGTTGAAAATTGAAGAGTGGAAAAAAAGGAAATTTGATATGCAAAATGAACTTAAAATCGTCGCGGCCTTCGGTGTAGCTGCAGTACTTGCGGGATGCGATTCGACGCCCGCCTCGGATCCGTTGACGCCTTATGCCGAAGTCGACACTGAGATGTCAGCGATGGCCGAAAAATATCTAGA
>DFBM01000187.1 GCA_002366645.1 Rhodobacterales bacterium UBA3080 | reverse complement strand
GGCTTGTTCGATATAACTTTACAGTCCCAGCTTTGCGTGCCGAACAAGTCCTCCGGCACTTTGATCTGCATGTCGCCGCGAACCGTCACCTGACACGCCAGACGTTTCCCTTCGCGCATCTCGCGACGGCTCAGCTTGGAAGCCTCGATGGGCAGGACATCCCCCCCTCCTTCCGAGACAATCACCTGACACAACCCGCACGTTCCTGCCCCTGCGCAAGCCGAAGGGATCAGAATTTCGTTGTCGTGCAACACGGACAGCAGTTTCTGTCCGGTAACGGTGTGCAGTCTTTTGTCCTCGTTCACAGTTACAATCGCTTCGACTTGTCGCGATATTAGTGCGCGCGCCGCCAGAACCGTCAGGATCAAGACCATCACGATTAATGTAAACAAGGCGCTGCCCAGAAGGATGTCACTCATCACGCGCCTCCTGCGGAGAATGCAGCAAAGGCCAGCGACATTAACCCCGTCACGAAGAACGCAATTCCAAGACCTTGCAGACCTTTAGGGATATCGCTGTATTTCAAACGCTCCCTGATCGCCGCGAACGTAATGATCGCCAAAGCCCAACCGACACCTCCGCCAAGCCCGTAGATGACACTTTCGCCCAGCGTATACTTCCGCTCCACCATAAACAGGCTTCCGCCTAAGATTGCGCAGTTCACGGTCACTAGCGGCAGGTAGATACCCAAAGCGCGGTGTAATGGAGGGATATAGCGCTCCAATGCCATCTCGATGATCTGCACCATTGCCGCAATGACGCCGATAAAACTAAGCAGTTTCAAAAAGCTGAGATCGACCTCCGGCAGCCCCAACCAGGACCAGGTACCTTCAACGAGCAGACCTTCAAATATAAGGTGATTAACAGGGACCGATATCGCTTGCACAAATATCAGCGCAATACCCAAACCAAGCGCGGTTTCGAATTTGCGCGATACCGCCAGAAAGGTGCATATCCCCAAAAAGAACGATAGTGCGAGGTTCTGCTCGAAGACCGAGCTTAAAAATAACTCCATCACGAACGTCCCTTTTCACGGGAGGAAAGCAGATTGAACTCCGGTTCCTCGTTCTGTTCAGGTCGCCAAACACGGATTACCCACACCAGAAAGCCAAGAATAAAAAACGCGCTCGGGGCTAGCAGCATAAGATGCAAAGGCTGAAACCAGCCTCCGTTTTCGATCAACGGAAAAACCTGATACCCCAGCAATGCACCCGCTCCGAAAAGCTCGCGGATCGCGCCGACAATCAACAGAATTGCGCTGTAGCCCAATCCGTTGCCAAGCGCATCCAGAAGGCTAGGCCAAACCGGATTTTGCCGCGCGAAGGCTTCGGCACGGCCAAGCACAAGACAATTGGTTACGATCAACCCGACAAAAATCGACAGGCGTTTGCTCATTTCGAAAGCAAAAGCGCGCAAGAACATGTCCATCACAATCACAAGCGAGGCGATGATCGTAATCTGGACGATCAAACGGATGGAGGTTGGAATATGGTTCCGGATCGCACTGATGCTCGCACTAGACAACATCAACACCACTGTTAAGGCGGCCGACATGGTCAGCGCCGTCGAAAGAGACGTGGTGACGGCAAGAGCCGAGCAAATTCCGAGGATATGCACGGTTACAGGGTTGGACTTAACCAGAGGGTCAACAAGATATTTCATAGAATGTTGCATATCTAGATTTCCCCCTCACGAAGTCGTTCCAGAAACGGGCCAAATCCGAAATCACCGAGCCAGAAGTGAAGCATATTCGAAACACCGTTACCGGTTCGGGTCGCGCCGGAAATTCCGTCGACCTCGAAGGGGCTGGTCGCCTCACCCCGAACAACTGTAATTTGCACCGCACCGCTTTCGTCAGCCACCTGTTTTCCGGGCCATAGTGCTTGCCACGCGGGCTCTAGAACGCGCGCGCCAATTCCGGGCGTTTCGCCCTGCTCATAGACTGTCAGACCGGCAATCGTATTTCCGTCCGCATTCAGCGCAAGATAGGCGTAAATCATCGACTGGTATCCGACGCCCCGCACTGGCAGCACAATAAGATGAACATCGTCGTCTTTGCGCAATATGAACACGGGCGCATACGGGGCACGCTGCTTGATCCCTGCCACATCGGCATCAGAGGGTATCTCGACGTTGGTCTCGGGATCACCCGCGGCGGCACGCTGGTCGTAGGTTCCTGCGTCCAGATGGGTGGCGAAAGCTCCGGTCGACAAATCAACCAAATGCACTTCCATCGCATCAACACCTGAAGAACTAAGGATGTCCTCCATTCCCGGTAAGGTCGCGATCATCGCAGCCATACGTGCTTGGCGCTCCTGTTCAAGATTGGCGACATGAAAGGGACGCAAATATACCGCCGCCAGCGACACGAAGATTGATGCGGTAAAAGCGACAAGAAATGCGACGATCAAAGTCTTTAGCAGATCGTCGTTCGGGCGAGCCAGTAGCCGTTGCCACCACTTGAACGGATTTAAATCAGACATTCGGGCGCCTCCGCGAATAACTGTTGAACAG
>DFBM01000114.1:23585-30947 GCA_002366645.1 Rhodobacterales bacterium UBA3080 | reverse complement strand
CCAGCCGAGGCAATATCTTTTTGCCCGAAGCAATCCGTGCGGTCATGACCGCTAACTGCACCGGCGAGGTTAGAACAAAGCCCTGCCCGATCCCCGCATTCAGCGTGTCACCCTGCAACCAGCCCTGATCAAAAACCCGCCGCTTATACGCTAGGTTCGGCACCAGCCCCGAAGACATCGCCGGCAACGGTATATCAAACCGCTCGCCCAACCCCAGTTGCTTGGCTTTCTCGGCAATCTTTTCGATGCCCACGCGTTTTGCGACCTCGTAATAATATACGTCGCAGGAATGTTTTAGGCTGTCGACCATGCCAACACGGCCATGACCGCCGCGTTTCCAGCAGTGGAAACGCCGACCACCAAGGTCGTAATGGCCCGGACAATAAACCGTCTCGTCGGGCTTGATGACATCCGCTTCGCGCGCCGCCAATGCCACGACCATTTTAAACGTAGAGCCCGGCGGATAAGCGTCCGACACCGATTTATTGGACAGTGGGCGATATTCGTTTTCACGTAGCCCCGCCCAGTCAGTCGTCGAAATTCCGCGCAGAAATAGGTTGGGGTCAAAGCTCGGCGCCGAGGCCATCGCCACGATATCCCCGTTTTGCGCATCCAGCACAATCGCCGAGGCGCTCTGTTCCCCCAGCCGTTCCATCGCGTATTCTTGCAGGTTGGTATCAAGCGTCAACTGGATGTCCTTGCCCGCAACGCCGTCATCCCGCCCAAGCTCGCGCATGATCCGCCCGATCGAGTTCACCTCGATCCGGCTGGTTCCCGCTGACCCACGCAAATCTTCCTCGATAATACGTTCGACGCCGGTTTTTCCTATCGGATAGCGCGGAATTTGGAACAACGGATCCGGATCATCCATCCGCGCAAGATCGTTTTCACTGACAGGACCAACATATCCGACCAGATGTGCAAAGGTTTGATCAAACGGATAGCTGCGTGTCAGGCCCACTTCGGGAATAATTCCGGGCAACGCTGGTGCATTCGACGAAACCAGCGCAAACTCCTCCCACGTCAGATGCTCGGCAACTGTCACCGGAACAAACGCGCTGCGCTGGCGCATGTCCTTTTCCACCCGCGCGCGGCGATCATCGGAAAGGGTTATCAGTTCCTCCAGCCGATCCAGAACCTCGCTGGCATTTCCCGCCTGTTCGCGGATCATTACGATACGGTAGTTCTGCTCGTTCACCGCAATTGGCACACCGTTGCGATCAAAAATCAAACCTCGCTCGGGGGCCAGTAGCCGGATATTGATGCGGTTCTCTTCGGCTAGCAAACGGAACTGGTCTGACTGGTCCACCTGCAGTTGCCGCATCCGCCAACCCAGCGTACCGATCACGCCCAACTGTACCCCCATCCATAGCAATCCCCGACGCGTAATGCGCCGTTGCCTGATCTTGCTGCTACGAGTTGGCTGCATTAGAGAACATACCCCAACCTATTGGGACGTTTGTCTTTCTTGAGCGCACGCACCCGGAATCCCCAGTGCAATATTGCCACCACCACCGGATAGCTCGCCACCGTCCGCAGCCAATGCGTCGCAACCTCAGAGAACCCGTAAGCGCTGTCAAAGGACGCAAACAACAGGAAATTCTGAAGCAACAGCATAAACGCCAATAGTGCGCCGATATATAACCACTCCAGAACAAATGGAATGTCCCGAAAGGCGCGCAAACTTACCCTTAGAACCTCGGTTCCAACGAATAGCAACAGCGCCCAAAGCCCCAGCGGGCGCATCATCAAAGCGTCTGCCAACACTGCCAAAAACACAATCACCAGCAACGGCGAACTATCAGGGCGCCGGATGATCCAAGCCCCGAACAAACAGAACATAACATCTGGAAAGGCAACGCTATTTGCCGCCAAACCCATCGGTACGAGGGGCAACCCGATACTGACAAAACCGAGCAGTGCAAACAGCGCAACCTCGGCCCAGCGTCGGGATTTGACGGGTGCGCCGCTCATTCGTCTGCGCCCTCGATAATCGGTGCACCAATAATGTCACCGGTTCCGCTGATATCCTCGCGCGGTGTAATCTTCAGCACCCGAATAAAATCGAGGTTTTCATAATCTGCCGCCAACCGCACACGGAACCGCCCCTGCGGGTCAACCGCCACCTGCCCGACCAGAATATCCGCCGGAAATACCCCGCCATCGCCCGAAGTCATCACCCGGCTACCCGCTTGCACTCCGGCCTCCGAATCCAGAAAATCGAGCGGCGGAACTATCGTATTGTCACCCCGCAAAATCGCCCGACGCCCCGACGGAATTACCACCACCGGAACGCTTGAGCTAACATCCGACAAAAACAAAACCCGCGAGGTCAGCTCGCCAACACCTGCTATCCGGCCAACCAGACCAAGCCCGTCAACCGCGGCGAAACCATCGCTCACCCCATCCTGCCGTCCGATGTTAACCAACGCAGACTGGCTGAACGGCCCGCCTGAATCCGTCATCACCTCGCCAGTGATAAACGCCAACCGCGAATTCAGCTTTACATTATTCAGCGCCAACAGCTGCGCATTTTTCTGCTCCAACTGCAAAGCAGCTTCGCGCCAGCCCTTCATCCGCTGCAATTCGCGCCGCAATTCCTGATTTTGCTCGTAAACGCGCGTATAGGACTGAAAGTCCGACACCATCCGCGTCATCGAAGTCACAGGCACCAGCGCCCATTCGAAACTAGGGAAAAACCGGTCGACCAGCGCCATACGGAACCGCTCGGCACGAGGGTTATCGATGCGCGACAGTAAAAACAGTCCGAGAAGAAGGACAAACAGAACGCCGACAAGGAACCTGCGCAAAACCCGCCACGAATTGGATATAGAAGTATCCTGCGCCACCGTCGGGCACCCCCTAGCTACCGGCCTTCACAGCCTTGCGGTTAGTTCCCGTAATCGATCACATGTACAAGCTGGGTTTCAAACTCCAGCGATTTACCAGTCCCGAGCGCCACGCAGTTCAGCGGCTGGTCAGCAACCGAAATCGAAAGCCCTGTCTGTTCGCGCAAAGCCAGATCCAGATCGCCAAGCAACGCGCCGCCGCCTGTTAGCATCACGCCGCGATCCACAATATCCGCGCCCAGATCCGGTGGTGTCGATTCTAGCGCTGTCAAAACCGCCTCGCAAATTTGCTGCACCGGTTCGGCCAAAGCCTCGGCCACCTGTGCCTGCGTTACTTCGATTTCCTTTGGAACCCCGTTCAGCAGGTCGCGCCCGCGAATTTCCATGCTCAACCCGCGACCGTCTTCGGGCATACGTGCCGTTCCGATCGAGGTTTTGATCCGCTCCGCCGTGGATTCCCCGACCAGCAGGTTATGCTGACGACGAAGATACGACACAATAGCATCATCCATCCGGTCACCACCAACACGAACCGAGCGCGCATAAACGATGTCGCCCAGCGACAGCACCGCCACCTCGGTCGTACCACCGCCGATATCGACGACCATGTTGCCCGTCGGATCCGTGATCGGCATCCCCGCCCCGATCGCCGCTGCAATCGGCTCGGCGATCAATCCGGCCTTGCGCGCTCCCGCCTGCAAAACCGATTCACGGATGGCCCGCTTCTCGACCGGTGTCGCGCCATGAGGCACACAAATAATAATCTTGGGTTTGGCGAAGCTGCCACGTTTGTGCACCTTCTTGATGAAATGTTTAATCATCTCTTCGGCGACATCGAAGTCCGCAATCACCCCGTCCCGCATCGGGCGGATCGCTTCGATTGAGCCCGGCGTTCTGCCCAGCATCAGCTTGGCATCTTCGCCCACGGCCAGCACCGTCTTTTTACCATCGCGGATGTGATATGCTACCACTGACGGCTCGTTCAGGATAATCCCCTTACCCTTCACATAGACCAGCGTATTCGCCGTGCCCAGGTCGATCGCCATATCGGCGGATAGCATGCTGTTAAACTTATCGAACATTTCGTGCCCCTCGAAACCAAAGCGGCCCTGCCATTGGGGCCGCTTCTCCTTGCCCTCCTTATACGATTTCAACGCAATCGTGGTAAAGGGGGGCAAGAAGTAATGTTGGTTCGTTTAGTGCAATTATATGATGGTCTGGCGAGAAGTCGCCTACGTTTCGTGCAACTTCTCTTCGGCCCCGTATTTATGTAAGCGCGGCAGGCGCCTTTTTCTGACGCCGTACAATCAGCTTGTTCAGGGCGTTCACATAGGCCTTGGCCGAAGCCACAACCGTGTCGGTATCCGAAGACTGTCCCGTTACGATCTTGCCCTCTTCCTCCATCCGCACCGTCACAGTCGCCTGCGCATCCGTACCGCCGGTCACCGCGTGCACCTGATAAAGCGCCAACTTAGCTTCATGCGGAAACACCATCTTGATGGCGTTAAAAACCGCGTCGACAGGGCCGTCTCCAGTTGCCGAAACCGAATGAGTTTCCTCACCAGCCTTCATGCTCAGATCTGCTGTTTGCGGTCCTTCGGTCCCACAGACAACGCGCAAAGACTTAACCTGAAAATGGTCGTTCGCGGTGTTGGTTTCGCTGTCCGTCATCAATGCGATCAAGTCGTCGTCAAAGACTTCCTTCTTGCGATCGGCCAATTCCTTGAACCGCACAAAAACGTCTATCAACTGGTTATCGCCCAGCGAATACCCAAGGTTCTCCAGCTTCGAGCGCAGCGCTGCACGCCCTGAATGTTTGCCCATCACCAGAGAGGTTTCCGCCAATCCGATGTCTTCCGGACGCATAATTTCGAAGGTACCGGCATGCTTCAACATCCCGTCCTGATGGATTCCACTCTCGTGGGCAAAGGCATTCTTACCGACAATCGCTTTGTTGAACTGCACCGGAAATCCCGAAACAGTCGATACCAACCGCGAAGCCTGCATAATTTTCGTCGTATCAATACTATTGTGATACGGGAAAATATCCTGACGCACACGCATCGCCATCACGACTTCTTCCAGCGCAGTGTTGCCCGCACGCTCCCCTAGGCCGTTAATCGTGCACTCGATCTGGCGAGCACCAGCCTCGACTGCCGCCAGCGCATTCGCCGTCGCCATGCCCAAATCGTTGTGACAGTGCGTAGCGATCGTGATCTCGTCCATGCCCGGCACACGTTCCAGCAACATACGGATGATGTCGGCACTTTCACGCGGCGCAGTATATCCTACGGTATCCGGAATATTAATTGTCGTCGCACCGGCCTTGATCGCAATCTCGCAAACGCGCGCCAGATAATCGTCTTCGGTCCGCGTCGCATCCATCGGCGACCACTGCACATTGTCACAAAGGTTGCGCGCATAGCTTACAGTGTCGTGAATCTTCTGCGCCATCTCGTCACGATCCAGTTGCACCTGAAATTCGCGGTGCAATGGCGATGTGCCGATAAACGTATGGATCCGCGGCCGTTTAGCGTTTTTCACAGCATCCCAGCAGCGATCGATATCGCCGAAACTGGCGCGTGCCAAACCGCAAATCACAGTATTCGGAGCGGCTTTGGCAATCTCCGTCACCGCCTCGAAATCCCCATCCGAGGCAATCGGGAAACCGGCTTCGATAATATCGACACCCATTTCGTCCAGAAGCGAGGCAATCTCGATCTTTTCATTCAGCGTCATCGTTGCACCGGGGCTTTGTTCCCCGTCGCGAAGAGTGGTGTCAAAGATCAGAACGCGGTTCTTCTCGGATTGCGGTGTAGTATTAGTAGTCATTTGAAAATTCCTTAGCAAAGAGAGAGGTTGGCGCGAAAGTTCTCCTCTGAGCGCGCGCGCCGTTATCCCGGCTCGCTCAGAGGCTGCTAAGAAGTAGGAGCGCAGAAAGACCGCCAGCGATCGCTGCGGTCGGCTTCGTCAAAATTTTCGCTCTCATACTCATGAGGCGCACTATACGCCGGGAAATCAAAAGATAAAGCGTGTTTTGGATAAAATCTTTAAGTTTCACGCTTGCGACAAAATGGCACGATTCATAGGTATACCCTTGATGCATGGCTGGTATGCATTAAATGCACTACTGAAGCGTCAAGAAAGTGTCATATAAGACACCATACTCATTTAACGACACGAGAAGGACGACGTATGTTCGATTACGTTGACTCAACGGCTTTTGCCAACGACCAAGGTGCCCGCGCCCAGAAACTGTTTGCAGCAGTTGTACTGGCGGCTCTTGATGATGCAATAGCTGATGACAAAAAATATGGCAATGGCACCGAAGTCATTGCACGCTGGGCACGCTCGCGCGACGGTCGTGAAGTGCTTATGTGTGCGGGCATCGACCCTAATGAACGTTGTGTTAAAGGCATGATGGAATTCGTCAGCCGTGGTGTCCGCACCTCGGTTGCTCTATCGCGCGAAGAAAGTGAACGCCAAGCGGCAGCCGCTTAATTTATCCAATAATTCCAATAAGACGGGCCTTTCTGGGCCCGTTTTTTTATGCGCAGAATTCAACATTTTAGACGCGCCTCGATCATCGTTTGATCGCCGGAAACCGAGCCTTTCACCACGCCACAGCCGCTGGCCTGTTCGATTGCGGCAACGGCGCGCGAACCGGTCACTGCCAGCTTTGGCAACAATTCAAAATTCAGACGAATGGCCCGCGCCTCTTCTCCGACAACGTAAACATCAAAGACCGAGCCCTCAACGACAACACGCGTCGGCTCAACTCCGCCAAAATTCAACCCCGGAGAGGAGCATGCGACAAGGGCCATTAACATCTGAAAAAGTAAAAAGAATCGCATGGGGTATCCATTCAACCAACACCCCATCGTTGCGCGAAATTGGTTAATAGAACCCTAACAAAAGTCTATCCGTCGAGGTATTGGCCCTCGTCGTCCTCGTAGACATAGGTTGTCACCACTTCCGGCACCTCGCCAAATTGTCGCATAATCTTGCCCGGATAGTAGGTTGTCGGGATTTCCGCGAACATTGGCAAACCGTTCAGTACCGACGAAACAGAAATACCGCATCGCAATTTCGCCGTCGTCCCCTGCGCAATTGCACGCTGCAAAATCAGCTCGGCCTGCTCCGGAGTCAGCTGCACTTCCTGCGCCACAACATAGTAGCCGCGTCGCGCATGATAGGATTTATAATACTCTACCATCGCCGGATGCATCCCGTAATTCACATCCCGCGCGTTCGGGCTGGTAGAATGGCGGAACGTTCCGGCCGGATCATACAACACCTGCTGCGAAGCGTTGATCAACAACCCCGAATGCTCCCCGAAATCGCCGGATTCATTAACCATGGTCACCAAGGTTACCGAAGGAGGCTTGCTGCTAACATAGCTCGCGGTCTGGATATCGATCGCCGACGCAATCGGCGCATTCCGCTCCGAACCTTCGCAGCCCATCAAAGCCACAAGGGACAGAACCGTAAGAATGGTGCGGATTTTGAACAC
>DFBM01000114.1:12665-23561 GCA_002366645.1 Rhodobacterales bacterium UBA3080 | reverse complement strand
AAAAGGCGCCAGATCATCACATAGTTGTTACCAAAATCAGGTGTGGTAGATCGCCAGATAGACAACAATCAGAATGCTGATGCCTGTTACCCATTTGCCCAGCTTGATGAAGCCGTCAAATGTTTTTTCCTGTTCGTAGATATCCATGGAACCGTGCTTATGTTCAGACATTGTAGCCTCCCTCTGTTTTGATTTTGTTTTCAATGCCATGATTCCGGCAGAATTGGAAGCGCTTTGACTGCGGCCCATCGTCATAACCGCAACTATTGCGGTTTATGCCACATCCAGGCGTCGTCCTCGCGCCGGCTACGAACGATTGTTCCAATCTGGTGAAGATGGTTGAGATGGCCATACGCCTCTACCAGGGCCAAACCGTATTCACCCTCGCCAATGGTGCGTTTGAATAGCGGCGGAAAGCATTCGGCGGCGGTTTGAGGGGTCAACAGGTGCTGCTCCAGACGGGTCAAGGCACTATGATGGTTCTCGATCAACTGGCCCATTCGCTGCGGTAATCCGGTGAAGGGCAGCTTGTGCCCGGGCAACACAAAATGATCCTGCTGCGCGAGCGCGCCCAGACGTTCGCAACTCTCCAGCCAGTCCCCGACCGGATCGGCCTCCGGTTCCGTCGCATAGACACCAAGGTTGGACGAAATACCGGCAATAACCTGATCTCCAGAGATCACCAGATTATCATCCAGACTCCAAAGCGTCGCGTGTTCGGGCGCGTGTCCATGGCCAATATGCACAACCCAGCGTCGCCCGCCGATGGTCAAAACATCGTCCTGCTTTATCCGCTGGAACCCCAAAGGCATGGGCGCAACCACATCGGCAAAGTTAAACGGTTTCTCGGCGATACGTTTGTCGTAAACCCCGCGATCCATCCCCGCTGCACGGTAAAACGCCAATGTCTCGGGTGTTAGCCGTTCCTGCACATCGAGCGTCAGCATCCGCGAGAATAGCCACGCCGTGCGCGTGGTCCACAACTCCGCCCCATGGTCCGATTGCAGCCAGCCGGCCATGCCAACGTGATCGGGGTGGTGATGCGTCACCAAAACCCGCGTAATCGGTTTGCCGCGCAACGGGCCGGCCATCAGAGCCTCCCAGATAGCGCGACCCTTTTTGCTGTTGAAACCGGTGTCGATCACCGTCCAGCCGTCACCATCGTCCAGTGCATATACATTGACGTGGTCCAACCGCATCGGCAGCGGCAGACGCATCCACAACACACCTTCGGCCACTTCGATGGCCTCGCCTGCGCTCGGCGGTTGTTCATAGGGGAAATCGATCATAAAACCTTTATCTTTCATTATGCCGACAGCGCATCCGCATCGAGGGCATAGAGCGTCGTGGCTCCCTCGCGCGCCGCACAACAAAGTGCGTCAACCTGTTGAGCCAACTGCCTGATATGGAACCGGGCGAGCGGCATTCTCGCTGCATTCGCAAGTGCAGCCTTCAGCAGATAATGCCCACCCAGCGCCAAAGCGAACGCCCGCAAATACGGCACCGCCCCCGCGAATCGATCGTTCATATCCGCATCACACATCCAGTGCGTCGTTGCGTTAAGGCTCATCTCGGCCGACGCTAGAAACGCAGCCAGATCCGGTGCTCTTTCCTCGGCCAATGCCGCAGTCAGACTGATCTCGCCCAACAACCCGAAAGCCGCCGCGCCGCCGTCCATCAGCTTGCGACCAACCATGTCCATTGCCTGAATACCGTTGGTACCCTCGTAAATGGCCGTCACCCGCACATCACGGTAAAACTGCGCCGCACCGGTTTCTTCGATATAGCCCATGCCGCCATGCACCTGCACGCCGATCTCGGCCACTTCGCAACCGGTGTCTGTACCGAACGCCTTGGCAATCGGCGTCAGAAATGCCCCGCGCGCCGCGTGCTGTGCAGCCTCATCCCCGTCCAGCGCCTTGGACAAATCGATACTGACCGCCGCATCCAGAATAATCGCCCGCGCCGACGAGGTCAGCGCCTTCATCGTCAAAATATTCCGCCGCACGTCCGCATGATCCAGAATGGTGCCGGTGCCACCTTCAACCGGACTGCGCCCCTGCTTTCGCTCCAACGCAAATTCCACCGCTTTTTGCAGCGCGCCCTCGGCTTGGCTAAGACCCTGCACGCCGACACCGATCCGCGCGTTATTCATCATCGTGAACATCGCCGCCATGCCGCCGCTCTCGGCGCCAATCATCCAGCCCGTCGCACCGTCGAACTCCATAATCGCGGTTGGCGAGCCGTGCAGCCCCATCTTGTGCTCAAGACTTATAGGCCGTGCATTGTTCGCCACCCCCGGATTGCCATCTGCATCCGGAATATACTTCGGCACCAGAAACAGGCTTATCCCTTTGGTCCCCGCCACGGCATCGGGCAAACGCGCCAACACCAAATGACAGATATTCTCGGCAACATCATGATCGCCCCAGCTGATGAAAATTTTCTGGCCGGAAACCGCATAGGTCCCGTCGCCATTCGCGACCGCCTTCGACCGCAGCGCCCCGACATCCGAGCCGGCCCCCGCCTCCGTCAGGTTCATCGTCCCTGTCCATGCACCGGAAGTCAGCTTGGGCAGATACAGCGCCTTGATCTCGTCACTCGCATGGTGCTCCAACGCCTCGATCTGGCCTTGCGTCATCAACGGGTTCAGCGATAGCGACAAGCACGCACTGCTCATCATCTCGCCAACGCAGGAAACCAGCGTCAACGGCAAACCCATGCCACCGAATTCCGGATCGCCAGCCATACCGACCCAGCCACCCTCGGCAATCGCCTTATATCCAGCGTCAAATCCCGGCGAACACCGCGTCACCCCGTTCTCCAGCTTCGCCGGATGTAAGTCGCCCTCGCGGTTCAAAGGTGTCAGAATGTCTTCGCTTAAACGCGCCGCCTCGCCCAGAATCGCCTCGGCCATATCCGGTGTCGCCTCGCTAAACCGTGCCGTATCTGCCAGCCTTCCTGCGTTCAGGACATGGTCGAGATAAAAGGTCATTTCCTTGACCGGCGCACGATAGGACATATGAAGCACTCCGTTATTGTTCTTTGCCAAACGACATTAGTTCCGCTATTCCTGCCGCAAATTAGGTCGCCCGACAATGATGGGCAAGGTATACGCGGCGTCAATATGAATTACTCAACGCAAAGACTAGCGGCTGACAACGACGGCATCAAAACCGCCGCCACCCTTCTGCGCGCCGGCCAGTTGGTAGCCTTCCCGACAGAAACCGTCTACGGCCTCGGTGCGGATGCGCGCAACAGCCACGCGGTCACCAACATCTTCGCGGCCAAACAACGCCCACACTTCAACCCGCTGATCGTGCATCTGCCCGACCTCGCCGCAGTTGAGAGTATCGCCGAACTACCCGACTCCGCGCGCGCACTGGCAGCCGCATTCTGGCCGGGTCCGTTAACACTGGTTCTGAAACGCCGCCCAGACTGCGGGTTATCCGACCTTGTCACCGCCGGTCTGGACACCGTCGCCGTCCGCATCCCCGAACACCCGCTCGCTCGCCGGTTGCTGACTGAATTCGGCGGCCCCGTCGCTGCGCCCTCTGCCAATCCGTCCGGCAAGATAAGCCCGACGACAGCCGATCACGTGCTAGAGGGTCTGTCCGGCAAAGTCGCCGCCGTCCTCGACGGCGGCCCCTGCGGAGTCGGGCTGGAATCCACGATCCTCGGCTTTACCAACAGCCACCCAATTCTGCTGCGAACCGGCGGTATCCCGGTCGAGGCCATCGAATCCGCGCTCGGCCAGAAAATCGCCAAAGACGAAGGCGAAAACATCACCGCTCCGGGCCAGCTTAAATCCCACTACGCCCCGTCGGCAACAATGCGCCTAGACGCCACCGCCCCCGAATCCGACGAGGTCTGGCTCGGCTTTGGCCCCGACAGCGTCGAAACACCCGCCCTCAACCTATCGCCAAATGGCGACCTGCACGAAGCCGCCGCTAACCTGTTCGCACATATGCGCGCACTGGACAAAATCGCCAAATCTGAAGGTTTACATAAAATTGCCGTCGCGGTCATTCCGCATCACGGCCTTGGCGCCGCGATTAACGACCGCCTAGAGCGCGCAGCTGCTCCACGAGCCTAGGCGCGGCCACCGTCGGCCGACAGCATCGCTGGATCAAACCCCAGACTGCTCATCGCCGCGTTCCACTTCTTGCTCCACGGCGTATCAAAAACGATCTTCGGGTCGGCGTCACATATCAACCAGCCGTTCTTCTGGATTTCCGCTTCCAGCTGCCCCGGCCCCCATCCTGCATATCCCAACGATAACAAACGCTTGTCCGGTCCTTTGCCATCTGCAATATCCTGCAAAACATCCTTCGTAGCCGTCATCCCGAATTCCTCCGAAATCGACATCGTTCCGCCCTTGGTAAAATAATCGGTGGAGTGCAGGACAAATCCGCGCCCATGCTCCACTGGCCCACCAAACAACACTTCCGGCCCGTTGGCCGCATCGTCGCCGGAGACGCCCAACTGCTCCATCAGTTCCTTGAAATCCAGCCCGCGCGCAGGCCGGTTGATGGTTAGCCCCATCGCACCCTCGGGTGTATGGACGCACATGAAAATTACGGCGTGATCGAAACGTGGATCACCCATTCCCGGCATCGCAACCAGAAATTTCCCGTCCAAAAAAGGTAGCTCCTCAGCGGATGTATCAGTCATGCACTAAAGATGCGCCCCTACCGGCAACATTTCAAGACAAACCCATCGCTAAGTTGTGACTTTTCCTTTGTGATTTCGTCACTATGTTAGGCAAATGATTAAAAAACTGCTCATAGCCGCCGCTCTTTTCCCCGCCGCCTCCCAAGCTGGCGAGCTTTACGG
This sequence comes from Rhodobacterales bacterium UBA3080, assembly GCA_002366645.1. Taxonomy (GTDB): domain Bacteria; phylum Pseudomonadota; class Alphaproteobacteria; order Rhodobacterales; family Rhodobacteraceae; genus NORP23. Next base: position 18,725 of record DFBM01000114.1, on the reverse strand, counting down.
CAACGTCGAGTTCCTGAACGGATGGCAGCTCCCCGACGGCAGTTACCAGACCGCGATCGAGTTCGACCTTTCCGAGGGCTGGAAAACCTACTGGCGCACACCCGGCCCCGCCGGCATCCCGCCGGCATTCGACTGGAGCGGTTCACAAAACATATCCAACATCGAAATCAGCTGGCCAACGCCCCACGTATTCGAAACCTTCGGCCTCTATTCAATCGGCTACAAGGGCAAGATGACCCTGCCCGTCCGCATAACACCGATCGAAATCGACGCGCCTATAAATGTCGACCTGAACCTCGACTTCGGCGTCTGTTCCGACATCTGCGTCCCTGCCAGCGAACGGCTGGTCACCGAGCTTTCGGAAGCCACACCTGACGTCGGCGTCTCCGGCATCAAATCCGCCCTGACCGAAGCCCCTGCCTCCGCCAAATCCGGTGGCATCCGCGCGGCGAGTTGCGCGCTCACCCCGAACGGTACCGGCTTCGATATCCGCGCTGATCTGAAATTTGCAAATACCGTCGGCGGCACACCTTTGACCGTCATCGAATACGCCGACCCTGATATCTGGATTGATCTCGCCGAAACCAGCGCCAACGGCAAAGACCTGACCGCCACCGCGACGCTGGAATACTACGGCGACGCGATGCTCCTCGTCGACCGTAGCGCCATCCGCATTACCGTCCTCAACGAGGACAAAGCCGTCGAAGTTCTGGGCTGCCCCGCTAAAGGTTAACGTAAAACGTACATACAGGTTGTGTACGCATTGTGTACGTATTGTGCACAGGTTTTTCGCTGCAAAAACCGCAAAAGTTAACGCGTTTCAGCTCTTCGTGCGCTGCTTGTGCTCTTCGAGCCGTGGCATGATTTCAACGAAGTTGCAGGGCATATGCCGGTAGTCCAGCTGGTCCTTCAGTATCCCGTCCCAACCATCTTTACACGCTCCCGGCGACCCAGGTAATGCGAACATATACGTCCCGTCCGCAACCCCGCCACAAGCCCGTGATTGCACCGCCGAAGTCCCGATTTTCTCGACTGAAACTATGGTGAACAACGTCGAAAACGCGTCGATCTCTTTTTCATAAACATCACGGTGCGCTTCCACCGTAATATCGCGCCCGGTCAACCCTGTACCGCCTGTCGAAATCACCACGTCGACGTTTTCATCCGCCGCCCATCCGCGCAATTTATCAGCAATATCAGCACGTTCATCCCGAACGATATCGCGTGCCGCCAGAATATGCCCCGCCGCCTCGATCCGCTTCACCAACGTGTCGCCCGAGCGGTCCTCCGCCAGCGAACGACTGTCAGACACCGTCAAAACCGCGATACGAACCGGCACAAACTCGCGTTTCTCACTCGCAGATATATGGGACATTCAACTCTCTTCCATTTTCGCTTTAAGCATCAACAAATCCGCCCACGCCAGCCGCTTCTGTGCCGGTGCGCGCAACAAATAGGCAGGGTGGAATATCGAGACGGCCGGAATCCCCGCAACCTCGTGCCACTGCCCGCGCAAACGCGTCACACCCTGCTCCGTATCCAGCAAAAGCTGGTTCGAAGGATTTCCCACCAGCATCAGGAAATCGGGCTTAATCAACTCGATATGCCGCATCAAAAACGGCTTCATCATCGTCGTCTCTTCGGGTAGCGGATCGCGGTTCTGGGGTGGCCGCCAAGGCAGTACATTAGTGATATATACCGCCTGCTCACGATCCTCCGCCATTCGGCTAAGTCCAATCGCAGCCAGCATTTTATCCAGCAATTGCCCCGAGGCACCGATAAACGGCTTCCCCGCCCGATCCTCTTCCTTACCGGGTGCCTCCCCAATAACCATAACGCGGGCTGCCGGGTTTCCATCCGCGAAAACCGTGTTACGTGCGCCCCGCCGCAAGTCGCAACCGTCAAAGTTCTCGACCGCCGCGCGCAGAGCATCTAGATCAGAACATCCCGCCGCCAGACGCGCGGCTTCCGCTGACACATCAGCGGGCGCTTCCGCGACGGGCGCGACAACCTCGGCCGGCTTCACCGCCGCAGGCTTGGTTTTTTCGGCGTAACGATCAACCGCAACCGAGCTGATCGCTTCGTCAGCGCCAAGCTCAACCTGCCACGCAAGTTGCGCCAATGCCTCGTGATATTCGTGCGGTTCCAGACTCATGTCAGCACCCTACCCAAACGCAACCGCTTGTTCCACAGAAAATCCCTGCTATAAGCACCCAAATCACCGAAAGGAGTCGCCAGCATGTTCACCCAGCGCCATCTTCTCGGGATCGAGTCGTTGTCCCAACAAGACATAACCGAAATCCTCGATCTGGCAGAACATTATGCCCAGCATAACCTCAAGCAAAACAAACACTTGGACGTGCTCGCGGGCCTGACCCAGATAAACATGTTCTTCGAGAACTCTACCCGCACCCAAGCCAGCTTCGAGATTGCCGGCAAACGTCTCGGTGCCGACGTGATGAACATGTCGATGCAAGCCAGTTCGATCAAAAAGGGCGAGACCCTGATCGATACGGCCCTAACCCTCAACGCCATGCACCCCGACCTTCTGGTCGTCCGCCACCCCCATTCTGGCGCAGTCAAACTGTTGGCGGAAAAGGTAAATTGCGCGGTAATGAATGCGGGCGACGGTCGCCACGAACACCCGACACAGGCGTTGTTGGACGCGCTAACCATCCGCCGTTCTAAAGGCCGCCTGCACCGCCTGATCATCGCGATTTGTGGTGATATCGCCCACTCTCGCGTTGCCCGCTCGAATATGTTCCTGCTCGGCAAAATGGAAAACCGTGTGCGTCTGGTCGGCCCTAAAACCCTCATGCCCGCCGGTGTCGACAAACTGGGGGTCGAGGTTACCGACAACATGGCCGAAGGTCTGAAAGACGCCGACGTCGTCATGATGCTCCGCTTGCAAAAGGAACGCATGGACGGCGCCTTTATCCCGTCCGAACGCGAATATTACCACCGTTGGGGACTGGACGAAGCCAAGCTCGCTAACGCCAAACCCGACGCTATCGTCATGCACCCCGGCCCCATGAACCGCGGCGTCGAGATCGACGGAATTCTGGCCGATGACATCAACCGCTCGGTCATTCAGGAACAGGTAGAGATGGGCGTCGCCGTCCGCATGGCCGTGATGGAGTTACTGGCCCGCAACCTCCGAAAATCCAAAGAGGAGGGCGCATCATGCTAACTCTGACCAACGCACGTATCATCGACCCCGAAGCCGGTACCGAGAAGCTCCGTTCAGTTGTTATCAAGGACGGTCGTATTGATCAGATTTTAGCAAATGAAATCAAAACATTCCCCGCAGGGAAGGTCATTGACTGTGGTGGCAAATGCCTCGCCCCCGGAATTGTCGACATCGGTGTCAAAATCGGTGAGCCGGGTGAGCGCCACAAAGAAAGTTTTCGCACGGCAGGCCTCGCCGCCGCTGCTGGCGGGGTTACGACGATGGTCACCCGCCCCGATACGACACCCGCAATCGACACCCCCGAAATCCTCGATTTCTTCCGCCGTCGCGCTGCCGACGAGGTCGCAGTTAACGTCCTGCCTATGGCCGCCCTTACCAAAGGTCGCGGTGGTAAGGAGATGGCCGAAATCGGGTTTTTACAAGATGCCGGTGCCGTCGCGTTTTCTGACGCTGACCGCCCGATTGAAAACGCCAAAACCCTTCAACGCATCCTGACCTACGCCAACGCGTCCGGCGCACTGGTTATCGGTCACGTGCAAGAACCGGTGTTATCCAAAGGTGCCGCCGTCACTTCGGGCGCCTTCGCGACCAAGCAGGGTCTTCCCGCCGTTTCCCCGATGGCCGAACGTATCCAGCTGGAACGCGACCTCGCATTGGTGGAAATGACCGGTGCGAAATACCACGCAGATCAGATCACTTGCGCCTCTGCCCTGACCGTTCTGGAACGCGCCAAGAAAGCTGGTCTGAATGTCACTGCCGGTGTGTCTATCCATCATCTGACCCTGAACGAATTCGACGTCGAGGATTATCGTACCTTCTTCAAGGTCAAACCCCCGCTCCGCGCCGAGGACGACCGCCTCGCAGTTGTCCATGCTGTTGCGAACGGCTTGATCGACATCATTAGCTCCATGCACACCCCGCAGGACGAAGAATCCAAACGCCTGCCATACGAGGAAGCCGCAAGTGGTGCCGTTGGCCTGCAAACCATGTTGCCCGCCTTAATGCAGCTCGTCCACGGTGGCCACATGGACCTACCCACCCTATTCCGGGCCATTTCCCTAAACCCCGCCAAACTGCTTGGTCTTGAGGCCGGACGCATGGCCGAGGGCGCACCCGCCGACCTAATTCTGTTCGATCCGGACGCCCCCTTTGTGATGGACCGCTTCGAGCTGTTATCGAAATCCAAGAACGCACCGTTTGACGGTCGCCGTATGCAAGGTAAAGTCCTGAAAACCTTCGTCGCTGGCGCGCAAGTCTTTTAAGGAGCCGCAATGCTACCCGATTTCCTGCGTTTCTGGGGCGCGAACCCCGCGTTAGAAGCCCAATGGCCGTGGCTGCTGGGCGTCCTTGCCGCCGCCTACCTGCTGGGTTCTGTTCCGTTCGGCATGCTGATTTCCAAAGTTATGGGATTGGGCAATCTGCGCGACATCGGTTCGGGCAACATCGGCGCGACCAACGTGTTGCGCACAGGTTCAAAGAAAGCCGCGCTGGCAACGCTGGTTCTGGACGCCGGCAAAGGCGCCGTGGCGGTCCTGATCGCCCGCGCGTGGCTTGGCGAAGACGCGGCCCAAGTCGCAGCTCTCGGGGCGTTCCTTGGCCACCTGTTCCCGATCTACCTGATGTTCAAAGGCGGTAAAGGAGTTGCCGTATTCCTCGGCATTATGCTCGCGCTGAACTTCTGGGCTGGCCTTGCCGCCTGCGCCACATGGCTGGCGATTGCACTGATCTTCCGCATTTCGTCGCTGTCGGCGCTCGTTGCGTCTGCTGCAACCCCGTTTTGGCTATATGCGTTTGGCATGCCAGCCGCAGTCTGGCTAGGCGTCGTGTTGGCCTGCTTCGTCTGGGTTCGGCACTTCGCCAATATCGAGAGATTGCTGAAAGGTACGGAACCGAAAATCGGCAAAAAGTAAGCGGCGCGTCCGCTACCGAACAAACCTGCTGCCGCTTTAAGCTAAACCTTTCGCTTGATTGAACACACAGCCTGTCACAAAGAGACGGAATAACAATCAAGCGAGGGAATACCCATGAATTTCACGCAGTCCGTTTCAACATGTTTTTCTAAATACATCACCTTCAAGGGCCGCGCCTCGCGCTCGGAACTTTGGTGGTTTGTCCTGTTTATCATTGTCGGAAGCGCCATCGCCGGTGCGGCTGATTCCGCCATATTCGGCAAGAACACTATGATGATGGGTGGGATGGAGTTTTCCTATAATGCCGGATTCATCGGCAATATCTTCGCCCTTGTCACCTTCTTGCCTGTATGGGCAGTCGAGGTTCGCCGTTTGCACGACACCGGCAGATCCGGTTGGTGGTTGTTGCTCTGCCTTATCCCGTTAATCGGTGCGATCATTTTGCTGGTCTGGATGATCGGCAAAGGCACCGGGGGTGACAACGAATACGGCGCTGATCCATTAGCCTAAAGAAATCGCCCCGCCGGGAATGCGGGACGACCAATTCTAGTAGGAATATTCCTGATAGACGCGCTTGATATCCCCGCCCCATTCGCACTGATACAAACGTTCCAGTTTCTTGGCTGGCGAGTATCCGCGATCGACGATTTCCTGCAAAGCATTGAGGAAATGTGTCTCGTCGGGGATCATACCTCCCGCCCCCGGTCTCGCCCGCGCTTTTAGACCGGCCTCGGAAATTGCCAGCAAATCCTTGGCCACATCCAGAACTTCGCGCCCGTTAACACGCGCCTGCAAACCGTCCTTAGCCACATCTATCCGCAGCTGGTCACGCTGTTCCGCGGTCCAGTCCTTGCAAACATCCCACGCCGCATCGAGCGCGTTTTGGTCATACATCAACCCGACCCAGAAGGCTGGCAACGCACAGATTTTGCGCCAAGGGCCGCCGTCGGCGCCGCGCAT
>DFBM01000114.1:0-12556 GCA_002366645.1 Rhodobacterales bacterium UBA3080 | reverse complement strand
CCATCGCGGTAAACGAAATACATCGGCACATCGAGGGCATATTGCACCCATGCCTCGAACCCGAAGCCGTCTTCAAACACAAACGGCACCATACCGGTGCGGGCCTTATCGGTGTCTTGCCAAATACGGGCGCGCCATGACTGGTAGCCGGTTAACTTGCCCTCGAAGAACGGGGAATTCGCAAACAGTGCCGTTGCAATTGGCTGCAAGGCGATACCGGTACGCAGTTTGTGCACCATGTCCGGCTCGGACGCGAAATCGAGATTAACCTGAATAGTTGTCGTGCGGTACATCATCTGCGTGCCGTGCGTACCAACCGTGCCCATGTACGGGGTCATCAGCTTGTAGCGCCCCTTCGGCATCATCGGCATTTGCTCTTCCGTCCATTCCGGCGCTGCGCCCATGCCAAAGAAACGCGCGCCAATACGGTCGGCGACGGTTTTTACTTCGCGAAGATGCTCGTTCGCCTCGTCACAGGTCTGATGGATACTTTCCAGCGGCGCACCAGAGAGTTCCAACTGCCCGCCCGGTTCCAGACTGACGTTCGCACCATCTTTGGTTAGACCGATCAGATGTCCTGCTTCCTCAACCGGAGCCCAGCCGAATTCGTCCCGCAACCCTTCGAGAATTGCCTTGATCGACCGCTCGCCCTCGTACGGGATGGGTTTCAGGGTATCTTTACAATAACCGAACTTCTCGTGCTCGGTGCCGATGCGCCATTCGCTCTTGGGTTTACAACCAGCGGACATGTATTCTGCCAGTTGCGAGTGGTGCTCGATCGGGCCACCACCGGACTGAGGTATCGACATTTATGGAACTCCCGTTTTTATGTTCTGACTATCGACTTAGGATGCCCGTATCTGCGGCGCAAGTCATGTTATCGTGTTTTGTGGACCGCGCTGCCAAATCGTGAAAATCTCCTGCGTTTCGGCCCTCATAGCCCGTAGAATTTTTTCGTAACCGAGGTTCGGAAGGGCCGCGAAAGTTTCCACCAATTGTTCCGCTCCGTCCGCCGAAGCCGGTATCACCAGCGAGCCCTCCGGGCCCCATAGGATCCAGTTTCGGTCACCGCTGGCGCTAGGCAGGGTTGAAAGCTGAAGGCGCAATAACGTGTCCAATTCGACAGTGCCACCTTTTTCAGGCGCGAAGTAGGTGATTTCCCGCTCACGGACCTCCACGATACCGGGCCCGTCAGCATCAACGGAAATGCGGGCGCGCATGTAGGACACATAGAGGATACTGCCAATAACAGCGGCGATTGCCAGCCCGATGATGCCGGAAATCCAGCTCGATTGCACGATTGCCTTCCATAACAGCCAGATCGACAGGGCGAAAAGCACCGCAATCAGGGCAGGTTCTCGCCAGCGGCGCAGCGTGTGGATCGCTTCGGGACGTAAAAAAGCCATGCCTAGTCCTAGATGTCAGCGGGGGCGAAGAAGGTTATAGTGTAGTGACCGATCTGCTCAAAGCCAATGGCCCGATAGGCACGCGAGGCGTTTTCATCCGCCGAAAACAGAACCGCGTTTTTGACGCCAGCGGCGCGGGCTTCAGCCAAATGCAGCGCAACGGCCAATCGGGCGTAGCCGCGAACGCGACGCTCGGGCGGGGTGTAGACACCGCCGACCAGCACCGTATCGGGTAAAACTGCATTGAACGCGGTCTGCGCGACCAAGTCACCATTTTTTACCAAAACCCGCATTTTGCCCGATTTCATACGCTCCGCCGCGTCATGTTTACTTTTGTCGCGGGTTTCGTCGTTGTCCTGTCCCAGTCCGGTTTCGATCATATAAGCAAACGCCCATTTCTCTAGAACGGCGATATCCTCGTTCACCGGCTTTCGAAGGCTTGAACCACGATTGGCCGGAACTACCAGATTATCGAGATCGAGGGAAAACAACGGCTCTACATCGTCAAAAGTCGTCGGCGCATCTTGCATGCCGAAAGCCTCTCGTAATTCCGCGACCTGACCGGATTCGCCCAGCATTGCAGTGTATTCTGTGTCCTCCCGCAAATTTTCTTTCATAAACCGCGCGATTTCCGCGATCCCATCAGGCGCCTGCACCATCAGCGTCCCGCTATTCGAGATAGCCGCTACCCCTTGGATCGCGCCACCCTTCTCCCGCAGAAAGTAGCGCATGGCGTTTGGGTGATCGCTGCGCCCGATGCTGTAGTCCCGCAAATTACCACGCAGGAACATGGAGGTTTCATGGCGTTTGGCAAGAAACGCATCCAACCGCAGTGTGTCGTCGCGCGTCGCTTCTCGTAAAATAACTCTCAATCCCAATCTCCCAAGACCGATTGCCACGCAGTCAGTGCAGCAATCGCCGCCGTGTCAGCCCGCAATATCCGGGGACCAAGCGTAACCGACGTCACCTGCGTCATGCCCCTTAGCTGCTCGACCTCCTCGGGCGAGAACCCGCCCTCGGGACCGATAACGATCGCCCATTTACCACCTGTCTTCTGCGCCAATGCCTGCGCCACCGGCAATGCCACGCGACTTTCATCGCAGAACATCAACTGTCGGTCCTCCGGCCAGTCAGCCAACACATCGGAGAGCTTTTGGATATCGGTAACCTCTGGCACAAATGTGCCACCGCACTGCTCGGTGGCCTCCATCGCATACGCTCGGAGGCGGTCGATCTGTATCCGATCCATATTCGTGTAGCGGGTAAGCACGGGCATGATCCGCGCTGCACCCAGTTCGGCGGCTTTCTCTACAATAAACGCGGTGCGGGCTTTCTTGATCGGCGCGAACATCAGCCAGAGGTCCGGTGGCAAGCGCAATGGTGCCGTTTGTTCGCGAACTGCGAGACGCCCCGTCCGCTTGCCGGCTTCGGCGACTTCGGCCAACCATTCGCCATCGCGACCGTTAAATAACAGCACATTTGCGCCGGTTTGCAGACGCATAACGTTGAACAGATAGTTCGCCTGTTCTTTTGTCAGGACAATCCCTTGCCCTGATGCCAGTGGACCCTCTACAAAGAGCCTGATTTTTGCGTGTTTCTTAGCCATGGTATGCCCCTATGAATCAAGACGATCATATGCCTGAACCGAACCAAGATGGAAGAGTTGCCGATGCGACGACGCTAAATTGGGTGGATCGCTTTGCCCCGCGCTGGTCACGCCCCTATTTGCGGCTGTCGCGTGCGGATCGACCTGCGGGGACGTGGCTGCTTCTGATTCCGTGCTGGTGGGGGTTGGGACTGGCGGTCGCGGCCGATCCTGCGGGTGGAAACCTCGGTGACATCTGGATCGCAATCGGCTGTGCCATCGGTGCATTCCTGATGCGCGGCGCGGGGTGCACATGGAACGACATATCGGACCGCGAGTTTGACGCACAGGTCGCGCGGACAAAATCGCGCCCGCTGCCGTCTGGTCAGGTCACGGTCAAACAAGCTGCCGTCTGGCTGGCCCTGCAAATGCTGATAGCCTTTGCCGTTTTGTTAACCTTCAACCCCTTTACTATCGCCCTTGGCATCGCGGCGCTGATACCGGTCGCGGTCTACCCGTTCGCCAAGCGCTTTACCTGGTGGCCGCAAGTCTTCCTCGGCATCGCTTTCAACTGGGGCGCGCTGTTGGCGTGGGCGGCGCATGAAGGTGCGCTAGGATGGCCGCCGGTTTTGCTTTACCTTTCCGGCATCGCCTGGACGTTGTTCTATGACACGATCTATGCGCATCAGGACAAAGACGACGACGCCTTGATCGGCGTTAAATCGACGGCGCGCCTATTTGCGGAAAAGACACCGCGATATCTGCTGGTGTTCATGATCCTCGCTGTCGTTCTCATGATGATGGCTGCGATTTCCGCGCTGGCGAGTGGCACGCCCGTCACGCTATTGCTCGGAATAATGGCCGCTTGGGCCTTCGGATTGCATATGTTTTGGCAGATGCGCCACCTCGATATCGACGACGCTGAAAAATGTCTGCACCTGTTTCGTTCCAATCGGGATGCAGGGTTGATCGCCGCCGCAATCCTCGCCATCGGCGCTTTACTGTAATCTAGGCGACAGGGCGGTTGCCCTGCCTGAAATCATCGCTTAGAAAACAGCCAACTAAACGACTCCGAGGTCCCATGCGCCCTGCCGCCATAGCATTCGCCACAGCCGGATTTCTGGCCAGTATCGCCGCCGCTGCGGTGGTCGCCAATTTTGCCGTAGCAAAACTGGAAGACGCAACCATGCGGAATTCCAAAACCGCGCTGGTGGCATCGGGTCAAGGCTGGGTCGAGATCGAAACCGACGGAATGTTGGTCAAACTCACCGGAACCGCTCCGGATGAACGCCGCCGCATGGTGGCGTTGGACGCAATTGGTGGTGTAGTTTCTTCATCCCGTATCCGTGACACTCTCGAGGTTGAGGAAAGCGTCGCTGCCGTAGCGCCGGAATTCGCGCTGGAGATCCTGCGAAGCGGCACGGATGTTTCACTGATCGGCATCACTCCGGTAGAAGGCGACGTTGATGTTGTCCGCAACGCCGTTGACCGGATCATAGACGTCTCGTTGATCGACATGAAAGAATCCACCAGTTGGGATGCACCGGAAGGCTGGCAAACCGCGCTTGGTTTCGGGGCCGAAATTATGACCCGCATCGAGCGGGCGAAAATCAGTATCAAGCCGGGTGAAGTCAACGTGAGCGCCGTCGTGAAAAGCGATGCGGAAAAACGGTCGTTGCAGCAAGACCTTGCCTCGATCCGGCCCGCTGATATTGAGTTTACAATTGATATCACAGCCCCGCGCCCGATCTTTGCGCCGTATATGTTGACGTTGAAAATAAGCGAAGATGAAACCGCGCTTATGTGTTACGCGCTGACGCAAGAAGGCGCGGCGCGCATTCTTGCCGCCGCAAAGCTTGCCGGCGTGACAGAAAGCGCCTCTTGTGAAATTGGTCTCGGTGCCCCTACGGATACATGGGCAGATGCGGCAGTTGCCGGTATTGATGCTATAACAAAGTTGGGCGGTGGCAAGCTGGAGATGATCGATTCCGGTGTTACCCTGACCGCCCCGCTTGGATTTAACCCCGAAGCCTTCAACACGATTAGCCTTGCGTATAGAGAGGTTCTTCCGCAATCCTATGCGTTCAAAGCCGTGCTGCCCGAAGCCGAAGTCGTCAACGACGAGACCCGCCCTTATTTCCACGCGCAACTGCGTGACAACGGCAGCGCGCTTATGAACGGCGTCACCATCGACGAAATTTCCAAACGCACGTTGCTGACCTATGCCGAAGCCAAGTTCGGCCACGGCTCCGTCAACGACATCACCAAAATTGCCGAATTCGCGCCCCATGGATGGACATCCCGCCAACTGGTCGCACTCGAAGTATTGTCGATGCTGCGGGTCGGCAATATCAACGTAACCGAAGACACCGTGACCGTCAGCGGCACCGGCGAAACCGAAGGGTTATACGACGCCATTCTGAGCAAACTCGAAGTCGGGTTCGGCGCCGACGCGCAATTCGAGATAACAGTGGAAGAAGACGTTCCGGCATCGGTCGTCGAAGATTTGCCCGACCCGAAAGAATGTGAAGCTGAAATTGCCACCCTGTTGGCGGAGAACCAAATTCTGTTCGCACCCTCCTCGGCAGTGATTGAATCTTCGTCGGTGAAAACCATCAATACTATCGTCACGATCCTGAACCGTTGCAGCCATGCAGCATTTGAAATCGGTGGCCATACCGACAGTCAGGGCCGCGAGGAGATGAACAAAAACCTGAGCCAGAGCCGCGCCGACGCTGTGCTCGACTCGCTGCTGGCACGTAACATGTTGCTCGGGGAACTAACGGCCGTTGGCTACGGCGAAAGCCAACCGATTGCCGACAATGAAACCGAAGAAGGGCGTCAGGAAAACCGACGCATCGCTTTCAAATTGCTAGGGGACACCACAGATGGACAGAACTGATTTGACACTGATAATCGGGTCTGCACTGGTTGCGGCCCTCATCATCGGATGGACCGTTCGCTGGTTCTTTGACCGCATGAACACCACTGGCCCGATGGCCTCGGACGAGGTTGTCGCCCGGATGCGCGAAGCTGAGGCTGCACAGGCCGCTGCCGAGAGCCGCGCCGACGAGATTGAAGCGCAAGCCCGCCGAACCGAAAGCCAGCTACACGCGGAACTGGATGCCGCCATGACCGGTCTAGGGAACGCCCGCCGCGAAGCCGAGCAGTGGCGCACCGACGCCGAAGCATGGCGTGCGGAGGTTGACGAGTTACGCGGGCATTAAGACCAGCGGTTCAGCGCCTCTTCGTCAGCATCACGGGCATCAACCCATTTACCGCCATCCGCAGTGCCTTCTTTCTTCCAGAAAGGCGCGCGGGATTTCAGGAAATCCATCAGAAATTCAGCCGCCTCGAAAGCGTCACCGCGATGCGGCGAGGCCGCAGCCACCAGCACGATCTGCGCACCCGGCTCCAGCTTGCCATAGCGATGGATGATCCGCGTTGCCTGCAGCTGCCAACGAGAATTGGCCTTGGCCTCGATTGCAGCCAACGCCTTTTCGGTCATGCCGGGGTAATGCTCCAGCTCCATTTCCGCAATACCCTCGCCACCGGCGGTATCCCGCACCAGCCCCGTGAAAGTCACCACAGCGCCGATATCAGTACGGCCAGCACTCAGGACCTTTAGCTCGGCACCAACATCGAAGTCTTCAGCCTGCACGCTGACTGACATATCAGCCCCCTGTCATCGGTGGGAAAAACGCGATTTCGCGAACACCGACGAGCGGCGCGGATAGCTCGGAAAGCTCCTGATCCAGCGCCACGCGAATGGCGTTCATATCCGAAAACGCAAGGTCATAGCGCTCCTCGCGGTCACGCAATTCGGCGACCAAATCGGCCACCGTCTCGGCGGATGTTTCAACAACCTCGCGCGGCACACCAATGCGCTCGCGCACCCAAGCGAAATACAAGACCTGCATTAGTTTTCCTCTCGTAGGAATGGCAGTGATTTACGGAAATAGTCAAATCCGGTGATCAAAGTCAGCAACGCGGCGAGCACCAACAAACCGAGACCGGCCCATGTTACCACCTTGAACGACTGGAACAGCAGCCAGAGGTTGCCGGTATCCTCGACTTCACCATTGATCACGGCCCTGGCGTAATCTGCTTCCATGCCAAACATGTTTCCAGCCACATAGAATTGCAGCATGTGCCCCAGCAACAAGGCCGCAACCGCAACCATCTGCACGGTGGTTTTCCACTTCGCAAGCTTGGTAACTTTCAGGGTGCTGGCGCTTGCACCTAGGAACTCCCGCAGGCCGGAGACGAATATTTCGCGAAACATAATCGCTACCACGGCGATCAGAATAAGGAAGTCCTGCCACGGCCAGACGACCAACAGGTTGCCAGCCGAAAGTGACACCACTACGACAAGCGCAATCACCACCATCACCTTGTCGGCGATCGGGTCCAGCATCCGTCCGAAATTGCTAGTCTGGTTCCACTTACGCGCCAAATACCCGTCGAGGAAATCAGTCAACGATGCCCCTACGAACAAGATCAGCGCCACCCAGTCCGCCAAGGGGCTGGGAAACACGATATATGCCAACGGCACGCCCGGAGCCGCTAGTAGACGTAAAACGGTCAGAATATTGGGAATGTTCCAGCGCATGATCTCTCCAGTTCAGTTACCCATGCTTAACGGTTTATTCGCCGCTGTGGAAGAAGCCATAGATGCTTTCTGCCATGGCATCCGAAATTCCTTCAACCGCCTTCAAATCCGCAAGCCCGGCCCGCGTTGCCGCCTTCGCCGAACCGAAATGTGCCAGCAACGCCCGCTTACGCATCGCGCCGACGCCGGGCACATCGTCCAGCGGTGTCGCCCCGACCGCTTTCGCCCGCTTGGTACGATGCGCGCCAATGGCGAAACGGTGCGCTTCGTCGCGCAAGCGCTGCACGAAATACAAAACCGGATCGCGGTGGGGCAGCGAAAACGGCCGCTTGCCGGGGCGGTGGAACTCTTCCTTACCGGCATCTCGGTCCTCGCCCTTGGCGATGCCGACAATAGCCACACCTTCAACCCCGAGTGCATCCAATGCTGTCACGGTCGCCGACACCTGCCCCGCGCCACCGTCGATCAGCAGCAGATCTGGCCACATGTCGGTTTTGCGTTCAGGGTCTTCCTTCAGCAAACGTCGGAAACGACGGTCGAGTACCTCGCGCATCATCCCGAAATCGTCACCGGGGGTCAGCTCGGTATTCTTGATGTTGAACTTGCGGTAACTGGATTTCATCCAACCCTCCGGTCCCGCCACAACCATGCCGCCGACCGCGTTGGTGCCGGAAATGTGGCTGTTATCGAAAACCTCGATCCGTTCCGGTGTTTTCTCCAATCCAAATGCGGCGGCCAGCCCCTCGAGCAATTTCGTCTGGGTGGCGGTTTCCGACATCTTGCGCGCCAAAGCCTCGCGCGCATTGCGCTCGGCGCCCTCGACCAAAACACGCTTTTCGCCACGCCGCGGGACCAACAGTTCGACTTTGCGGCCAAGTTGCGTCGTTAACGCCTCTTCCAGCAGATCCGCGTTCTCGATTTCATGACTTAGCAGCAACAACCTTGGTGGTGTTTTGTTTCCATAGAACTGCCCAATAAAAGCCTCCAGTATCTCGGCTGGCTCGGCACCGGCACCAGTTCGTGGGTAATATGCCCGATTGCCCCAGTTCTGGTTAGCGCGGATGAAGAATACCTGCACACAAGCCTGCCCGCCCTCCTGACTAAGACCGATGATATCCGCCTCGGAAACCCCTTGCGGATTGATACCTTGCGAGGTCTGCACCGCCGTCAGCGCACTGATCCTGTCTCGGAGAGAGCCGGCTTTCTCGTATTCCATCGCCTCGCTCGCCTCGGCCATCTGCTTGGCGAGACCAGCCTGAATGGCGGTCGACTTGCCCGACAAAAACCTGATCGCGTCCTGCACGGTTTCTGCGTATTCCTCGCGACTGATCTTCCCAACACAAGGGGCCGAGCAACGTTTTATCTGGTATTGCAGACATGGCCGCGTACGGCTCGAAAAAATCGAGTCAGAACAATTCCGCAACAGAAAGACTTTTTGCAAATGATGCAGCGTCCGGTTCACCGAGCCCGCCGACGCGAAAGGCCCGAAATACATCCCCTGCCCCTTTTTGGAGCCACGATGCTTCTGCGCCTGCGGATAATCGTGATGGGTCGTGACCACGATGTTCGGAAAACTCTTGTCGTCACGCAGCAGCACATTGTAGCGCGGCTTCAACTGCTTGATCAGGTTCTGCTCCAGCAACAAGGCTTCGGTTTCGGTTTGCGTGGTCAGAAACATCATTTGCGCCGTCGCCGAGATCATCCGCCCGATCCGTGCGGTATGACCGGTCAGGCGCGCATAATTCGACACACGTTTCTTCAGGTTCCGCGCTTTACCAACATAAAGAACCTCGCCCCTGGCATCGAGCATCCGGTACACTCCGGGACTGTTATCCAAAGTGTTCAGATACTTCTGAATGACTTTAAATCCAGTTTCGGCAGCGTCGTCGACCAGCGCGACGCCCTCTTCCTCGAAGCCTGAATTTTGATGATTTTCGGTCAATTAACCTGCATGCCTCTGATGAAAACGATTCTTATGTTAGCTGTATTGTTCATGATAATATTTCAAGAGAAAACATGTCCACGGTTCCTGTGGATAACTCTGTTGGTAAATTTCCTGACACTCGCCAAAAACCAACAATACTTGAAAAGATTACCCATTGGTTAAAAAATAGGCAATTCAATAAGTTGTTGTTATTGTTGCGGTATTTTTATTTCGTTGACGGGTTTTCAAGACATGTGACAGAATCATTACAGAAATGTGAAAGAACTCGGGTCAAGTGGAAAAGTCAGAAAAGTTCCGATTTTTTGGCTATAATTTTAGCATATTGAAAAGCAAAGGTTTTTTACTCTACCCCGAGGACATCCGGCGTTTTCCATGCCAGATGCTGGCCACCATCAAGGCAAATCAACTGGCCAGTCATGCCGTCAATTTCGAGAATAAAATCCAGTGCTTTGCAGATTTCCTGCGGGTTGGAACCGCGTTCCAAAATCGTTGCCGCCCGTTGCTTGGCGAAATGTTCGGCGGTCTGACGCGTCCCCTGCATTGTCGGCCCCGGCCCGATTGCGTTGACGCGAATGTGCGGGGCGAGAAATTGGGCCGAAGTCTGCGTAAACGCCCAAAGACCCGCCTTGGCGAGGGTGTAGGTGGCAAATTCCGGTGTCAGCTTACGAACCCGCATATCGGCCATATTGACCACACAAGCCCGCGCTACCGGCTCGCCATTTTCGTCGTTAACCGCTTTAGGAGCCTGATCCGCAAAAGCCTGTGTCAGGAACACCGGCGCGCGAAGGTTGGAGTTGATATGACGGTCCCAGCTTTTGATGCTGGCGGTTTCCAGATTGTCATACTCGAAAATCGAGGCATTATTGATCAGAATATCAAGCGGCGCGCCAATGGCGGCCACTGCCCGTCCTACCAGCGTTTCGGTGTCGTGGATGTCGAGCAGGTCGGCGTGTACAGCCGCGGCCTTAACGCCAAGCGCCCGCGCTTCGTCTGCGGTGGATTCGGCTTCGTCTGCGCTGCTGGAATAGTGGATAACCACATCGACGCCTTTAGCAGCCAAGTGCAGAACCATGGCGCGCCCCAGACGTTTCGCGCCACCGGTAATCAACGCAGTTCTTGCCATGGTATTCTCCGGTTAGTGCAGCATCGACACAATATAGACCACATAAGCGGTCAGAAACAAGAATCCCCATAAACGGGAAAGTTTCAACCCAAAAAACACGAATAAGGCGAGCACAGCAGATGACGCCAGCATTATCCACAGATCGCTGTATAGGAACCTTGGGGCGATTTCCAACGGCCCAAAGAAACTCGCGATCCCCATGATCGCTAGCAGGTTAAACATATTCGAACCGATGACATTACCAAGCGCCACGTCTGCCTGCCGGCGGAATGCAGCGACAACTGTCGTTGCAAGCTCGGGTAATGAGGTGCCAATAGCAACCAGAGTCAGCCCGACGATTTCTTCCGAAATCCCGTGTTTATCGGCGATCCCAAGCGCGCCTTCGATCAATATGTCCGCGCCAAACGGTAAGCCGATCAGACCTGCGATCATATAAGCGGAAACTTTCCAGACCGGCATATTCGGGTCTGCGTCTTCCAACTCGGACAGATCTTCCGAGGTTACGCTATCGATATTCACGCCACGACGGGCCCTACGTGCGGCAACAAAAGCATCACCGAGCATCGCCACAAGTAACACCAGCAGCACGATGCCTTGCCAGATATGCAGCGGACCAAGATAGCAAAGCGCAATAAAAACAACGGACGCCGCAATCATCTGGATATAGCTGCGCCTCGTGTCGCAACGGCTGGTATCCATCGTCATCATCAAGGCAGGTATACCAAGAACCAGCAATACGTTGGCGGTGTTTGAACCCACCACATTTCCAAGGGCGATACCGGGAGCGCCTTCCAATGCGGATTGCACTGCGATCAGTAACTCGGGAGCGGACGTGCCGAAACCGACGATGGTAAAGCTGACGATCAAAGCTGGGATACCCAAACGCAGGCTAAGGGAAACCGCACCTTTGACCAGCGAGTCGCCCGCCACAAGCAGGACAATCAGACCAGCAAATACTAAAAGTATATCCATCAAATTCTGGCGGTCCCTATCCGTAAACGCCTATTTGGCGCTTTTCTTACATGTGCACGGCTCGATACCAATCAGGTAGTTTCCGCATGTCTTGCATTTTTTCGCACGACGTAACTCTTTGGGTTTCTTTAGTTTCAAAACCCGCAACTTGCCAAACATGCCAAGTGCTACGATTACGATCAAGAAGATTGAGACAACTTTATACATCATATCACACTTATAACCCGAAACGGGACCAGTTCATACGGTCCTCCACGTCGGAGATCACATTGGCGGCGCCAAACCTGCTAAGTATCGAACGCTTCAACCCATGATCACGCAGTCTTACGTCGTCGCCAAACAACGCCTTCATCTTGGGTACAAGATGCGCAATCCCATCGACCAGACCGTTCTCGATCGCCTGCTTTCCAACCCAGATTTCGCCGGTAAATAGATCTTTGTCACCGACTTTTGCACCACGGCGCGAAGTAACCTGAGCGATAAAGTTTTCGTGGATGACTTTTTGCAATCCTTTGATCCGCTCGACATCCTCGTCTTTCACGGGCCGGAATGGATCCAGCATCGATTTGTCTTCGCCCGCCGTATAGATACGACGTTCGACACCCTGACGCTCCATCAGTTCGTTAAACCCGAAGGAGGCTGAAATCACCCCGATCGAGCCGATAATCGAGTTCCCGTCGACGTAAATCTCGTCTGCCGTCGTCGCCAGCCAATAACCGCCAGAGGCTGCCACGTCCTCGCAAAAAGCGTAGACTTTGATGTCTTTTTCCTCAGCCAAACGCCGGATACGCGCGGCGATCAATGCCGACTGCACAGGTGAGCCGCCTGGCGAGTTGATTACCAGTGCCACCGCTTTGGGTTTGCCACGCGAAAACGCCCGTTCGATAACAGGTGCCAGTGCGGCGTCGTTCAG
>DFBM01000090.1:51438-51732 GCA_002366645.1 Rhodobacterales bacterium UBA3080 | reverse complement strand
GTTGGTTTGCTGGAGAATTTGTAAGCGCCGTGCGACGTACCACAAGCAATCGCCAACGCGTCCACTTTGGTTTTGCGAACGAAATCGGCGGCCTCGTCTGGGTCAGTCAGCAGCTGCTCCATCGACAGCTTGCCAACAGCACCGGAGCCGTCTTCTTCGGCCGCTTCGCCCGTTTCCAACGAACCGAGAACACCCAGCTCACCCTCAACCGAAGCACCAACCCAGTGGGCCATACGCGAAACGCGCTCGGTGATATCAACGTTATACTCGAAATCAGCTGGCGTTTTCATGTCA
>DFBM01000090.1:0-51376 GCA_002366645.1 Rhodobacterales bacterium UBA3080 | reverse complement strand
CACAGGAATATCCGGATACATTTCGGAAAGCGCCTGAATAATGTGCTGCAACATGATGTCACCGGCGTAGGAGCGCGCACCGCGGGATGCCTGCATGATAACCGGAGCGTTAACCTTTTGTGCCGCCTTCATGATGGCGATGCCTTGTTCCATGTTGTTGATGTTGAACGCAGGCATGCCGTAGTCATTCTCGGCTGCGTGATCCAGCAATTGGCGAAGGGTAATAAGGGCCATTTGATATTATCCTTTAGTTTTTGCCGCTGCGCGGCGTAGGGCTGCGATAGCGGGCAGTTCTTTGCCCTCCAGCCATTCAAGAAAAGCACCACCAGCGGTGGAGACATATGTGAAATCATCAGCGGCACCGGCAACATTCAACGCAGCAACGGTATCTCCACCGCCTGCAATGGATGCCAGTGTTCCAGCCTTAGTTAGTTCGGCGGCCTTTTTGGCTAGCGCGACAGTCGCCATGTCAAACGGCTCCATCTCGAACGCGCCCATCGGACCATTCCAGAGGATCGTTTTGGCATTAGCGAATTCTTCGGAAATCATTTCAACCGACTTAGGGCCAGCATCCAAAATCATCGCATCGTCCGGACAACCATCCAGATCGGTGGTGATGTTCTTGGCATTTGGCGCGAAATCATAGGCGCAAACCACGTCAACAGGCAGAATGATCTTGCAACCAGCCTTGGCAGCCAGTTCGCGAATTTCATGCACAGTTGGAACCTGATCCGGCTCACTCAACGATTTACCGATTGGATTTCCATCGGCCAGCATGAACGTATTCGCCATACCACCGCCAACGACAACCGCATCAACTTTACCAACAAGGTTTTTCAATACCGCGATCTTGGATGAAACTTTAGCGCCACCAACAACGGCAACTGCCGGACGTTTCGGGTCTTCCAATGCTGCGGTAAGCGCCGCAATTTCCTCGGCCATCAAGGGCCCTGCATAGGCTGGAAGCAACGTTGTGATGGCCGCCGTCGAAGCATGCGCACGGTGCGCTGCCGAGAAGGCGTCATTCACATACACATCGCCAAGCTTGGCCAATTCAGCCGCAAAACTAGCATCATTGGCTTCTTCGCCCGGATAAAACCGCACGTTTTCGCAAAGCATGATCTCGCCGTTTGCCAGATTTTCGGAGGCCAAAACAGCCGCCGCACCTTTACAATCATCCGCAAAGCTAACCGACTGCCCGAGAGCCTCGGCCAGCGCCGGAACGATAGGCGCGATGGTGTAATCCATGTTCCGCTCGCCCTTGGGACGGCCGAAATGGGAAAGAACCGTGATGCGCGCACCAGCATCCAGAAGTGGCTTGATACCCGCCGCGAACCGCTCGATGCGGGTGCCGTCAGAAACCCTGCCGTCCTGAACCGGTGCGTTCAGGTCGGCGCGAACAACAAGTCGTTGTCCGGCCACACCTTCAGCAGAAATGATGTTCAAATCACTCACAGCAGAGCACCCATTGCGACGGCTGTGTCAGCCATACGGTTAGAGAAGCCCCACTCGTTGTCGTACCAAGTCAGGATGCGACACGTCGTGCCTTCCATAACTTTGGTCTGATCCATGTGGAAGATCGAAGAATGCGGATCGTGGTTAAAGTCGATCGAAACATTTGGAAGATCGGTATATCCAAGAACGCCATTCATCGCGCCATCAGCGGATGCGCGAATTGCGTCATTGATTTCTTCAACAGTTGTTGCACGCTTTGCCGTGAACACCAGATCAACAACCGAAACGTTCGGTGTTGGAACGCGGATCGAAACACCGTCCATTTTGCCATTCATTTCCGGCAGAACCAGACCAACGGCTTTCGCAGCACCAGTCGAAGTCGGGATCATCGAAAGCGCAGCCGCACGCGCACGGTAGAAATCAGAGTGCATCGCATCCAGTGTAGGCTGATCGCCTGTGTAGGAGTGGATAGTTGTCATGAAGCCGTGGTCAATGCCGATTGCATCGTTCAATGTTTTAACAACAGGCGACAGGCAGTTTGTTGTGCAAGACGCGTTCGAAACAACAACATCATCAGATGTCAGAACATCGTGGTTCACACCATAAACGATAGTCTGATCAGCGCCCGCACCCGGTGCGGAGATCAGCACGCGTTTCGAACCATTTTCCAAATGTGTCGCAGCGGCTTCGCGTTTTGTAAAGAAGCCAGTACATTCCAGCGCGATATCAACATCGCCCCAAGGTAGGTTCTTTGGGTCACGTTCTGCTGTAACTTTGATCGGGCCACGGCCCACGTCGATTGTATCGCCGTCGACTGTAACCTTCTGTGGAAAGCGCCCATGAACCGAGTCGAACTGCAACAGGTGTGCGTTCATTTCCACTGGGCCAAGATCGTTGATCGCAACAACTTCGATGTCTGTACGGCCGGACTCGATGATTGCGCGAAGAACGTTGCGGCCGATGCGGCCAAATCCGTTAATACCTACTTTGATAGCCATGTTTCTATACTTCCTTTTAGTTAGCCAACAGATCGCGAGCAGCCTGTGCCGTCGCCTTGGCGGTTATTCCGAATTTTTCATAAAGCTCTTCGGCAGGGGCAGAAGCACCAAAGCCGGTCATGCCGACAAAGGCACTATTGTCGCCCAGCAGCTCGCCCCAGCCCTGTTTGATTAGGGCTTCCACTCCAACGCGCGGCGCGCTGCCCAAAACAGAAGCGCGATAACCTGCGTCCTGCTGCGCAAACAGCTCAAAACAAGGGGCCGAAACGACCACCGCTTTGATGCCAGTTTCCGCCAGCATATCCGCGGCATTCATCGCAATCTCGACCTCTGAGCCCGTAGCTATCAGGGTAACGTCCCGATCTCCATCACTATCCCGCAGAATATAGGCCCCTTTTGCAGTTTTATTTTCGTCCGTGTGCTCAGTACGCAAAGTTGGCAAACCTTGACGCGAAAGTGCCATCACCGAAGGAATGCCATTTTCCATAACGGCAAGCTCCCAAGCTTCTGCCGTTTCGACAGCGTCCGCTGGACGGAAGACGTTAACGTTAGGCATAGCGCGTAGGCTCGCGACCTGCTCGACTGGTTGGTGCGTTGGGCCATCTTCACCCAACCCGATGGAATCGTGCGTCATGACGTAGGTCACTGGAACACCCATCAGGGCAGACAACCGGATCGACCCACGGCAGTAATCCGCAAACGCTAGGAATGTACCGCCGTAAGGGATGAAGCCGCCGTGGAGGTATAGACCGTTCATCGCCGCTGCCATGCCGTGTTCGCGCACACCGTAGAAGATATAATCGCCGCCGTAGTTGCCCTTGGAAACCGCCGACATTCCGGAAGTTTTCGTCAGGTTCGATCCCGTTAGGTCAGCCGAACCGCCAACCATGTTAGGCACCGATGCGTTCACGATTTCCAACGCCATTTGCGAGGCCTTACGTGTCGCGACCTTTGGTTTGTCTGCCGATAGCTCTTTCTTGTAAGCCGCAATCGCTGCCTTCAAGCCGCCCCGCGAAGTCCCACCTAGCGCCGCGAAAAATTCGCCGGACGCGGGGCTTTGTTTTGCCCGGCCTTCCCATGCAGAGCGCACCGCTTTACCGCGAGCTGCCACGGCGTGCCAAGCATCATAAACATCTTCCGGAATAACAAACGGCGCATGTGGCCAGTTCAGGAATTTGCGTGCAGCTGCAATTTCGTCAGGGCCCAGTGGCGCGCCGTGCGTCGCCGAAGTGCCCTGCTTGTTTGGTGCCCCGAAACCGATGATAGTTTTACAGGCAATCAACGACGGGCGAGTCTCGTCCGAACGCGCTTCCGTCAGGGCCGCCGCGATGGCTTCCTTGTCGTGACCATCTACCGAAAGAACCTGCCACCCACTCGCAGCAAAACGCGCCTGCTGGTCGGTCGAGGTGGACATATCCGTGCTACCGTCAATCGTGATCGAGTTATCGTCCCACATCACAACCATGCGACCCAAGCCCATATGTCCGGCCATATCGATTGCTTCGTGGCTGATGCCTTCCATCAGGCATCCATCGCCAGCGATCACATACGTCCAGTGATCGACCAAATCATCCCCGTAACGGGTGTTCTGCATACGCTCGGCCAGAGCCATACCAACCGCAGTGGAAATACCCTGACCCAGTGGGCCAGTTGTGGTTTCGATACCATCGGCGTGGCCGTACTCAGGGTGACCGGCCGTGCGGTAGCCCATCTGACGGAAGTTGCGGATCTGGTCCATGTCCATGTCCGCATAACCAAGCAGGTGGTTAATGCCATACAACAACATAGAACCGTGGCCCGCAGACAACACAAAGCGGTCGCGATCAGCCCATTTCGGGGCCGAGGGGTCAATGTTCATGAATCGGTTAAAAAGAACCGCGGCAACATCGGCCATGCCCATTGGCATACCCGGGTGACCCGAATTCGCAGCCTGCACAGCGTCCATTGCAAGCGCACGAAGCGCGTTGGCCATATTTGTTTCAGTAGTGTTCGTCATTGTCTATCCCTCCCAGAATGCCGTTAGGCGCGACGTGAATTGTCCGCCAATCGCAAGATCAAAGGCGTCAGGATCAACTGCATCGCCAAGTCCATCTTGCCACCCGGCACCACAATCGAGTTCGCCCGGCTCATCCACGACCCTTCGATCATGTTAGTCAGATACGGGAAGTCGATTCCACGTGGATTAGCAAAACGGATAACCACAAGGCTTTCATCCAGTGTTGGAATCGAACGCGAAATGAACGGGTTCGAGGTGTCCACAACAGGAACGCGCTGGAAGTTGATGTTGGTTTGGCTGAACTGCGGTGTGATGCATTTTACATAAGCATCCATACGGCGCAAAATTACGTCGGTCACGGCTTCGGTTGAATACCCGCGAACCTCGGTGTCACGATGGATTTTCTGAATCCATTCCAGATTGATAACCGGTACAACACCAACCTTCAGGTCGGCATGTTGTGCAACGTTAACGCCGTCGGAATTAACCGCCCCGTGCAAACCTTCATAAAACAACAGATCAGAACCGTTTTCGAAAGGTGCCCAATCGGTAAATTCCCCCGAAGGCGTCCCCATTTCGGCTGCTTCCGCATCGCTGTGCACATAGTAGCGCGACTTACCGCCGCCGGTTTCGCCATACTCGCGGAATACGCTTTCCAGTTCGCCCAGTTCGTTTGCGTCTAGGCTGAAATGGCTGAACGAGTGGTCACCCGCCGCGAGGCGTTTCTCCAACTCGGCCTTCATATCGGCACGGTTGTATTTGTGGAAAGCGTCGCCTTCGATCGAAACGGCCTTGATGCCTTCGCGACGGAAAATCTGGTCAAAGGTATTTTTGACGGTCGACGTACCGGCGCCGGAAGAACCGGTTACGGAGATGATTGGGTGCTTGTTGCTCATGTCAAAATGTCCTTTTATCCGCGGAAGAGACCACGTTTGCCAAACAGGGCAGACGTCTCGTTTTCTGGAAGGTCGTTATAGGTTGTAACTTTGTCGACTTTATTGGCCGACCCGAAGACGAACGGCGTTCTACCGTGGAGTTCGAAGGCTTGTTGATCAAGGATCGGGTCAACGGAGTCGGTTGCTTTTCCACCGGCCTGCTCGATCAGGAAGGCAATCGGCGCACATTCGTAAATCATCCGCAGGCGCCCGCGGGCATAGCCTTCGCGATCGTCACCCGGGTAAAGAAACAATCCACCGCGCGACAAAATCCGATGCGTTTCGGCCACAAGAGAAGCCACCCAGCGCATGTTGAAATCGCGACCGCGTGGGCCTTCGGTGCCATCAACGCAGTCATCAATGAATGCGCGGATCGGGCGCGGCCAGTGACGGTAGTTGGAAGCGTTGATCGCATACTCGGAAGATTCGACCGGAATTTGTACGCGCCGCTCAACCAGCATGAATTCGCGGGTGCGACTATCCAAAGTGAATTGCATCGTGCCGTCGCCAAAGGTTACGACCAGCCCACACTGTGGGCCGAAAATAAAGTACCCACCGGCAATCTGTTCGCGCGATGGACGCAGAAAGCTTTCGTTCGCATCTTCCACCGCAGGGAAGATCGAAAAGATCATGCCGATGGAAACGTTCACGTCGATGTTCGAGGAACCGTCCAGCGGGTCAATCGCCAAAGCGAGATTGCCTTTCGGGTTCAGTTCGACTGCTTCGTCTTGTTCTTCGGATGCGTACCAACGGATCTGCGTATCTTTTAACGCAACCATGTAAGCATCGTCCGCAATCAGATCGAGCGCCTTTTGGCCGTCACCGCCCAGGTTGGTTCCAACCGCGGCTGCAAGATCGCCCGCCAGAGGACCATCAGCGATCGTCTGTGCCAGCTTTTCGGATACGTCGGCGAGCGCGCGCATAACAGGCACGAGTTCGGCAGGGATATCCGCTGTGTTTTCAATAAGCGTATGCTCGGCCATTAATCGGTTCTCCGGTCATATTAGGTTATTTGAATATTCGGTGTCGAAGATCAAAAAGGAAATTGAATTTTTTCTTCTTCGTGTTAAATTATATTTATGGCAAAGAATGCAATTACTCTGAAACAACTCCGCGCACTGGCTGCAGTAGACTCCCGTGGATCGATTACGGCGGCGGCAGATATGCTGCACCTGACGGTCCCAGCGGTATCAACGCAGCTAAAGCAACTCGAGGCGAACATAGGTGCCGAACTCCTTGTGCGTGCCAGTGATGGCAAGGGGTCAATCACACGTCAGGGTCAGCAGGTTTTGGCGACGATCGCGCAAATCGAGTCCGCCTTGGAAAACTGTTATAAATCAATCGACTCAATCAACGCCGGCAAGGCTGGGGTTGTGACACTCGGCGTCGTGAGTACGGGTAAATATTTTGCGCCGTCTCTGGTTGCTCTCGCGAAAAAGCAACTTCCTGATATCCGCCTAAATCTGATTATCGGTAACCGCCAACACATCGTGAAAACACTGGAAAGCCGGTCTGTTGATCTGGCAATTATGGGCCGCCCACCGCGTTATCCAGCCGTTGAGGAAATGGCGCTTGGCGAGCATCCCCACATCCTTATTGCTGCACCGGATCACCCGCTCATTGGCACCCGCGACATTTCGCCCGAACGTCTTTTAGCCGAAACATTCATCATGCGAGAGGCCGGATCAGGGACGCGAATCCTTATGGAGCGGTTTCTGGACCGAGTCGGTGAAGGCCGCATCTATGACAAAATCGAGTTTAACACTAATGAAACGATTAAGCAGGCGGTGATTGCCGACTTGGGGATTGCCCTGATCTCGGCCCATACGGTGGTGGACGCGTTGGAAAGTGGCCGTGTTGCGACCATAGATATGCCCGGACTTCCAATTATGCGACAGTGGCATCTGGTGCGCCCGATCAATGCCGCATCCTCACCCGTAACTGACAAAGTGCAGGATTTTCTGGTTCAGTTAAACGGTGAGTTTCTGCCCAAACTGCCCAAATAAAACAGCCCCGGCCTTTCGACCGGGGCTTTCTTTTGTTCACAAACGTCGGGATTAGCCTTCGTTTTTGATCTCTTCGCCAGTTTCCTGATCGACAACTTTCATCGAAAGGCGAACTTTGCCGCGATCATCGAAGCCCATCAACTTAACCTTAACTTCCTGACCTTCAGTCAGAATGTCTTTCGGGTGGTTAACACGCTCGTTCGAAAGCTGGCTGACGTGCACAAGGCCGTCACGCTTGCCGAAGAAGTTAACGAATGCACCGAAGTCCATCAGTTTCACAACTTTACCGGTGTAGATCTTGCCAACCTCTGGAACCGCAACGATCTCGTTGATCATCGCCATGGCTTTTTCGATGCTTTCGCCGTTGGCGGACGCGATCTTGATGACACCATCGTCGTTGATATCGACTTTGGCACCGGAAACTTCAACGATTTCACGGATAACCTTGCCGCCCGAACCAATCACTTCACGGATTTTGTCCGCAGGAACGTTCATGGTTTCGATACGTGGCGCGTGGATCGAGAAATCACCAGCACCAGTCAAAGCTTTGTTCATTTCAGCAAGGATGTGCATACGCCCATCTTTGGCCTGATCCAGCGCTTTTTCCATGATGTCGGCGGTGATACCGGCAACCTTGATGTCCATCTGAAGCGACGTGATACCGCTTTCGGTACCCGCAACTTTGAAGTCCATATCGCCGAGGTGATCCTCGTCGCCAAGGATGTCCGTCAGAACTGCGTAGTCTTCACCCTCTAGGATCAAGCCCATCGCAACACCGGCAACAGCCGATTTCAGCGGAACGCCCGCATCCATCATCGACAGCGAGCCACCACAAACAGACGCCATCGAAGACGAACCGTTGGATTCAGTGATCTCGGAAACAACGCGTACAGTATACGGGAAGTCGGTTGCAGCAGGTAAAACAGCCTGAAGCGCACGCCATGCCAGTTTACCGTGGCCAACTTCACGACGGCCAGGGCCCATCATGCGGCCAGCTTCACCAACCGAATACGGAGGGAAGTTATAATGCAGCAAGAAGTTGGAGCGGTATGTGCCTGTCAACGCGTCGATCATCTGCTCGTCATCGCCAGTACCAAGCGTGGTAACAACCAAGCCCTGTGTTTCGCCGCGTGTGAACAACGAAGACCCGTGTGTGCGTGGCAGGATGCCTACTTCGGAAACGATTGGGCGAACCGTTGTCAGGTCACGGCCATCAATCCGTTTACCGGTTTTGATAACGTCACCACGAACAACGGCGCTTTCCAGTTTCTTGAAGCAGTTACCAAGCTGGCTGTCTTCCTGATCTTCTTCGGAAAGCGCTGCCTTGATGGTGTCACGTGCTGCGGAAACCGCTGCTGTGCGTTCTTGCTTGTCGGTATTTGCGAAGGCTGCACGCATGGCCTCTTCGCCGGCCGCTTCAACCTTGCCGTAAAGCTCGGAATAGTCGGCTGGAACGAAGTCGAACATGTCTTTGGCGGCGTCTTCGGCAAGATCGATAATCATATCGATAACCGGCTGCATCGCATCGTGGCCGAATTTAACCGCACCCAGCATTTCTGCTTCGGACAGCTCGTATGCTTCGGATTCAACCATCATCACAGCATCTTTGGTACCTGCAACAACCAGATCCAATTTCTGCTCAGGGTTTTCCCGCAGCTTGTGCATGTCATCGCAAGACGGGTTCAGTGTGTACTCACCATCAACAAACCCAACGCGGGCACAACCGATCGGGCCACGGAATGGCGCACCGGAAAGTGTCAGCGCAGCCGAAGCAGCGATCATTGCAACTACGTCTGGATCGTTTTCCAGATCGTGCGAAAGAACCGTACAGATAACCTGTGTTTCGTGCTTGAAACCCGGAACGAACAGAGGGCGGATCGGACGGTCGATCAGACGCGATGTCAGCGTCTCTTTTTCAGTAGGACGTGCTTCGCGTTTGAAGAAACCACCCGGGATTTTACCTGCAGCGTAGTATTTCTCTTGGTAATGCACTGTCAGCGGGAAGAAGTCGAAGCCAACCTTCGGTTTCTTTTCGAACACTACAGCACATAGAACGCTGGTCTCGCCCAAAGTGGCGATAACACATGCGTCTGCTTGACGGGCAATTTTGCCTGTCTCAAGGGTCAGCGTCTCGCCGCCCCATTCGATTGATTTTTTGAATTCTTTGAACATTTTCTTTTCCTATCTGCGGTTCATCCCCCATGGACGAAACCCGCGGTGTGGCCGATGCCACGTGCCCATATCATACGGGCTTAATGCAAAACGCGCCCGTGAAGGCGCGCTTTGGTATTCTTAGCGGCGAATGCCGAGACGTTCGATAAGCGACTTATAACGCGCTTCGTCTTTGGAACGTGTGTAATCCAGCAGTTTACGACGTGTCGCAACCATTGTTAGCAAACCGCGACGCGAGTGGTTGTCCTTTTTGTGGGACTTGAAGTGCTCGGTCAACGTGTTGATACGGCTGGTAAGGATAGCAACCTGAACTTCGGGGGAACCAGTGTCACCCTCTTTGATTGCGTATTCTTTGATTAGGGCTTCTTTAAGCTCTGGAGTAATCGACATCGGATTTTCCTTTTATATAAGGGTTTCAATAACCTTTCCGATGCGGCCAGTGCCAAGATGTCGTCCAGCACGGTCAAACCAAAAAGGGTCGCGAAAGGGAATCCCCTAGGCAACATGCACGCGTATAGAGGGTTTTTGGTTGTATGGGAAGAGATTTCCTGCTTGCGACTGGGGAGGAATTGGATTCTTATGTCTTGGCCCGCCGTCGTTTCAGCTGTCATGCAAGACTAGCAACCCTTTTTGGGCTTGGACCGACGGTGTGGCTTTACCGGAACTGTTTTCGGTCCCGGCTTTTTGCCAGATCTTACCGTTTTAGTAACAGTTCGACACTTTGCCATCTGCATCACCTCCTTTCCGAAGCTTATAGCTTCTTCTTGAAGTTGTGGCGGCGGACCTTATTATGTGTGACTCATATAATTTTCAGAGTCAATTCAAAGTACTAAATACAGGTGACACAACTCGAAAGGTCACACCATATGGTGTCTCCAATGGTTTTCCGGTTCAACCTTATATCTTATATGGAGCGGAGTTTTGGGAGCACCCCCTTGGTCAAATCCAAATGCTTAGGCGATATGCGCGCAAAGTGGGTCTCCACACGGATGGGAAGAAAATTAGGGCGACAGGACTTTCGCCACAGTAACAGATAGCGAACGCGCTTTTGACTAAACCGAACTCCGACCCTTCTATTAGCTTCGATCAAGTCTAAGCGTAGTATAGCAATCTGATCGAAACCCTCGTGAGAAGTCACTTGGATGGCAACGCCATCATGCGCGTTTTTGGCGGACTGGGTTTCGAGCAATAGATGGCATGCAGATATACGTTGGCACCGCGAGCTTTGATGACGGTGTAAAGTGGGGGTTTACGCATCACATAGACCCGAATATCGACAAAGAGAGGGACTAGCTAATACGTGATCTGCTTTCGGCGGGAGCTGCTGCCCAACAAATGATATTCCAACTAATTCCGCCCGTTCTTGGGCAAAGCTTTGCCGGCGACGCCTTCTTTACGGATGGAAAGGCTGTTTTAGTGTCTGTTCTATAATAAACCTGAGCCCGCCGTTACCTACCACCAGATATCAGGCTGCACCTTGTATCCGATATAGAGCGGGTGCTTTGGGTGCCCTGCCTTTGTCAAACCCAAATGCTTGGGCGAAACCGGCATTCCGCGTAAAAGTGCCTCTACGTTTGCGCCCCGGCCCTGATGTTCGCCATGCGCACCCCATGCCGCAACCATATCATCGGCCCAGTCAACACCTTGCCGGATAGCTTCGTCATTCAAAGGGCCAACCGGATCATCCGCCGCCCGCATTACCTTGGGATCAGTTGCCCGAAACGCAAAGATATTGCAGACCCTGAACGCGCCATAACCCAAGGTGCGAGCGCGCCGCTCGCAACGTTCCACAGTCGGGTCATTCTGAACTTCAGTCGCGGTCGACGGGTTCAGCATTAGGAACATCACCTTTTTACCGTCTTCATCCCAGACTCGTGTCAGGTCGTAACGGTACTGCTCACAATCCGAATAGTTTGCGATGGAAGGTGCATCGCCCTTGGTGTGTTCGCGGGTAATCATTTCATAAGCTCGCCGAGGCTTTTGATCTGTTGCCCGCTTGAATCGAAGTTTCCCTCGGACAACCATGCTGTCATCGCCGCCTCGATTGCCGGCCACTCGGAATCGATGATAGAAAACCACGCCGTATCGCGATTGCGGCCCTTGTAGACCAATGCTTGCCGGAACAGACCTTCATACGTAAACCCAAGCCGCTTAGCCGCCTTATGTGACGGAGCATTCAGGTTATCGCATTTCCATTCATATCGACGGTAGCCCAACTCATTGAAGGCTCTCTGCATCATCAAGAACATCGCTTCCGTCGCGGCGGATCTGCGTTGAAGCGCGGGGGAAAAGTTGATGTTACCGACTTCAATAACCCCCATTGCAGGATCGATCCGCATGAAAGTCGCAAATCCGACCGCCTTGTTTGTGGCTTTGTCGATTATGGCGTGAAACAGAGGGTCGTCGCCCAGACACGCCGTTGCCATCCATTCCCGCAGGTCTAGTTCGGTCTTGAACGGGTCGGTAAAAAGATACGTCCAGATCCCACCGGTTTCGTCAGCAGAAAACGCTTCAAACAAATCCGGTGCGTGGCGGTCAATATCTATCGACTCAAGTCGACAATACTTGCCTTCCATATTGCTCCGCGGTGGAATCTTGGCGCCCTGCCAAACGACATTCTCGCCAATCGGTTGGCCCAAATGATTGACGCGAACTGCCATCCCTTAGTCCTCCAGTACAAAAACCCGATTTGGGTGCAATTCGCCGCCTTTGTAAACCCCGATCGCCACCGGCACGCCATTCAATGACGTCCAGCACTCGTCGCCATATTCGGCGTCTGACGTCATAACCATACCCGGATTGCCATTACGCAGTTTGGCTGCACCTTCAGGTGTGCAGGGGAGTTCGGGCAGATCGTGCAACCCGGCTTCCAAAGGAAGCAAAAACTCGTCTAACTTGGGGTCTTTGGCAAGTTCATCCAGCGTTTCAAAGGATATACCATCCGATATCTCAAACGGTCCTGCCCAAACACGACGCAACTGAACCACATGTGCAAAACAGCCCAACGCCTGACCGAGATCACGACCGATGGAACGGACGTAGCCACCCTTCCCGCACACCATTTCCAGAACCGCGTGATCCGCGTCCGGCATTTCAACCAACTCCAGCGTTTCCACAAATAGGGGCCGCGCCGCCAGTTCCATCTCCTCGCCGTCGCGGGCACGTTTATAAGCTCGCTCGCCGTCGACTTTAACCGCGGAATACTGCGGCGGAACTTGCATGATATCACCGGTAAACGCTGGTAATGCTGCGCGTATTTCATCCGCCGTCGGACGCAGATCGCTTTCTTGGGTTATTTCGCCCTCGCCGTCATCGGTGTTCGTCGCCTGTCCCAACCGGAGCGTAAACCGGTAGGCTTTCATCGAATCCGTAACATAGGGGACGGTCTTCGTCGCCTCGCCAAAGGCAATCGCCAGCACACCTGTCGCCTCTGGGTCTAAAGTTCCGGCGTGGCCGGCCTTCTGCGCATCAAACGCCCACTTGGCTTTGTTCACTATCGCGCTCGACGTTACGCCGAGCGGTTTATCCACAACCAGCCATCCGTTTAGCGCGCGACCTTTTTTACGTCTTGCCATAATATTCCTACAATTTTGGCGGTTGACCAGTTGTTCGCCAACCCAGTTTCACGCGCTCATACAACGCTTGGTCGTCGCCATAAAGCGCAGAAATGCGTTCGGCGATCTCGGGGGTGACCAATTCCGCGGTCGAGAACAGTTTTGGCGAGGTGTTTCTGTTCGGCACCGCGCGCATCGCGCCCTCGAGCCCTTCAATCCGGCCGCCCGCAATCTGGATCAACTGGTTGTCCAGATCTTCAAGTAACAGCGGCTTCATATCAAACCGGATTGCCTTTTTAACAGTCTCGACTTGCGCAGACCAATGCGGATTTTGGTCGGCTGGCGCTTCGATCCTCAGCTTGCGGGCAATGTACCCGAGCAACGCGATACAGTTGTGCTGATGCTGCTCGATTGTTAAATCCGGCCCCTGCACAAACCCCCTACGCCGAACGAGGCGGTTTGTGACCCAATGGAACGAGCGGTCTCCCGATCCGTATATCTTATCAAAATACAACGAAACGAACCGGTCGGTGGGGTTCCGGACTACGAAGAAGCTAACCTGTTCCGCCAGTTCCTGCTTGGTCAGACTGGTCGCCAGCGACGAGCCTTCTAGATGTATGCGTAACGGGTCGTGGTAGGCCTCGCCGTTTTCCATCAAATAAAGCAGGTTTCGCAGATAGGTGCAGCCGACCTTAGGCGTGACAACACAATTCAGCGGCTGACCTGCGGTAGACAGGCATCTTATCTTTTCGTCACCGGTCACGACCGGGTGATAGCCGAGCCACGGCTGCCAGCGATCGACTGCCTGGTCGTAAAGCGTTTTGTCATGCGCGTAGGTCGCTTCAATTTTTCCAAGCAATTCGGCATCAACAATATCGGCGCGGGAATAGGGCTTTTCAGTTCGATTATCGGCGCTAACCGCAGCCATCGCCTCTTCAATGTTTGGCAAGACCTCGCCCAAAAACAACGGGAGCTGCCAATTCAGACCTTCCAGCGTCAAATGCGCAACATCCAGCGCCTTTACCCGTTGAAGCCGGCTCGACTGTCGTCGCCAGTGATGGTTGACGGGCTGGTCAGTTTTAAACGCCAGATTTAGTGCCAGCCAATCAATCAAAAGATAACAGTTTTGCCGATGATCCAAAGCATTAAGATCGGGTGTCAGATTCAACCCGATTTCAGTAGCTAGATAGGTGCGAACATCTGGAAAATTACGCGGGCCGTCACCATAGATCTTGTCAAAGTATAGTGAAATGAACCTATCAACCGGATCACGCAGCACGGAAAATGCATGCGGGCTTCGCCGGATCGCTTCTTCGTCTCCGGAATTTGCACGCAACAAGTCTATGGCGTTCGAATGGATGTCGTGACCAGCGGCATGTTCTTCTGCATGGTCCAGATAATAGAACAGGTTCTTTAGATAGGTACTACCGCTTTTTGTGATCGGCAAATAATATACCGGAGCACTTCTAAGTGTCAGCATCCGTTGCGCCTGCGTCCGACGCTCGGGTTTGCGGAACTTTTGAACTAGCCCCTTTATCATATCGGCCTATTCGTCTTCATCACGATCAAGGTCGCGACGGACCTCGGCTGAGCTTAGCAGACGGTTTGTCTCTTCCATCTGGTCAAAGCTGCGATCCGCTAAAAATTTCAGCTCGGGTGCATGCTTCAACTTCAAACCGTGCGTAACCAGATGCCGAAGCTCTCCCTTATTCCGGTTCAAGGCCTCGATCACGCTATCGGTATTCACACCACCGAGCGGCAAAGCAAACACAATGGCGTTGCGAAGGTCCGGCGACACGCGCACCTCGCCCACAGTCACAGACACATGCGCAAGCTCTTCGTCGTGCAAATCGCCGCGAAGCAGAATATCCGAGAGTTTCCGCCGGATCAGTTCGCCAACGCGAAGCTGCCGTTGCGAGGGGCCGGCACCCGTATTAAATCTTTTCTTTGCCATGGCCCCTAATCCCCCTGCATCAACGCTATGTCAAGTCATCCCCCCTTTGCATTAGCGGAATTGAGCGCTAAACCATCTAACAAATAGCCAACGAGGGTCGTTATGACAGAAACAACAGGTATTGCGGTGGTCGGCGCTTCCGGTCGTATGGGTCGGATGTTGATTCAAGCGATCGAAGAAAATGAACATGCGCATCTGGCTGGTGTAACAGAAAGGGCCGGTCACGAATGGATTGGCCGCGATCTGGGCGAATGCCTTGGCGGTGCTCCGGTTGGTGTCGCTGTGTCAGACGATCCGCTCGAGGTTTTGGCCCATTCGCACGCGGTCGTTGATTTCACCTCGCCGAGCGCTACGGTTTTGCATTCAGAATTGGCGGCGCAGGCCCGCATCACACACGTGATCGGAACCACCGGTCTTGAAGGCAGTCATCTTGCGAGGATCGCTGCTGCTGCGAGGCACTCAATTGTTGTCAGGGCGGGTAACATGAGCCTCGGGGTCAATTTGCTGACTGTGCTAACCCGAAAAGTCGCTGCAGCGCTGGATATGGATTTTGATATCGAAATTGTTGAAATGCATCACCGTCACAAAGTCGATGCACCCTCGGGAACTGCCCTAATGCTTGGCGAGGCTGCTGCAGAGGGACGAGGTGTCGACCTTGCAGATGTATCGGATCGAGGCCGTGACGGCGAAACCGGCGCCCGCAAACGGGGTGATATCGGATTCGCAGCCCTGCGTGGCGGTGACGTTATTGGCGAGCATGACGTTATTTTCGCAGGCGAAGGCGAGCGCCTCATCCTGCGCCATATTGCAAGTGACAGGATGTTATTTGCGCGCGGCGCAATTAAGGCCGCGCTCTGGGGACAACATCAAAAGCCTGGTGAATACACCATGCTCGACGTGCTTGGCTTAGACTAGTCTATTTAACCATCCGTTGACGGATCACAGTAAATGCAACGCGAACAACCACACCGCCCAAGAAACCGCCTACGGCAGCAACCGAATAGGCAGATCCGCCTAGCACAAGT
This sequence comes from Rhodobacterales bacterium UBA3080, assembly GCA_002366645.1. Taxonomy (GTDB): domain Bacteria; phylum Pseudomonadota; class Alphaproteobacteria; order Rhodobacterales; family Rhodobacteraceae; genus NORP23. The sequence continues at coordinate 35,281 of DFBM01000090.1, read as the reverse complement.
ATCGTGATAAGATGCGCGACGACACCGCCGAGGAATCCTGTAAATAGGTTACCAACGAGGCCAAGCGAATATTGGCTTGCAACTTGGGACGAAACCAAGCCCCCGCCAACGCCGCAAACCGCACTTATTATAAAATAGATCATCTCTGTCTCCCGTACTAATTGTTGTGGGCTGTTACTCGCCCTAGTTGAATCCTACAATAAGGCCGTTAGATTCCCAAAGGTTAATTTTTGCCCTCGATATCATAGAGCCGAAACGTAGCGTTGTAATTGCTTTGCTTTGGATAATTGGGCAGTCTCTTCGCAAACTTGTGGAGGAGTTCATGGCCTATCTTAACAACATATTCGGCGTTACCGGCAAAATCGCGTTGGTTACCGGTGGTGCGACCGGCATTGGCTGCATGATTGCCGAAGCACTGGTGCAAGGCGGTGCGCATGTGCTGATTACCAGTCGCAAAGGCGAAGCATGTGAGACGGTAGCTGCCGAGCTAAACTCGCTCGGCGCCGCCGGATCGGCGGAGGGTTTTGCCGGGGACGTTGGCTCGCAAGCCGCGATTGATGCGCTGACGGCCGAGGTTTTGAAGCGTACCGACAAGTTGCATATACTGGTGAACAACGCCGGCGTAACTTGGGGCGAGCCGTATAAGTCCTTTCCGCATGCGGCGTGGGAAAAGGTCATGAATATCAATGTTTCGGGCATGTTTACTCTGACACGCAATCTGACGCCGCTTCTAAAGGCTAACGCTGCTGACAACGATCCCGCACGGATTATCAATATTGGTTCGGTCATGGGTACGGTCCCGCTGGCCGAAGGTGCGTATTCCTATGCTGTATCGAAGGGCGCAGTGCATCATCTGACCAAAATTCTGGCGGCAGAACTGGCCCCCAAGAACATCACCGTTAACGCCTTCGCGCCCGGTCCGTTCCCGTCGAAAATGACGGCGTTCGCCATCGGAAGCGAAGAAGGGCAAACCAAAGTCGGGACGAATGTTCCCATTGGTCGTGTCGGCACGCCCGAGGATATCGCCGGTGCCACTTTGTTTCTATGTGGTCGCGGCGGGGCGTACACATCAGGGGCCATCATTCCGCTCGATGGCGGTATGAGCGTCGAGCCCCCCCAAAACCTATTTGCAAACGCAATGTCATGAGCTTCGCCGGTAAAACCGTCCTGATTACGGGTGCGGCGGGCGGATTTGGCGCGGCTGCGGCAAAACAGTTTTCTGCGGCTGGCGCGAAACTCGTACTTGGGGATATTTCGTCGGACGGGCTTGGCGCAGGACTGTCAGGTGATGTGGCCACATTGGTCGGGGATGTCAGTGATCCCGCCTACTCTGCCGCCTTGGTTAAACTGGCACTTGACCGCTTCGGCTCCCTCGATATTGCTATAAATAACGCTGGTATTGTGCATACACCCGCAAAAGTCCCGAATTTGACCGAAGCGGAGTGTCGGAGGGTCGTCGACGTCAACTTGCTTGGCGTATTCTGGGCGATGCAGGCACAGCTACCGACAATGGAAACACAATTCGCTGAAACCGGAGAGGCTTGCGCAATCGTCAACATCGCATCCGTCGCCGGACTGGGCGGCGCGCCGTGGCTTTCGATTTATGGCGCCTCGAAACACGGAGTCGTAGGCTTAACCCGCGCCGCCGCGCTGGAATATGCCCGCAAAGGCATTCGGGTAAACGCGATTTGCCCCAGCTTTGCCGCCACTTCAATGGCAGGCGACGCGGTAGATGACCCCGAGATCGAAGCGCATATGACCCGTGGCGTTCCAATGCGTCGACTCGCGACGGTGGACGAAGTGGTGCAGGCGATATTGTGGGCGGCTGACCCTGCGAACAGCTTTATGACAGGGCAAAACATTGCAATCGACGGCGGTCTCGGCGCGCTTTAGCCTTCCGCAGCGTCTCCCGTGACTTCGGGGCGCAATTCCGCCAAACTGCCAAAAAAATTCCGGAGACGAAAATGACGAACTATCCCCACATGCTTGCTCCTCTCGATCTTGGATTCACCACGCTCAAGAACCGGGTGCTGATGGGGTCAATGCATACGAACCTCGAGGAATTGGGTGACTGGAACCGTATCGCTGCCTATTTCGCGGAACGCGCGGCGGGTGGTGTTGGTTTGATGGTTACCGGTGGTATGGCTCCAAATGCCGAAGGTGGTGTAATGCCGGGCGCTGCAGGATTGTTCACCGACACGGATATCGCCAATCATAAAATTGTAACCGATCGCGTTCATGCAGAGGGCGGTAAAATCGCCATGCAAATTCTTCATGCAGGCCGGTATGCGTATAACCCCAAGGCTGTTGCCCCCTCGGCGATCAAGTCACCGATTTCGCCGTTTCCACCTAGCGAACTGGATGCAGATGGAATCGAGAAACAAATCGCGGATTTTGTGGTTTCGGCAACTCGCGCGAAGGAAGCCGGTTACGACGGTGTCGAAATTATGGGGTCCGAAGGGTATTTCCTGAACGAATTTCTTGTGACACATACCAACAAACGCACTGACGAATGGGGTGGTTCCTACGAGAACCGCATGCGTCTTCCGGTCGAAGTTGTTCGCCGCGTTCGCGAAGCTGTTGGCCCAGATTTCATCATCATCTATCGCCTGTCGATGATCGACCTGATCCCGAACGGATCTACTTGGGACGAGGTTGTTATGCTCGCCAAAGCGATCGAGGCGGCTGGCGCAACAATTCTGAACACCGGCATAGGTTGGCATGAAGCCAGAGTTCCCACCATCGCAACTTCCGTCCCGCGTGCAGCGTTTTCCTGGGTGACGAAGCGGTTGATGGGCGAAGTTTCGATTCCGGTTATCACATCCAACCGCATTAACACCCCCGGAGTTGCAGAAACTGTTCTGTCGGACGGCTGTGCCGACATGGTTTCGATGGCGCGCCCGTTTCTGGCAGACAGCCAGTTTGTGGCCAAAGCGACAGCCGGTAAAGCTGATGAAATCGCGCCGTGTATTGCCTGCAATCAGGCCTGTCTGGACCACACCTTTTCGATGAAAACCTCGACATGTCTGGTAAATCCGCGTGCCTGTTACGAGACGGAGCTGAACTACGGTCCAGCGGACAAGGTAAAAACCGTAGCTATTGTGGGCGCCGGTCCCGCCGGCCTCTCGACCGCACTGGTTGCCGCCGAGCGCGGTCACAATGTTACCCTGTTTGATCAGGCAGATCAGGTCGGTGGTCAATTGAACATGGCCAAAAAGATTCCGGGTAAAGAAGAGTTCTTCGGACTCGTCGAATATTACGCACGAATGCTCGAAGTTAAGGGTATTGATGTACAACTTGGAAAGCGCGTTAAAGCCGATGATCTGACACGTTTTGACGAGGTGGTAATCGCTACAGGTGTGATGCCGCGCGACCCGCAAATCAAAGGGCAAGACGGCCCGAACGTTGTCAACTACATCGACGTTTTGCGTGACAACGCCAAAGTTGGCGAACGGGTCGCGATCATCGGTGCTGGCGGCATCGGGTTCGACGTCGCCGAATACCTGGTGCAACTGGGTGAAAGCCCGACGGTTAATCTTGATGAATGGAAGGCCGAATGGGGCGTAGGCGATCCGGCGACTACGGCTGGCGGGCTGGCAGAAGATGGGCCGAAACCCGAAGCCCCCGCGCGGCAGGTTACGCTTTTGCAACGCAAGGCGCAAAAATTGGGTAAAGGCTTGGGCAAAACCACCGGTTGGATCCACCGTGTGGCGTTGAACATGAAAGGCGTCGGTATGGTCGGTGGTGTGAACTATGAAGAAATCACCGCAGAAGGTTTACACATCTCAACCGGTGAGGGGCATGAAAACCCTCGGCTATTAGAGGTCGACACGGTTGTTCTATGCGCAGGGCAGTTGCCGGAACGTTCACTGGCCGATGCGTTGGAGGCAAAAGGTATTTCGGCACATATAATTGGTGGCGCAGATGTTGCGGCGGAACTCGACGCTAAACGAGCGATCAATCAGGGATCGCGATTGGCAGCAACGTTTTAGATTTACCCAAGTACAGAGGGTCCGAAGATCAAAAACAGGATCACAACGGGTGAAACGCCAATAACAACTGCCAGCAAATAGAGCGGAAAGCTGAACAACCGGCTTAGACCGGCGATAAATGCAATCCCGCCGCCTCCGCCAATCACGGAATTACCGGGAATATTAAACGCAACCGCAATCGCAACGTACCTGTTGCGTAATAGAAACGAAATAAACCGCGTCGGGGCGCGTTCGACCAGCATATTCATGCGCTCCTGCACCGGCTTGCGCGCCAAATCCCGCAACATTCCGCTAATCCGTGACATGCCGAGAAAGTCAAAACATCCGCATATGATTTTTTCGGGAACCAACCGGCCAATAACGAACCCCAAGCTCAACCCGATTATGGTCGAAATATATACCGGTATCGCGATTGGTGTACCGAACATCACCATCAACCCGATCCCGATTTCCACACCAGGCACAAAAGGTAAAGAAATCAGCAGTGCGTAAAGGACAATGGCAAACACAGTTGCCCCAAAAACCAAATTCTCGTTTTCCGGTGTAATTTCCATTTTCAAACGCTGGCTAATCCAGTCTCCCGCCATATTTGCGAGATAGGCAACACCGATAATTATAAGGACAACGAGGACGATGCGCACATATTTGGCGCCCATCAGGCCAGCTCGTTCATAATACCGACCAGTTCTGACGCGATCGCGGGCTCGGACATCGCGTGACCAGCCCGAACCAGCCGTAACTCGGATTTTGGCCACAACGCGTGTAAGGAGTGGGCCGTATGCGGTGGGCAAATCATATCGTACCGCCCTTGCACAATGTACCCGGGAATATGCTTGATCTTGTTCATATCGGCGAAAATCTGTTTGTCTTCGCGCAAAAACCCTTTGTTTGTGAAATAGTGGTTTTCGATCCGCGAGAACGCGCGGGCATAATAGGCTGGCACCTTGCCCCCATGCCCTTTTGAATCGAGTGTCGCGAGCGTATTCTCCCAAGCCGCCCAAGCGCGCGAAAACCGTATCACATCAGCATCGATCTTCCCGAACAGCCGCTTGCGATAAGCCTCGATCAGGTCGCCTCGCTCTTCTTTGTCGACCATATTTGAAAAAGCAGTCCACGCTTCGGGCCAGAACTGCCCTGCTCCGCCACCATAAAACCAATCAAGCTCGGCTTGCGTCATCGTAAAAATACCGCGTAGAACCAGTGCTTTTACAAAAGCGGGGTGTGTCTGGGCATACAGCAACGAAAGCGTTGCACCCCATGAACCACCAAATACTGTCCACTTTCGGATGCCCAACGCCTCGCGAATAACCTCGATGTCTTCAATCAAATCCCACGTGGTGTTCTTTTCAACACTTGCATACGGCCTGGATTTACCACAGCCACGCTGATCAAACAAAATCACACGGTAACGGTCCGGATCGAAGAACCTGCGCATCGCAGGGCTACAGCCGCCACCTGGTCCGCCGTGTAAAACAACTACCGGCTCTCCGTCTTCGCGCCCTGATTGCTCGACGTAAATCGAGTGCCCTCCGGACACCTCCAGCGTTTGCTGATGAAACGCGTCGCGTGCAGGGTAAAGCGTGCGACGCGCTTTCGCGTCTTTATGGCTCGCATGTTCCAGCATATATGCTCTATTAGTTAGATATTCGCCCCAACATGGCAGGTAGGAAAGATGAGTGCAACGCAAACAACCGTTACTGTAGACCCCGCAGAGGTCGCCAAGTTCGAAGCCATGGCTGCCGAATGGTGGGATCCTAAAGGGAAGTTCAAGCCGTTGCACGAAATGAACCCCATTCGGCTCGAATACATCGTGCAACAGATTTGTGCAGAGTTCGGTCGTGATCCCGCCTCGATTCGCCCGTTCGAGGGCTTGCGCCTACTTGATATCGGCTGTGGCGGCGGTCTTTTGTCCGAACCTATGGCACGATTGGGTGCAACTGTGGTTGGTGCAGATGCGGCTGCCGGCAACATTCCGGTGGCAGAAGTACACGCCAAGCAGTCCGGTCTCGACATTGATTATCGCAATACAACCGCCGAGGCCTTGGCCGAGGCCACCGAGCAGTTCGACGTCGTGCTAAATATGGAAGTCATCGAGCATGTCGCCGACCCGTCAGGGTATCTGACGGCCTGCCAGCAACTGCTAAAACCGGGTGGCCTGATGTTATGTTCGACCATCAACCGCAACCCGAAAAGTTATATGGCTTCGATCATCGGGGCCGAAGTGATTATGCGTTGGCTGCCAAAAGGCACTCATGAGTGGCATAAATTTATCACGCCGGACGAGCTTTTTGATCTGATCACAGGCGCTGGCCTAACCCCCGTCGACCGCAAAGGCTTTGTTTTCAATCCGCTGCTTTGGTCGTGGTCGATCTCGGATCGGGATTTATCCGTCAATTACGTGACAGCCAGCGTAAAGCCCACCTAGCGTTAACCGTCTTTCGCCAAGAACGTCCGCAAATCTCTAAGGATTGGCAAAGCCGCGCGGATTTTTTCTTGGCCAAGGCTTTCGACCGCATCGTCAAACACCGGCGCGATCGCGCGCACGGCTTCGTCTCGTGCAGTATGCCCAGCCGGACTGATCGACACAAATTTCCGCCGCGCGTCATCCCAATCCGGTCTAATATGCACATAGCCCGCTGATTCCAGTTTGGAGAGCGTATTCGTCATCGCGCCTTTGGTTACATGGAAAATCCGTGCCAGTTGCGCTGGTGTTTTCTCGCCACCCAACCGCGCGAAATGGTTCAGAACCGTAAAATGCGACAGCTCCATACCCTTTGGCAACGCCCGGCTAAACCGGGTCCGCGCCATTTGTTCCACCGCCGATATTTCACCGAACAGTGCAATCGCAAGCGGGTCGTTTGTTAATTTGTCAGACATCAGGCCTCGGGCGGTTCAAATTCGCGATCATGTTGCAGTGACGGTATCTTTGCGCGTGCTTTCTTAACATCGTTAAGGTCCAAGTCGGCAAAAGTCACGCCTTCCGTTTCGCCACCATCGGCAAGAACCTCGCCCCAAGGGGAAATGATCAGCGAGTGGCCATAGGTTTTTCGCTTCGTAATCCCACCACAATCATGCGTGCCAACCTGCGCTGGCGCCAATACAAAACATCCGTTTTCGATCGCCCTCGCCCGCAGCAAGGTTTCCCAATGTGCGCGGCCGGTCGGTACGGTAAACGCCGCCGGAGCGGTTAGTATTTCCGCCCCTGCCTGCGCCAACTGCCGATAAAGCGTTGAAAACCGCATATCGTAGCAAATCGTCATTCCGATGTTGCCAATATCCGTCTTGGCCAGCGTCGCCTTCGTACCCGGACGATAAGCCGAAGATTCGCGGTAAACCTCGCCATTGCCCAAATCCACGTCGAACATATGAATCTTGTCGTAACGCGCTTGAATTTCGCCCGCCGGAGAAATCAGAAACGAACGGTTTGCGAAACGCCCGTCCGTATCGCCGGTTTTTATCCCGAGCGATCCGATCAAAAGCCAGATGTCCAATTCCGAAGCCAGTTCTCGCAGACGGGCAAGAGACGGGTCATCACCCTCGGTATTCAATACCTCGGCTTGTTGCTTCCGGTTTGAGGAAATGATGTTGGTCGTCTCTGGTGTCAGCACAAACTCCGCGCCACCTGCATGGGCCTCGCGAATAAACGTTTCAACTTTTTGCAGGTTTGCGCTCGGATCATTACTCGAAGTTAACTGAACCAGAGCAACTTTCATGGATTAGCTGGCCAAAAGCTTATCAAGAACGTCATCATGTTCGAGATCAAACAGGTCATCGCAACCACCAATTGGCTTACCGTCAATGAAGATTTGCGGCACGGTGCGACCACCATTGCTGCGTTGATTCATCTCTGCGCGCTTTTCCGAATTCATCATCACATTGTATTCAGTGTATTCGACGCCTTTCTTATCCAGAAGGCGTTTTGCTGCGGTACAAAATCCGCAAATCGGTGTTGTGTATATTTCGACGGGTTTCATGCCGGTACTCCGTAAGAATGTTTCGCCCTTATATAGGGCTTCATTGCTCACGCGCAACGCGCGCAAGAACAAGCGCGTCAATTCGTTCCGCGCCGGCTGCGCGCAAAGTATCAGCGCAAGCGGAAAGCGTAGCGCCCGTTGTCATTACATCGTCGACCAGCAATATGTTTTTTGCAATCGGTCGGCGCTTGTGCAGTGAAAATACCCCGAGCTGGTTTTCGTGGCGCTCAATCCGGCTCAAGCCATCTTGCGACGGGGTTGCCTTATCGCGCACCAACAAGTCCGGTATCAGCGGCGTTCCTGAAATAACCGATAAGTGCCGCGCCAACTCGGCCGACTGGTTATAGCGCCGCTTCACCAATCGTCGCCAATGCAGTGGAACCGGCACAATTATGTCGGCTGTTTTCAGTAAAGGAGCACCGGATCGCGCCATCCACTCAGCCAACGGCCTACCCATATCCAACCGATCACCATGCTTAAGGCCAAGAACCGCCCGCCGACCAACGCCGCTGTAAACCACGGCTGCGCGCCCCCTATCCCATGACGGCCGGTCGTTAAGACAAGAGTCACAGTGAATATCTGCACCGCAATTTTCACCGGGCAACGGCGTACCGCAAGCATCGCACACCAACCCCGCAATAAAGCTCGTCTCCGACCAACATTCTCCACATAGACTGGCACTTAATTCAGTGGGCTCCCGACATATCATACATAGCGGTGGATAAACTACGCCGCTAATCGCCTCCAACACGCCCTTTCCCTTGTGGGCAATGCGGTTTATCTGTCTCGTCAAAGGAATCTTATAATATGCAAACACCACCGGACCTTTTTGATCGTTCATTGCTTGCCCTACGCCGCGCGCGGGCGGTCGGGTTTGGTGATAAAGGAAATTTCCTGCATCTCGAAGTTGCCGACCAAGTCTCAGAAAGACTGCAAGAGGTTAATAAAACCTTTCGTGACGCGGCCGTCGTCGGTCCAAAAGCGGGTTTATGGATCGAAACCATCGGATTTCCGGGGTTTTCACCTGCTGCAGATCAGGAAACGTTGAATCTCGCCGAATCATCGTTGGATTTGGTAATTCATGGAATGGCGCTGCATTGGGCGAATGACCCCGTGGGTCAGTTGGTACAAATGCGGCGCGCATTGAAACCGGACGGCCTGATGTTAGCAGTGATGTTCGGCGGGCAAACCTTGCATGAACTGCGCACGGCACTGGCAGAAGCGGAAGCGGAAATTGAAGGCGGCCTGTCCCCACGTATCGCCCCGATGGGGGAAATTCGCGATCTCGGCGGGTTAATTCAACGTGCGGGATTGGCGCTACCGGTTGCGGATTCGGTGAAATTAAACGTGACCTACCAAACACCCCTTCACCTGATGCAAGACCTGCGGGCGATGGGGGAAACCAACGTGATGTACGCGCGACGCAAGGTGCCGATGCGGCGGAAAACCTTGTTGCGGGCGATGGAAATCTATTCGGAAAATTACACCGGTCCGGATGGTCGGATTAACGCGACTTTCGAGATCGTGTTTCTTACTGGCTGGGCCCCGTCCGAGACGCAGCAAAAACCGCTGCGTCCGGGGTCGGCAAAAGCAAGGCTCGCCGACGCGTTGGGGATTCCGGAAATAAACGCTGGCGAGAAAGCCAAACGTTAGTCTTCTGCTTTTTCCGTGGATTCGGGTTTGCTCGTGTTGGAGGAAACGCCAACCTGTGCGGCGCGCAACAATCGGTCACCAATCGCAAAGCCGGTAGCCATTACCTGAATAATGGAGCCTTTGGTTGTGTTCGGAACGGGTGCTTCAAACATCGCCTGATGCATTTTCGGGTCGAATTTGTCGCCAATTTCCGGCGCGACACTCAAAATTTTGTGCTTCTCGAACACCGAAAGCAATTCGCGCAATGTCAGCTCAAGCCCTTCGGTCAAGGATTTATGCTTTTCGCGCAAATCGTCGTCGATGTTATCAAGCGCACGCCCAAGGTTGTCCTGAACCGACAGCAAATCACGCGCCAGTTTTGTACCGCCATAGGTTTCAGCATCCCGGCGGTCCCGCTCGGCACGCTTGCGAAGGTTTTCAGTTTCCGCAAAAGCTCGCAAAAGACGGTCCTTCAGTTGGTCCCGCTCTTTGATCAGGCCCTCCAGATCCGGCTCCGCAAGAACATCTTCTTCCAGGTCCAAATCATCCTCGATTTCGTCGATTTCATCCAAAAACGGAGTATCTTTTTCGTCGGTCATTTACTTGCCTTCTTTGTCATGTCCGGCGGGACACCAATCTGCCCACCAGTTGCGCCGTATAGTCAACGATTGGAACAATCCGCCCGTAATTAAGTCGGGTCGGTCCAATTACGCCCACAGCGCCAATAATTTTTCGCTCAGCGTTCATATAAGGGGAAACCACCAAAGAGGAACCCGAAAGTGAGAAAAGTTTGTTCTCCGAGCCAATAAAAATCCGAACTCCGTCCCCGCCTTCGGTCAAATCGAGCAATTGTGCCAAATCGCGCTTGCGTTCAAGGTCGTCAAACAACTGCCGGATGCGCTCCAAATCAATTTCAGAGGCTCCCTCTTCGACAAGATTCGCGCGGCCACGAACAATCAGGCGGTCTCGGCCATCTTGTTCGTCGACCCAGATCGCCAAGCCGTCTTCGATCAGACTTTGGGACAGCTTATCGAGTTCCTGCCGGTGGCGCTCGATTTCGTGCGCGACAACGCTTTGCATCTGCGAAACGGTGTGGCCTTCCAGGATCGTGTTCAGAAAATTTGCTGCCTCGCGCATCGCCGAAGGGGTCAGACCCATCGGCGGCGTAAACAAACGGTTTTCCACCTGACCATCCGCGGTAACCAAAACTACCAACGCGCGGTCCAGCGAAAGGGCGACAAACTCCAGATGCTTGATCGGAGATTCTGTTTTTGGCGTTAAAACCAGACTCGCCCCTTGAGTTAGCCCTGACAACATCAAACCGGCTTTGCTCAAAAGTCCGCCGATATCGGGCTCATTTGAATCGAGCGATCGTTCGATTTCGGTCCGCTCCGAACCCGAAACGGAACCTACCTCCAGCAGCCCGTCGACAAACATCCGCAATCCGACTTGTGTTGGAATGCGGCCGGCGGAACTATGCGGTGAATCCAGCAAGCCAAGCTGCTCCAGGTCCTGCATCACATTCCGGACAGTAGCGGGTGAAACCTTTTCCGTTAGGGCTTCGGTCAAAGTTTTCGAGCCGACCGGATCACCCGTCGCAAGATAAGACTCGACCACTTGCCGGAAAACCTCGCGGCTACGGTTGTTGAGGTCGGAAAGTGGGGTGGCAATGGTCATGATCGGGCACCTAGGTTCACATGAAACTATGCATTCCGATAGAAAGGGTCAATCGCAAGGATGGACGCAAGGCCGGTCTTTGTTTAAGACGCTGGAAAACCTAACCCAACGGAGGCTTCCATGCGCCCATCTGGCCGTAATACTGACATTATGCGTGACATCGTTATTGAAACCAATGTCACCAAACATGCCGAGGGCTCGTGCCTGATCAAATGTGGCGACACGCATGTGCTTTGTACTGCGTCGCTTGAAGAGCGCGTGCCGCCTTTCCTGCGCAACTCTGGCCTTGGCTGGGTTACGGCAGAATACGGGATGTTGCCGCGCTCGACCGGTTCGCGGATGCGCCGTGAAGCGACGGCTGGCAAGCAGTCGGGTCGCACGCAGGAAATCCAGCGCCTGATTGGCCGCAGCCTTCGTGCGGGCGTTGACCGTGTCGCTTTGGGCGAGCGTCAAATTACTGTTGACTGCGACGTTATACAGGCTGACGGCGGCACACGCTGTGCTGCGATCACAGGCGGTTGGGTCGCGTTACGTTTGGCGGTTGATAAACTACTCAAGGCTGGCGACATCAAAGAAAACCCGCTGACAGACCACATCGCCGCTGTTTCATGTGGTATTTATGGTGGGCAGCCGGTGCTAGACCTCGATTATCTCGAAGATAGCGACGCGGGTACAGATGCAAACTTCGTTTTAACGGGTGCTGGTGGACTTGTTGAAATTCAGGGTTCAGCCGAAGGGGCCACATTCTCGCGCGACGAATTCAACACGCTGATGGATTTGGCTGAAAAAGGCATTGGGGAGCTGGTTACAGCACAGAAAGCTGCAATCGCCTGATGCGAAAGTTTACCGAACCCAAGTTGCTTGTTGCGACCCATAACAAGGGCAAGCTGGAGGAAATTATCCGGCTGCTTGAACCTTACGGTATCGAAATTATGTCAAATGCGGAACTTGGGTTGCCGGAACCGGAAGAGACCGAGGATAACTTTGTCGGTAACGCACGGATCAAGGCGCATGCCGCCGCCAAAGCCAGTGGATTGCCTGCATTGGCGGACGACAGTGGTATCGAGGTCGACGCCTTAGGCGGCGCACCGGGCGTTTATACGGCCGACTGGTCCGAAACCCCCGGGGGTCGCAATTTTCCGATGGCGATGACAAAAGTTTGGGAGAAGCTTGAGGCGTTAAATGCCCCTGCCCCGCGCACCGCCCGGTTTTGCAGCACTTTGGTTTTAGCGTGGCCCGATGGTCATGACGAAGTGTTCGAGGGCAAGATTGATGGCCAATGCGTCTGGCCAATGCGCGGTGAAGAGGGTCACGGCTTTGATCCTATGTTCATGCCGGATGGTTACGACATAACATTCGGCGAAATGGACCGATGGGAAAAGAATAAAATCAGCCATCGAGCGGATGCCTTTAACAAGCTGGTAAAAGGATGTTTTGAATGAGCCACGCAACACGTATTTCAACCGGATCCCCGTTCGAAAATACCATGGGATACAGCCGCGCAATCGTTAAAGGCGGATGGTGCTTTGTTTCGGGCGTAACCGGCTACGATTACGAGACGATGGAAATGCCATCGGGTATAGCAGATCAGGCGCGCAACTGTTTCCGAACAATTGCGGGCGTTCTTGAGTCCGCCGGTTTTGAAATGTCCGACATCGTTCGGGTTCAGTACACTGTAACCGATGTTGATCTCGTTGATGAACTTATCCCGGCGCTTGGCGAGGCATTCAGCGAAATCCGTCCAGCTGCAACGATGGTGATTGCAGGACTTATCAAGCCTGAAATGCTTGTTGAAATCGAAGTTACAGCGTTTAAAGGCTGAATATGGAAGACTGGCAAGATGCTGGCTTTGGGGTCTATGTTCATTGGCCATTTTGCATGCACAAATGCCCCTACTGCGACTTCAACAGCCATGTTTCACGTGAAATAGATCAAGATAAGTGGCGCGAGGCGTTGCTTGTCGATATCCGGCGCAGCGCGTCGGAAATCCCCGATAGGCGAGTGGACACCATTTTCTTTGGCGGCGGCACACCAAGTTTAATGCCTCCGGAAACTGTTGCCGCAGTAATCGAAGAAATTGGCAAAGTTTGGACGCTACCAAAAACCACCGAAATATCGCTGGAGGCAAATCCAACGTCAGTCGAAGCTGGTCGGTTCGCCGGATACGCCGATGCGGGCGTAAACCGAGTGTCGATGGGGATACAGTCGCTACGGGACGCGGATTTGAAAGCTCTCGGCCGAATGCACTCCGTTGCCGAGGCGCGTGCCGCTTTTGATATCGCCAGAAAACAGTTCGATCGCGTTAGTTTTGACCTCATTTACGCAAGACAAGGCCAAACAGTAGATGAATGGGAGGCGGAATTGGTTGAGGCGATTGATATGGCTGTCGACCACCTCTCGCTCTACCAACTGACCATTGAAGAAGGCACGAGGTTTGGCGACCTATATGCACGCGGAAAGCTTCGGAACCTTCCAAACGACGATCTAGCATCGGATATGTATTTTCGAACACAAGAGGTTTGCGAACGTCTGGGCTTATCCGCTTATGAAACATCTAACCACGCCCGTGCCGGAGCCGAGAGCCGACATAATCTGATATACTGGCGGTATGGTGACTACGTCGGGATTGGACCTGGGGCGCACGGGCGAACGACTGTTGAAGGCAAAAAGTATGCGACGGAAACATTCGAGAATCCGGACCAATGGCTAAATGCTGTTGCTCAAAACGGGTGGGGTCGAAAAAGTTCCGAAGAAGTTACAAAGCCGGATCAGGCTAGCGAGTATCTGATGATGTCTCTGCGATTAGCCGAGGGAACCGATTTGGACCGATTTGCTGCGTTAAATGGTGCGCCCTTAAATTCGGACGGATTGAATTACTTACTCGAAGAACGGTTTGTATCGCTTGAGAATTCCAATTTGAAGGCGACATCCAAAGGCAAACCGGTATTAAATGCGGTTCTCCGGCAACTTTTGGAAGAATAAATGCGATACTTTTGGTTTGCCCTTGGTACAATTAGCCTAGTTTTGGGCGTGGTCGGAATATTTCTACCACTTTTACCAACCGTACCATTTTTCTTGCTCGCCGCCTTTGGATTTGGAAAATCGTCCAAACGCGCCCACAATTGGCTTATCTCGCATCCGAATTTTGGCCCTGCAATCTTGGACTGGCAGGATCGCGGGGCAATCAGCAGGCGATCAAAGCTTCTATCCGCCGGCTCCATGCTGGCGGTCGTAGGTCTAGCATTCTTGTTTGGGGCACCGACTTATATCGTTATTATTCAGATAGTTGTGTTAAGTGTGGTGTCTTTTTTCATCTGGACTAGACCCGATCAATAACTAGCTGGACAACAAACGACATATCCCGTCAAGCTGCTCTAAATCCGAATACTTCAAACGTATCTCGCCACTTTCGCCGCCCGGTTTGTGATCAATGCTGACTTTGACACCCAGATGAGCCGTCAAGTCCGACTCGATTGCGCGTGTGTCGGCATCTTTCGTTGGCTTCAAGCGACGCTTTGGGGCTGGGGCCGGCTTTTTCGACTTTGCCAAGGCTTCTGTCTGGCGAACCGAAAGTTCTCTCGAAATAATCTCGCGGGCTAGCGACACCGGATCGTCTGCTGGCACCAACGCACGCGCGTGGCCGGCGGATATACGACCGTCACGCAGGTATTCCAGCACTTCGGCTGGCAAATTCAACAAACGGAGAAGATTGGCGATATGGCTACGGCTCTTGCCCAATGCTTCGGCCAGCTTTTCCTGCGTGTGGCCAAACCTGTCCATGAGCTGCCGATAGCCCATTGCCTCCTCCACAGCGTTCAGATCTGCGCGCTGGATGTTTTCGATGATGGCAAGCTCTAGAACCTCTGTATCGCTCAGGTCGCGAACTAGAACAGGGATTTCATGCAGCTTGGCGCGCTGTGCCGCACGCCAACGACGTTCGCCAGCGACAATCTGGTAGTCACCCGGATTGCCCGGATCTGGTCGAACGATCAAAGGCTGAATGACCCCTTTTTCCGCTATTGAGGCCGTAAGGTCTTCAAGGTCTTTCTCGACAAATGTGCGGCGGGGTTGATCCGGATTAGCGCGGATTTTTTCAATAGGAACTTCAACGTTGGTGGAGGGCTTGCCTCCGGTTTCGTTGCTAATTCCGTCATCATCGAGATTAACATCTGCCAGAAGCGCGGAAAGGCCGCGACCAAGACTTTTACGTTCAGTTTTCTTTGCCATTGTTCTTTATTTTCAACCTGTTACGTTATCTTGCATGCGGCCTAATAATTCCGCCGCCAGCTTTTGATATGCCAAACTACCGGAACTCTTATGATCGTAAATCAGTGCAGGAACCGAATGCGACGGCGCCTCGCTTAAACGGATGTTACGCGGGATAATAGTTTCATACACCAAGTCGCCGAGGTTTTCACGCACATCTTCTTCGACCTGACTAGAAAGGTTATTCCGCCGGTCATACATCGTCAAAACAATCCCCTGGATCTTCAGCTGCGGGTTCAAGGACTGCTTTACCTCGCGGATCGTCAACATGAGCTGTGACAACCCCTCGAGTGCGAAAAACTCGCATTGTAGTGGTACCAGTACCGAGGTGGCGGCGACCATCGCGTTAACGGTCAGCAAGTTCAGCGACGGTGGGCAATCGATCAGTATATAGTCAAAACTGCAGGCCACGGCATTTTCAGATGTAAGCGCCTTCCGCATCCGTAAAACACGATTCGGATCGTTAACCATGTCCACATCCGCTGAACTTAAATCATTAGTTGACGGAGCGATGTAAAAATTCGGGATCATAGTTTCCTGCGCTACGGACGACAGATCCGTATCACCCAACAAAAGATCGTAAGTCGTGACCTCTCGCATATCCGGGGAAATACCGAGGCCAGTTGACGCATTACCCTGAGAATCAAGGTCAATCAACAAAACCTTGCGCCCGACGGCGGCCAAAGCTGTTCCCAGATTAATTGCAGTCGTCGTCTTCCCCACGCCGCCCTTCTGGTTCGCCACTGCGATTATCGTAGCTGGTTTCGCCGTGGTCTCAGTAGCTTTAGGCACGTTGGAACTCTCCGATGGATAAAATGACCGCATCTGGATCGGTCACGCTGGCGTTGGTTGTATGTGATATATGCCAACATGTTGCCGCCTCGGTCAATTCCAATTCCGCACGCGCGCCTTTAGGAAATAAACATATTCCACTAGGTTTCCTATGTTTCTCAGCATATTCAAGCAGTTGAGATAGTGACGCCAGTGCGCGAGCCGACAATATGTCGGCATTTTGCGGCTCGAGGCTTTCAATACGTTTTGTAACCACCTGAACTGAAACATTCATTGCGCGAGTTACTGTCTGTAGGAATATCGCCTTACGCCTATCGCTTTCAACAAGCGTTACCGTCAATTCAGGTGCTTTCTCTGCAGCGATCGCGGCAATAACCAGACCCGGAAAACCCGCACCCGAGCCAATATCCACCCAGCTTTTCGCTCCGCTTGGTGCAAGTGCCCACAACTGAGCTGAATCTGCAATATGGCGATGCCAAACTTTATCCATCGTCGATTTGGCTACAAGGTTGATTTTAGGGTTCCACTTTTTGAGCAGTTCCACATACACCTTCAATCGGTCAATTGTTTCACGTGAAACACCGAAGTTAGAAGCGAAGGTTTCTTCTGTGATAGAAATGGCCGTCATGCGCGTTTTTTCTTGTTGGGCTTACGAATATTCGCAAGAAGCAAGGTCAATCCAGCAGGCGTCATGCCGTCAATTCTTCCCGCCTGCCCTAAGGTTGATGGCTGAATTGTTGTCAATTTTCCGCGCAGCTCATTCGACAGCCCAATAATGACGTCATAATTGAATCCGGCCGGAATTTGCAGAGCTTCATCACGCCTCATCGCTTCGACGTCATTCTTCTGTCGCTCAATATAAGGCAGGTACCTGGCATCATTTTCCACCTGCGCACGAATATTAGCCGGTATTGCATCAAGATCAGGCCAAATTTCCGCCAACTTTTCGATTGTAACATCTGGATAAGACAAAAGATCCAACCCCGAACGACGCACTCCGTCCTTGTTTATACGTATTCCGAAGGCCTCTGCCTCCGTCGGAAGCAATTGGTGGACTTCACACGCGGATTTAGCTTTATCCAGCGCGGCAATTCGTTCTCCAAATAGTTTTTTACGCTTCTGAGATACACATCCTAGGTCGATACCAATCGGCGTAAGCCTCTGATCTGCATTGTCAGCACGAAGCGACAGTCGGTATTCGGCTCGCGATGTGAACATACGGTAAGGCTCAGAAACCCCGCGCGTTACGAGGTCATCAATCATGACGCCTAAATATCCATCAGCTCTATCGAAAACCACCGGTTCACGCCCTTTCGCGGCTAGCGCTGCATTCAAACCAGCGACCAGACCTTGCGCTGCAGCCTCTTCATAGCCGGTAGTACCATTGATCTGCCCGGCGAAATACAGACCGGATACCGCCTTCACTTCCATGGTAGACCGAAGTGCACGAGGATCAATGTAGTCATATTCGATTGCATACCCTGGTTGCAAAATGTTGACATTCTCCAGGCCAACTATCGATCGGACATATTTCTCCTGCACATCAAGCGGCAATGACGTCGATATGCCGTTTGGGTATATCGTGGAAACATCCAACCCTTCCGGTTCAAGAAAAACCTGATGGGAAGACTTGTCTGCAAACCGTACTATTTTGTCCTCGATCGAAGGGCAGTAACGCGGTCCAACGCCCTCGATGTTACCGCCATACATTGCCGATTTCTGCAGGTTTTTTTCAATAATTTCATGAGTTAGAGAATTTGTATGGGTGATTCCGCAAGAAACCTGCTTCACTGAAGGGCGACTCGAAAAGGTAGAAAACATCGCCGGTTCGGCATCACCGGCCTGCATTTCAAGACCGGACCAGTCGATAGTGTTTCCATCCAGACGAGGAGGCGTCCCAGTCTTTAGACGACCCAACGGCAGGTCCAAGTTTTCGATACTTTGCGCGAGCGGAACGGAAGGCCTGTCACCCATCCGGCCGCCCTCACTGGTCTCGCCGCCTATGTGTATTACTCCACGCAGGAAAGTACCCGCCGTTAAAACCACCGAATGCGCGAAAATCTTAACTCCATCGCCGAGAATCACTCCTGCGACACGTCCACTAGCCAGAATGAAATCGGAAACCTCGGAATCAATGACCGTCAAATTTTCCTTGTTGCGGAACTCTGCCTGCATCGCTGCTTTATAGAGCTTTCGATCAGTCTGCGCTCTCGGGCCCTGCACCGCTGGGCCTTTTCTTCTATTTAACAACCGAAACTGGATTCCCGTAGCGTCAGCAGCACGGCCCATAACACCATCAAGTGCGTCGATTTCACGAACGAGGTGCCCTTTTCCCAACCCGCCAATGGCTGGATTACAGGACATTTCCCCAATTTTGTCGAAAGATAGCGTAATCAAAGCCGTGTTTGCGCCCATACGATGCGACGCCTGTGCTGCCTCAGCACCTGCGTGTCCACCACCAATAACGATTACATCAAACATATGTTTCACGTGAAACAATCCTACTTTCCGATACAGAAACTTGAGAAAATTACGCCAAGTATGCTCTCTACATCTACTCTGCCTATCAAAGAATCAAGGGCGCGAAGTGCTTGCCGCATTTCTTCGGCCGAAAACTCAGACCACTCGGAGCCGGAATTCAAGTGCTCCTCAGCTCTATTCAACGCGTCAACACCCCTCAACAGCGCTACACGATGCCTTTCACGAACCGCAGAACTAGCACCTGATGCTCTATTTTCCAGTTCCGACGACAGAATTGATAGCAGCTCATCAACACCTGCTCCGGTCAAACCAGAAACCGCCAAACCGCTTGCTGTCTGCAGATCAGCTTTTCCATAAGCAACGATGTCGCCTGTCTGCACTTCGACGCCCAGACCTTCAACCACCTCTTCGGAATCCAACAAGAACACCCTCAAGTCCGCAGCCGTCGCTCTAGCCATGCCACGCTCTACCCCAAGAATTTCAATTTCGTCAGAGGTTTCTCTTAGCCCAGCCGTATCAAGTAGCGTAATTGGCAAACCATCCAAGTCCATACGAACCTCGATAACATCTCGTGTGGTTCCCGCTACCGACGACGTAATCGCTGCTTCTCTTTTTGATAACGCATTCAAAAGTGTAGATTTTCCAACGTTTGGTCGGCCAACAATCGCAACCTCGAAACCATCACGGATTTGTTCGGATATCCGTCCGCCCTCTGCTTCTTTCTGCATTTCCGCGCGTGCCGAAGATATCAGACTCAACACTTCCGGTGTAACGTCAACAGGAACCTCTTCGTCCGCGAAATCTATTGTTACTTCGAGCAAAGCTACGGCGCGCATCAACTCTTCGCGCCATTTCATCGCTTTTTCGCTCAAGGACCCACGCATAACCTTTAATGCCTGACGCCTCTGCGCTTCTGTTTCGGCGTCGATCAAATCGGCCAGCCCTTCGACTTGCGCCAAATCCAACCGCCCGTTTTCCAAAGCCTGCCGCGTAAACTCGCCTGCTTCAGCCATGCGAACACTCGGTAGAGCCGAAAGCTCCTTGAGAACTGCCGCAATAACAGCAGACGAACCATGCAGTTGAAGTTCGACGACTCGCTCGCCAGTAAAACTGGCGCCGTGATCGAAAACGAGGACCAAGGCCTCATCTATCGCTTCACCATCCTGCGATCGAATTACCCGAACCGCCGGACGTTTAGGATTGGGAAGATCATCCAGTAAAGACGACGCAGTTTCCCAGGCCATAGGACCGGAGATTCGCACGACTGCAACACCCGCGCGCCCGCGCGCCGTTGCCAATGCAAAAATCGTGTCATGCATAGCTTTAACCTATTGTTATTGTTGGGCAATACTCTACTAGCTGTTCATAGAATCAAAGAACTCGGAGTTAGTCTTTGTTTGTTTCATCTTGCCCAACAGGAATTCCGCTGCATCGGTAGTGCCCATCGGGTTCAGAATCCGGCGAAGCAGGAAGGTTTTCGTCAGCTCACTGCGTTCAACCAACAGCTCCTCTTTCCGCGTGCCGGATTTGAGAATATCGATCGCCGGGAATACGCGTTTGTCGGCAATCTTGCGATCAAGGACAACTTCGGAGTTACCGGTTCCTTTGAATTCCTCAAAGATAACTTCGTCCATACGGCTACCGGTATCGATCAAAGCGGTAGCGATAATCGTAAGCGAACCACCCTCCTCGATATTACGTGCCGCACCGAAAAACCGTTTCGGCCGTTGTAAAGCGTTGGCATCAACACCACCAGTTAAAACCTTGCCCGATGACGGCACCACGGTATTGAACGCGCGACCGAGACGGGTGATGGAGTCGAGCAAAATAACAACATCGCGTTTGTGCTCGACCAGACGTTTGGCTTTCTCGATTACCATTTCCGCTACCGCCACGTGACGTGCTGCTGGTTCATCAAAGGTTGAGGCCACAACCTCGCCTTTCACGCTACGCTGCATATCGGTAACTTCTTCCGGTCGCTCGTCAACCAGAAGCACAATCAAGAAACACTCTGGATGATTTTTCTCGATCGAGTGTGCAATATTCTGCAAAATCATAGTCTTACCGGTTCTAGGTGGCGCAACAATCAAAGAGCGCTGGCCCTTACCAATCGGTGCAACCAAATCGATAATGCGTGCCGTTTTATCCTTAATGCTCGGATCTTCGATTTCCATCTTCAACCGCTCTTCCGGGTAGAGCGGAGTCAGGTTATCAAAGTTGATCTTGTGCTTGGTTTTATCCGGGTCTTCGAAATTAATAAGCGAAACATCGACCAGACCAAAGTACTTCTCCCCCTCTTCCGGCGCGCGGATTACACCGTCAACGGTGTCGCCAGTCCGAAGAGAAAATTTGCGGATTTGTTCGGGGCTCACATAAATATCTTCCGGGCCAGCCAAATAGTTCGCCGCAGGTGAACGCAAAAAGCCAAAACCGTCTTTCAGGACTTCCACCACGCCATCGCCGGAAATCTCAACGCCTTCATCCGCCATCTCTTTGAGAATGGCGAACATCATGTCGCCTTTCCGCATAGTCGACGCGTTTTCGATTTCCAGTTCTTCCGCCATTTTCAAAAGATCGGCGGGTGTTTTGGCCTTAAGTTCGGCCAGTGACAGTTTTTCGATAGTCATAAAATTACCATAGCTCTACGCATACAGGACCATCGCCTTGTTATGCAATTCAATCGGGGAACACACATCTTGGGCGAGAACCGCCCGTGCTTGTCGCCAAATAGCGATATTTCCAGCCAAATGTCAAATAGTGATTAAAACGGTTTTGGAATGACCATAAACACGGTGACCAGCATCAATATGGTCGGAACTTCATTTGCCAGTCGGTAGGTTCGCCCGCTTCGTGTGTTTTCGTCTCGCTCGAACTCTTTACGACGTGCAGAAAGCCAACCGTGAAAACCGGACATTGTGATGACCATGGCCCCTTTTATCCATGGCCAGATCGTCGACCAATCGATTATCCCGGGGGTAAAAACCAGACAAAGCCCAAAAATCCATGTGGCTGTCATTGCAGGATTGATAATCGCCCATAAAAGCTTTCGCTCCATGATTTTGAATATTTCGGATTGTTCACTTCCTACCGGAGCTTTTTCGACGTGATAAACGAACAACCTCGGCAAATAGAACATGCCTGCCATCCAGGAAATAACCGAGACGATATGCAAAGACAAAATCCACGGATATGCCGAAGTCAAAAAGTCAGACATAGGTTTACCCTCTGATATATCTCAACATTTTCTCGACATTAGCGGGATCCCCTTGTGGAGTAATGCCATGCCCGAGGTTGAAAATATACGGTCCTTTGCCAAGAATTTCCACCAAACGCTTTGTTTCACGTTCGAGCGACGCGCCGCCAGTGATCAAAAGCATCGGGTCAAGGTTACCCTGAACTGCAACTTTTGGCTGCAAGACATCTCGCGCCCAATCTGCCGGAACAGATGTATCAATCGCGACACCGTCAAACACGCCAGCATCCGCGAATTTGATGTATCCGCCCCCTGCTCCACGCGGGAAGCCAATTATGGGTAGACCCGGGAAACGGGATTTAAGTTCTGTCGCAATTCGAATGGCGGGTTTAAGGGCATATTCCTCAAAGCAGGAACCGCCAAGTGCGCCAGACCAACTGTCAAAGAGCTTGATAACTTCGGCGCCTGCCTCAACTTGTTTAGCCAGATATTCGATTGTTGATTCCGTTACGAGATCGATGAGCTGTCCAAACCCTTCCGGATCACGATACATCCATTCCCGCGCTGGTGCCTGATCCGGTGTTCCACGACCTGCCACCATATAGGTCGCAACCGTCCAAGGAGCTCCAGCAAAACCGATCAAGGTCGTTTCTTTAGGTAATTCTCCCGAAAGACGCTTAACAGTCTCGTAAACAGGCCCAAGAACTTCGTGAATCTCTTCTTTGCTCTTCAGCTTCTTAAGATCTTCGGTACAAGTAACCGGATTAAGTCGTGGTCCTTCTCCGGTTTCAAACCAAAGATCCATGCCTAATGCTTGGGGTAAAAGCAAAATATCGGCAAAGAGGATCGCCGCATCAAAGCCATACCGTCTGATCGGCTGCATTGTCACTTCGGTTGCAAACTCCGGATTATAACAAAGATCCAGGAATCCACCCGCGGTCGCGCGCAATTCGCGATATTCGGGTAGATATCGCCCTGCTTGGCGCATCATCCATACAGGAGGTGTTTCCAGTGTTTCTCCAGCGAGAACGCGGAGTAGAGATTTCTTTGTCGAACCGGTCATTTTATTCTCCCTCTTAATAATAATATATTTAAGAGAAGTGTTGGTTGATAGTAGATGGCGTGAGTTATGGGGATTACCGCAATTAAGTTCTTTTGCACAGAGTTATCCATAGCGACATGACCGCCTTTTTGCATTATTTTTAAAGGTTCCGGTAAAAATCCCATAATTTTATCCACATAGCCTAGAAAAATGCGTCAACAGGGATAAAAAAGTGAGTGAAATTGTAAAACGGGTGTAAAACGCTATTTGAAAAAAACCCGTGTGGATGGCTTGGAGTTTTCCTAAAGTTACCCACCAATTTGTCCACAGAGACTTTTCCGGAGTAAATCTTTGTCCAAGACATTTAAAATCATATTGATGTCAGATGCCACGGGCGAAACCGTCACTGCAGCTGCCGAAGCCGTAGCCAGCCAGTTCGTTGAGATGCCGGTCGCGATTACACTGCATCCTTTTGTTCGCAGTATTGAACGCGCCAAAACTTTGATCGCCGGTTTTGGCGATGTTGACCTTGTGATTTACACAACTGTTAACACGGAAATCTCGAATTTGGTACAAATAGCGAGCAAAACCGGAGGTTACCGAGCGATTTCGCTGCTAGACCCAGTCATGCAAGCCTTTGAAAAACTTGATGGAAGTCGACCAACAGGTCAACCCGGAAAGCAATATTCCGTTGACAAAGACTATTTGGAGCGAGTGTCGGCGATCGACTACGCTATTTCGCATGACGACGGCTTGAGTTCTGAATACTTGCGTCAGGCGGAAGTTATTCTTGTTGGCGTTAGTCGGACCTCCAAGACACCGACCTGTATATATCTGGCGTATCAAGGTATCCGTGCAGCGAATGTGCCGTTGGTGCCGGATCAACCGGTTCCGGATAGCTTTATCGAAGCGCTCGAAGCAGGTGTTCCTGCCGTCGGCCTTATCGCAAGCCCTACCCGACTTTCGCAAATCCGCCAGCATCGGCTGAAGATTCTGGGCAATCCAGAATTGACCGCCTATGCTGAGGCGAAAGACATTCAAAACGAACTGGCTTCCGCAAGGTTGTTCTTTGAGAAGCACGGGCTTCCGGTGATTGACGTCACACGCCGATCCATCGAAGAAACAGCGGCGGCCGTTCGGGGAATTCTTGCAAAGAGAAAAATATGAAACAGTTAATCTTGGCGTCCGGTTCGCAAATCCGCGCAGAAATGTTGCGCAACGCCGGCGTTTCGCTGGACGTAATGCCGGCGCGCGTTGACGAGGGGGCGATAAAGGCAGCGTTGCTGTCTGACGGAGCATCTGCGCGGGACGTAGCCGACTCGCTTGCCGAAATGAAGGCGAGGCGGGTGGCTATGAAATATCCGTTGGCTTTAGTTCTTGGTGCGGACCAAGTACTTGTTCATAAAGGTGAAATTTACGACAAGCCAGACACGATAGATGCGGCACGCCAACAATTGAAAGAGTTGCGCGGACAAACCCATGAACTGCTTTCGGCAGCCGTTATTATGGAGGATGGTACACCGGTTTGGCGGCATGTCGGCCGCGCACAACTTATGATGCGACCCTTTAGCGATAGATTTTTGGAAAGCTATCTGGAAAAACACGGTGAAGATCTGTTTACCACTGTCGGCGCCTATAAACTCGAGGCAGAGGGTTCACAGCTGTTTACACGAGTTCAGGGAGACTATTTTTCGGTTCTCGGACTACCTATGTTGGAGATACTGGGGTTCTTGCGAACAAGAGGAATTTGTCTGGAATGAGTAATGTTATTATACCGCGCGCGGGTGTTATTGGTTATCCGATCAAGCATAGTAAATCACCGGTATTGCATGGGCATTGGTTGAAACGCTACGGATTGTCCGGGGAATATGTAGCGCTCGAATTCCCACCCGAAAAGTTTGAAAGCTCGCTTCGGAAATTGCCGAAAAAGGGGTTCAAAGGGGTTAACATCACCATTCCCTACAAGGAAACAGTTCTGACACTTGCAGAGAGTGTGACGGACCGCGCGGCTTTGATTGGTGCGGCAAACACAATACACTTTCACGCAGACGGTAGCATTGGTGCGGATAATACGGATGGATACGGATTTATTCAAAATTTGCGGCAAAATGCGCCGGACTGGGTTCCGGAAAGCAGACCGGCGCTGGTGATCGGGGCAGGCGGTGCCGCCCGGGCAATTGTTTGGGCGCTTCTAAATGAGGGTGCTCCGAGGGTGCGGTTGGCTAACCGGACGAAAATACGTGCGGAGAACCTGGCAAACCATTTTGGCGCGAAAGTCGAGGTGGTGGAATGGGATCAGGTTAGCGAAGCCATGGAGGGCGCTGCGACAATTGTAAACACGACGTCGTTGGGAATGGAGGGTCAACCGGAGCTGCGGGTGCATTTTGACTCCGCAGATCAGGACGCCTTGGTGACGGATATTGTTTACGCACCTTTGATCACACCATTTTTGGCGAAAGCAGCGGAGCAGGGGCTTAAAACCGTTGACGGCTTGGGAATGCTTTTGCATCAAGCGGTTCCCGGGTTTGAAAGCTGGTTTGGACGGACTCCGGAAGTTGACGATGAACTTAGACAGGCGGTTTTGAACGCATGATGGAAAGACCGTACATTCTTGGTTTAACCGGTTCCATCGGTATGGGCAAAACAACGACCGCCGGGTTTTTCCGCGACGCAGGCGTGCCGGTGTGGGACGCTGATGCGACGGTTCATCGGTTATATATGGCCGGAGGAGCGGGGGCTCGGGCCATTGAAGTCCTCGCACCCGCCGCCATCAGAGATGGCGCGGTTGACCGTAGCGCTTTACGCAAGGCTGTTATGGATACGGAAGGGTTGCTGGAGAAGATCGAAGCAGTAGTGCATCCGATTGTCGCTGAGGACCGGTTGGAGTTCATCGAGACTTGTGAAGACGCCAAACTTATCGTGTGCGATATACCTTTGCTTTTTGAAACCTCTGCGAATTTGTGGCTGGATGGGGTTCTTGTAGTGACAGCTGATAAAGCAACCCAAAAACAACGCGTTATGGAGCGGGAAGGGATGACCGAAGAGGTTTATGACACCATTCTTGCCAAGCAAATGCCCGACAACGAAAAGCGTGAACGCGCTGACTTCCTTATTGATACGAGCGAGGGTATGGATCATGCTCGGGCCGATGTATTGTCTTTGATTGAACGACTAACCGGAGACCACAATGCGTGAAATCGTAATGGATACGGAGACGACTGGTCTGGACCCCAACACCGGCGACCGGATTGTCGAGATTGGCGGCGTAGAGCTGTTCAACCACATGCCAACAGGCAAAACGTATCACCAATACATTAATCCGCAGCGCGATATGCCTGAGGGCGCGTTTGCGGTACACGGGTTGAGCGAAAAATTTCTGTCCGACAAGCCGCTATTCACGGATATTGCACAAACGTTTCTCGACTTTGTCGGGGAGTCCAAGCTGGTTATTCACAATGCCAGTTTTGATATGAAGTTTATCAATGCAGAGCTGAAATGGGTGGAACGGCCATCACTCCCTTGGGCACAAGCGATTGATACGTTGGCGATAGCGCGCAAAAAGTTTCCGGGCGCGCAAAACTCGCTGGACGCGCTCTGTCGCAGGTTCGGGATTCAAACCGAACGGGAGCTTCACGGCGCGTTGCTTGATTCCGAGATACTTGCCGAGGTGTATCTCGAGCTGATTGGCGGCCGCCAGCCAGATTTTACTTTGTCGGTAGTTTCGACAAACGACGGTGGTGATAAAAGCGATGCATTGAACTGGTCGCCATCGCAACGGCGCCAGCCGTTGCCACCAAGGTTATCCGATGCGGAAAAGGTGGCGCATGATGCCTTTGTCGAGAAACTGGGCGAAAACGCCATCTGGAAGCGGTTCAAATAAAAAAGGCGGCCGTAGAGCCGCCTTCGTAGAGCATTTAGGGAAGATCAGGAAACCGTAGCGGTTTTGGCTTCTTCCTGTGCCTGCGCCATACGCGCCAGTTCATTGCGGTAAAGCGCAACGAAATCAATGTTATCGAGGTTTAGCGGCGGGTAGCCACCATCGCGCGTGATATCGCCTACAACTCGACGCAGGTATGGGAATATCATACGTGGACATTCGACCATCAAGAACGGGTGCAATTGGTCGTTCGGTATGTTTTGAATGGCGAAACGACCGGCATAGTCCAGTTCCAGAATGAATATCTTATCTTCGCCCGAACTCGCATTAACTTTCAGTTTGTTAATGACTTCATATTGGTTTTCACCCAGTTTCCGTGCATCCAGACTGATCTGGACTTCAAAAGCGGTGTTACCTTCGGGTACTTTGCCATTTTGCACGGCGACGTTTTCGAACGAAAGATCGCGAATGTATTGGTTAAGGATCTGAACGCGGGGTTGCTGCGGGGCAGCGCCTTCTGCTGCGTCTGTATTCTCTTCTGCCATTTGAACGAAATTCCTGATTGGGTTTGAATTACTGCGAATGGCAATATCACTTCTGGACGAGAGGAACAATCGCTTGATTCAAGCGTCTGGTCTTGTCCATCCGGAATTGCCGGGCTTGCCGTTTACGTTATCTTCAACCACCTCGAAATCGCCTTCGAGAACCGTTTCCGAGGCGTATTTGGTCTGGGATTGGTAGCCAGTGGCATATGTTTCGACACGCGACTTCAACCGGGCTGCGACTGCGCGGATAAGGGCTTGGCGAACCGGTGGAATGAGCAACGAAAAACCGATTGCATCGGTAAAGAACCCCGGCGTAAGCAACAATAGGCCGGCAACAAGAATAAACGCGCCGTTTGCTATAGGATCGGTCGGATTACCGCCAGATTCGATATTTTTCTGTAGTTTTTGCAAAGCCGCGACGCCTTGTGCGCGCATCAGTGCCGTCCCGACGAATGCCGTCAGAACCACAATTGCCAGCGTCGGCCAAAGACCTAGAAATCCGCCGACCTGAATGAACAACCCAATCTCGATGATCGGAACCGCTACGAATAGAAAAAATAGCCACATATGCCTTTTCCAAAGTTACGTTGGACCAATGGACTTGATCCTAGACAATGCTTACATAGGTAGCGAATAGGTTAAACACCAATGTTTGGCCAAATTTTTTTTCGAGAGGTCGTCCCGATGGGTTCGCAGTTGGTTCAAATCATAGTTCTTGCAGGTGTTGCAGTTTTTCTAGTGCTGCGACTTCGCAGTGTGCTTGGGACGCGTGATGGTTTCGAAGATACCACGAAACCAGCTCCAGCCGCATCTTCGGACAGTAAGCGCAAGTTTGAAGTGATTGATGGTGGTGGTACGGATTTTGATATTTCCGATCATATCGAAATCGAAAGTGACTCAGGTAAAGCCTTGGCGGCGATGAAGCGTATTGAACCCGGCTTTAACGTATCGGAATTCACACGTGGTGCGCGACAGGCTTACGAAATGATCCTGATGGCTTTCGAGAATGGCGATCTGGAGTTCCTTGAGCAATATCTTGCACCCGATGTTTACGAGTCGTTCGCTTCAGTTATTACGGCACGCGCCGACAGCGGGCTTTCGGTAGAGGCGACATTCGTCGGTGTAAGCGGCGTTAAACTGATCGAAGCGCATTTCGACGAAGAAAATAGCGAAGCTGATATCACCATGAAATTCGTTGGTGAACTGACATCGGTGGTTCGCGATGCAGCTGGCGAAGTTGTCGAAGGCAGCGCTACGGCTGTGAAAAAACAGTCGGATTTCTGGACGTTCGCGCGACTTATGGGCGGTGACAATCCGAACTGGCTTCTTGTTGGAACCGGGGCGTAAGCTGTTTTGATATGGCACGACGTAAACGCGGGAAACTAAGCGAGGAAGATCACGAGGTTTGGTCGAGGGTTGCGGAAACTACTATTCCGCTGCGACCAGTTGCGACCAAATCCCCGGATTTTGCGCCAGACCCCGTTCACGCCCCGTTGGCACAAAAGCCGCCGCGCCCGGTTATACGGCCGTTGACGCGGATCCGGGGTGTCACGCCGGAAGCGCATGTAACGATAAATCTTGCGCCGGACCCTATGAAAGCCAGCGAAAAACCGGGCAACCAGATGGACCGCCGGAATTTTGAACGGCTTCGCAAAGGCAAGATGCGGCCAGACGCGCGTCTGGACCTGCATGGCATGACCGCCGCCGAAGCCCATTCCGAACTTACCGCCTTTATCCACCGTAGCCACGCGGCCGGTAAGCGTCTGGCGTTGGTTATCACCGGTAAAGGTAATTCAACTCGACAGGAAGAAGGCATTATGCCGAGCCGACAGGGGATTTTGCGCCATAGCTTGCCGCATTGGCTGAGTAGGGCGGATCTAAAACCGATGATTTTAGAGATTACACCAGCACACGCCAAACACGGCGGGGGCGGGGCGTATTACGTCTATTTGCGACGTAGCAGATAAAAAAAGGCCCGCCGAAATATCCGGCGGGCCTCTGTTTCTTTTTAAACCGGCTTACTGGATCGGTTGACCATTCGCCAAAATCCCGTTTTCCGAGAATGTGATCTCGGAGATGAACTGGTCAACTTTCGCTCCGGGTTTTCCAAACGCCATCATCATGCCCATGGCCATATCGGCTTGCATCTGGTCGAGCAAACCAAGCGCAACTAGCTGGTTCGTCAGTGTTGAAATGCCATTCAACTCGATGTTAATCGAACCGAGCGGCATTGGGATTGGACCGGAGTTGTCAAAAGTTGCAGCCCCGTCGGCTTGAATGGATGCGCCACCGACAGATAGCAAGATCTGATTGATATCAAGGCTGTGGATCGTTCCGGCAGTCGTCGGGTCGTCGTTGACGATTGCGGACATGGCGTCGATTTGCACCAGCGCCTCAAGATCAATATCCAGTTGCGCTGGATCGCGCGAAATTGTTTGGTCCGGATCGATCATCGACCAAAGGCCTTCGCCAACCACGAAATCCGCGAACAGTATGTCGACAACCATCTCTGCAGGGGCGTCGGCGGAACCGGCAGGGATGATCAATTTCATTCCCATCTCGCCCATACCGATTTCCACTGGTGGAATTGGCATGCCGGCGCCGGGAGTTACGACCATATCAAACCCTTCGGCGGATACGTCGTATGTCAAAGAACCGTCGATCATTGTGAGTATCATCGAGCTTGCGCCGGAAGTTCCCGCCATATCTAGAACAACACCATCCGCATCCATCGAGGATTCAAATTCGCTCGGCCCGCTCGACATTTCGAAGTTGGCCGATTTGCTACCGTCGAGATACCCAAAGGTATCTTCTTCGTCGGCAGGAATATCGAATTCAAATGCAACAGAGACCGATTCAGTTGATTGATCAACAAGCTGCGTTTGGCCTTCGAAAGTATAATCATAGGCAATATCGAACTTACCGGTGTTCAGACTACCTTCAACAAACATGTTTTCTTGGGACGCAAGAATTTCAAAGTCGACTTCGCCGATATCCGCGAAGATTTTCCGCAAAACCGGGCTGTCTGGGTCGCCGCCATCAACCAGGAATGAATCTGCCTCAAAGGTCACGGAAACGTCTGCCGTGCTCATTGCTTCCCGCAGAAGACCGTTGGTCGTAAGTTCTAGCCCGCTGGACTTTATGTCGAACGCAAAGTCGACACCTTCGGCAATACCGGAAACGTTGATAACGTCGGCGACAGTGAAGATGACAACTTCCGGATCGGATGCCGACGGACTGCCTTTGATCCAGTCGGTGGAGAAGGTGACTTCGTCATCGGGTGCCGAGATAACGAGGTTCACATACTCAACACTACCGTCGTCACCAATAACCCGCTCGTCGTAGGAAACGGTTGAGCCTTCGTCCATCATACCACGAACAACCAGATCGAGCGTAGTTTCCAATTGGTTTTGCGCAACCGCGTAGTTAGCGGTTCCAGCAATTGCGACGGCCGTAAAAGTGGCTACTAGTTTATTCATGATAATAATCTCCAAATTAAAAATTCGAGTCCGGGCAGAGTCTACTCCCGTCATGAAATACGGGCAATAGTCGAGTGGCGGGGAAAAAGCGCGGTTGGTCCTTATTCGCGAATTTCCGCTGCGCCAACACCCCAAATTTCAGACTTCATTACCCAGCCTTTGAAATCGCCGGTTTCGATCTCGCACCAATTTGGCAGGCAAGCGCCCAATGAACCGATTACACCCTTTTCTGCCAGCGCAACTGTAGCCGACGTTTCATCCGGATCGGCATGTAGAGGAATGCGCTGACCTTGAATAACTATGGTCCGGTGACCGCTCAATAGCGAGTAATGGATCCAGCCGCCGACATTGTCCTGATCTCGCACGCGCCGCCAATGTTCAAACTCGGCGGTAATCTGCAATGGTGTGCCGCGATGCATGAAAACCCAGTCGATACGGTGCGACTGGCTCGGCCCGCGTCGAACATTTGCTTTCGTAACTTTTAAGCTGACAAATCTGGGCAACGGTAAATCAGTGACCTGCCCGAGCGAAGGCTCCGCAGCCTGCTGCCCGAATACTGACAGCGGTGCCAATGATAGTAGGATCGCTACCGAGAAGGCTTGCAATAAATGCCGCCTGGGTTTCTGCATAATAATTCGCCCGTAATTAGCCTGTATCGCGGAGTTTGACATTTTTGCCATTCCCCCGCCGTTCCTTTGCTGGCATGTTAACAGAAAGTTTTCAAGCCGAGGACATAAATTCAATATGACAAACGCACCGTTGAAAGTCATTGTAACCCGCCGCCTTCCGGAACCGGTAGAAACGCGCATGCGGGAACTTTTTGATGTAGAGCTTAACGAAACCGATGAAAAGATGGATGCGGCTGCGCTTGTGGATGCTGTGAAGCGCGCAGACATTCTGGTGCCAACCCTCGGTGATGTGATCGATCAAAAATTACTGGCCCACGCCGGCAAGAACCTTCGGTTGATCGCAAACTATGGGGCAGGGTTCGATCATATTGATGTGCAAACAGCCTTGCAGCGCGGAATCATGGTTTCTAACACCCCGGGTGTTTTAACGGATGACACTGCCGATATGACTATGGCAATGATTTTGGCTGTTCCGCGCCGACTGCGCGAAGGCACCGTTCTGATGCAAAGAGGGGAGTGGCAGGGCTGGTCTCCTACGGCGCTCATGGGGCACCGGATTACCGGAAAGCGGCTCGGAATTCTTGGAATGGGTCGAATTGGCCAAGCGGTGGCGCGACGCGCGAAAGCTTTTGGATTGCAGGTTCATTACCACAACCGTCGCCGACTGCATCTTGATACCGAAGCCGCGTTAGAAGCGACCTATTGGGAAAGTCTTGATCAAATGTTGGCACGTGTCGATATTTTGTCGATTCATTGTCCGCATACTCCGGGGACGTTCCATTTGCTGAATGCGCGGCGTTTGAAGCTGATGAAGCCAACCTCCTTCATTATCAACACGGCCCGTGGCGAAATCGTTGACGAAAACGCGTTGACCAGAATGTTGCGCTCTGGCGAATTGGCTGGGGCCGGTCTTGATGTTTTCGAACACGGCAATGATATCAATCCACGACTAAAAGGATTGGACAACGTTTTGCTGCTGCCGCACATGGGTTCGGCAACCGTAGAAGGGCGCATAGAGATGGGCGAGAAGGTTATCATCAATATCAAAACCTTTGCAGACGGGCACCGCCCGCCGGATCAGGTTGTGCCAAGTATGCTTTAAGCGTTGGAGCCGCAAACCGCGCAGTCCGGATTTTTCGCCAATTTGAATTTCCGCGTTTCACCATAGAGTGCGTCGAAAATCAGCATCTCGCCGCGCAGATTTTCACCCGCGCCGGTGATGTATTTGATCGCTTCACCTGCCATCATCGAACCCATCACACCAGCCAGTGCGCCCATTACGCCGGCTTCGGAGCAGGAAGGGGCCAAGCCGTCAGCTGGCCGTTCAGGGAAAACGCAGGCATAACATGGACCGTTTTCCGTGGAATCGTAGATGCTTATCTGGCCTTCCCATTGGCTCATTGCCGCAGAAATTAGCGGTTTTCCCAAAGAAACGCAGATCTCGTTCATGAGGTAGCGTGTATCGAAATTATCGGATCCGTCGAGCACCAGATCGTATTCGGTAACAATTCCAGCGGCGTTATCGCGGGTAATCCGCGTCTGGTGCGGAGTAACCATAACATGCGGATTTATGCGGGAGATCGCCTCCACTGCCGAAACAACCTTTGGCATGTTGACGTTTTGCGTGGAATGTAAAACCTGCCGCTGCAGGTTGGACAAGCTGACGATATCATCATCGACTATCCCTAACGTTCCAACACCAGCCGCAGCGAGATACATCAACACGGGTGACCCCAATCCTCCGGCCCCAACCACCAGAACGCGTGCTTTGCGTAGCTTTTGTTGTCCGGTGCCGCCGATCTCGCGCAAAACAATGTGGCGGGCGTAACGTTCTAACTCTTCTGGTTCCATCATTTTCCCTCGGGACCCTTAGCCTTGCGGCGGATCCATCCAATTAGCAGGACATAAGCAATAACCGGTGACACCCATAACAAGATACGCCCGAACAGGCCGAAACTATCGGCTATTCGCTGGCGAAAGATATTCCCCTCGGGCAGAAATTGCGAGCCTATGATTGTCATGAATAAAGTTACCGCAATGCCGATGTAAACCTGTCGTGGCGCATCTAATACCCGCGCGTATCCAAGTGCCATCAGCACAATAACGATAACGGTAATCAGCCCACCAGAGGCAAGCCGGTCCAGCATTTACAAGCCGTCGAACAAGGAAGTGGAAAGGTAGCGCTCGGCGAAGCTTGGTAGAATTACGACGATGCGTTTACCCGCCATTTCTGGCCGCTCGCTGATTTCCACCGCTGCTGCAAGTGCTGCGCCGGACGAAATGCCAACCGGAATACCCTCGGCGCTGGCCAGAGCGCGCGCCATTTCGAACGACGTCTCGTTTCCGATAGTTATGGTCTCGTCGATCAAATCTACATCAAGCACACCGGGAACAATCCCCGCGCCAATGCCCTGAATTTTGTGTGGTCCAGCGATGCCGCCGGAAAGAACGGGACTGTCTTCCGGTTCAACAGCCACAATCTGCACATTCGGATTACGTTGCTTCAGGACTTTACCAACACCGGTAATGGTCCCACCGGTGCCAACGCCAGAAATGAAAACATCTACTTGGCCGTCGGTATCTTTCCAAATCTCTTCGGCTGTAGTGACTTCGTGAATGGCAGGGTTTGAAGGGTTTTCGAATTGCTGGGGCAAGATCGCACCTTCAATCTCGCCAACCATTTCTTCAGCACGATCAATAGCACCCTTCATTCCTTTTGCGCCATCGGTCATTTCCAGTTTTGCACCAAGCAAAGCCAGCATTTTACGACGTTCGACAGACATGTTTTCCGGCATGGTCAGGATCAGGTTATATCCGCGCGCGGCACAGACAAAAGCCAACGCGATGCCAGTGTTGCCACTGGTCGGTTCGATCAGCGTTCCGCCCGGCTTCAAGACGCCCGAAGCCTCGAGCGCATCAACCATTCCAACACCGATACGATCTTTCACCGATCCGATCGGATTGAAAAACTCTAGCTTGCCGCAGATTTCGGTATCCACACCCATCGATTTGGCGAACTTTGAAAGCCGCACGAGTGGTGTTCCGCCCATCGTTTGGGTGATATCGTCATAGATTAATCCGCGTGGTGGTGTTGGCATTTATAACTTCCCTAGTTTTACCCTGATTTTACAGGTATTTCTTCTTCCCGCTAGAGGGCTTGCTGAGTTGATCGCTAAATAGTGAAGCTGACTTTTTCTTCGCCTGCGCGCTTTATTCCTTTGGATTCTGCATCCCGACATAGATCTTCCATTGTGATCGCGTCGTAATGTTTAAGGATGTCTTCCTGCATTTCTTCCCAAATCGGGTTGATAATCTGCTCGCCAAGGGCGGCTCGGGATATGGTCGAATCCTCCTCGTTCTCCATCTGGTTCACGACCCGTAGTACGTCGCCAAGTGTGATCCGCCGCCGTTCCCGCGCCAAGGTGTAGCCGCCGCGAGGGCCGCGGACACCTTTCAAAACACCGGCGCGAACAAGTTGCTGAAGAACCTGCTCCAGATATCGCTGCGGAATTCCCTGCCGCTCGGTGATATCTTTCGACTGAACCGGATTAGGACGACCGTTGTAGGCAATATCGAGAACGGCTTCGAGAGCCAGCACGATTTTGCGAGACATTCTTAGCATGTTACGCTTTCCCCGTAGAACCAAAGCCGCCTTCGCCGCGTTCGGTTGTGGTCAATTTTTCAAGTTCAACGATTTCACAC
>DFBM01000052.1 GCA_002366645.1 Rhodobacterales bacterium UBA3080 | reverse complement strand
CATCCGGCGTTCCCTTAGGCAAACCCTTGCGAGCATCCTTCATTACGCGCGCTTGGTCAATCATGCCGCGCAGGTCGTCAGCGCCGGTTTTATGGATGTCCAGAAAGTGGTTCATAGGTTCCCCTCCACGGTCACAGCCGCTTGGTCGAGACGTTTTAAGGCCTCGTCGATTTCCTCAATAGTGATGTTCAACGGAGGCAGTATTCGGATCACGTTATCCGCTGCCGGAACCGTCAACAGATGCGCAGCATACCCTGCGTTAATCACGTCCATATTGATCGCATTACACTTGAGGCCAATCATCAAACCTTCGCCACGTACACTGTCAAACACGTCGGGATGCGAGGCCACCAGCCCCTCCAACCCTTGACGCAAATGCCCGGCCAACCGGTTGACGTTTTCGAGAAAACCTTCCGAAGTCACCTCATCCATCACAGCGCAACCCACAGCGCAAGCCATTGGATTTCCACCAAAAGTCGTGCCATGTGTGCCCGCTGTCATGCCAGCCGCCGCACGTTCTGTCGCCAGACAAGCCCCGAGCGGAAAGCCCCCGCCGATACCTTTAGCAATCGCCATGATGTCGGGTGTTACACCCGCCCATTCATGCGCGAACAGTTTACCTGTCCGCCCAACGCCGGTCTGGATTTCGTCCAGAACCAATAGCAAACCACGTTCGTCACAAAGCGCCCGAATGTCTTTCAACATACCTTCGGGCAGCGGAACAATGCCACCTTCGCCTAGCAAAGGCTCCAACATTACGGCTGCAGTTTCGGGCGTAATCGCTGCCTTGATTGCATCCAAATCGCCGTAAGGAACGTAGTCAAACCCCTCCAGCATTGGCCCGAAACCTTTGGTCAGTTTCTCGGATCCAGCCGCCGAGATCATCCCTAATGTCCGCCCATGGAACGAGCCTTCACACGTAATAATCCGGTAGCGCTCCGACTGGCCAATGTGGTCGAAATACTTCCGAACCATCTTGACCGAAGCCTCTGTCGCCTCGGTTCCCGAATTGGTGAAAAACACAGTGTCCGCAAAGGTATGCTCGACCAAGCGCTCGGCCAAGGCCTGCTGGTTGGGGATGTCATACAGGTTGGACGTGTGCCACAGTCGTCGTGCCTGATCCGTCAATGCCGCAACGAGGATGGGGTTCGCATGGCCAAGGGAGTTCACGGCAATGCCGGCCCCCATGTCCAGATAGCAGGTTCCATCTTCGGTCTCCAGCCAAGGGCCCTGACCTTTCACGAATGAAAGCGGTGCCCGCGCATAGGTAGGTAGTACGGGGCTAATCACGTCTTAATCTCCTGTACGGTCATTGAAAATGAAAACACCCACCTGCGACCGCTGCGGTGGGTGAATTCTGGTTCATGCCGCAAACCTGACTTTAAGTCAATCGTGGCGGACTTCGACACCGCTTGTTGCTATTCGAACAAACTCGTTTAGTAGTTTAAAAAGACATCAGAAGGATCAGCACGTTGGACGACCAATCTCATACCCTTAAGTTAGTTTTAACTGTGGCCCTTATGTTATTTGCCAGCGCCCTAGTAGCGGGGACCAGCCTGCTCGCCAAAACCCTTGGAACCGAAGTGTTGGGTCCGGCTTTGAATCCCTTACAGATCACAGCAGGACGTTACATTTTTGCCTTAATTTTGCTATTGGTTACGGCCGGTATTCTGCGCCCCAAATTCACACATGCTGCCGTAAAGTTACATTTCGGCCGCGCCCTTGCGGGTTGGTTCGGCGTCACCTGTATGTTTGCGGCGGCAACGCTGATACC
Source organism: Rhodobacterales bacterium UBA3080 (assembly GCA_002366645.1). Lineage (GTDB taxonomy): Bacteria > Pseudomonadota > Alphaproteobacteria > Rhodobacterales > Rhodobacteraceae > NORP23. Next base: position 12,826 of record DFBM01000052.1, on the reverse strand, counting down.
TTTGGCTGACGCCACGGCCATAACCTTTCTTAACCCGATTATCGCGATGGTGCTCGCTATACCGTTGCTAGGCGAATCCGTCGGACCACGTCGTTGGGCGGCAGCGGCGCTTTCCGTTGTCGGAGCTTTCCTGCTGATCCGGCCCGGTACCGCATCCTTCCAGCCCGCCGCTTTGATTGCATTGCTGGCCGCATTTGTTCTCGCGGTCGAGATTATACTGGTCAAACTTCTCAGCCGACGCGAAGGGACCCTACAAATCTTGCTTTTCTCTAACGGCTTTGGCTCGATTTTTGCTGGTGCGACCGCGATATTCGTATGGGTGTGGCCGACGCCGCTCCAATGGATTGGTCTAGCGGCGATCGGTCTGCTTATGGTATCAGCCCAAGCTGTATTCCTGGTAGCATTGCGTCGCGGGGACGCCAGCTTTGTTGCTCCGCTGTTCTACGCCACGCTGGTCTTCGCCGCACTTTACGACTTCGCAATCTATAGCGTCGTTCCCTCAACGCTTACTTACATCGGCGCGGCGGTCATTATCACTGGTGCGATACTTATGGCTTGGAGCGAAAGGCGGCGCGCACAATGCTGATCGTCAAGTCTTTATCGCGTGCTGGTCTTCAGCCGATGAGCCTGCGAGTCGAGGATGGAGCGTGCCTTGCCATCACTGGCCCGTCCGGTGCAGGCAAGTCCTTGTTAATGCGTGCACTAGCCGATCTGGATCCAAACAGCGGTGACGTTTCGACGGGTCAACTGAACAGGTCAGACACAACAGCACCGGCTTGGCGCAGAAATGTTGCGTTTTTGCCTTCGGAAACTGGGTGGTGGCAGGATGATGTCGGAGCGCATTTTTCCGATCACGAAGGCACCAAAGCCCGCCTGCCCCTCGTCGGTCTTTCCACCGACGCCCTGAACTGGAAAGTGACGCGGCTGTCGAGCGGCGAAAAACATCGCCTCGGTTTGCTGCGATGCCTCGAAACCAGCCCCGCCGTTCTGTTGCTCGATGAGCCGACAGCCGCCCTCGATCAAGAAACAACGTTGCAAGTCGAAGCCCTGTTACGGGATCAAATGGACAAGGGCGTTTCCATTCTTCTGGTTACCCATGACGCGGATCAACCCCACCGGCTCAACTGTTCCACTTTGCGAATAGAAAACGGAGCGATCATGACATGACCGAATATGTATCACTCACCTATCTCGATCTCGTTCTAGCCTCCAGCTTTCTGGTTTTAAACGGCGGCCTATCGCTTTGGTTAAAGCTCGGGCTGGAACGCAAACTGGCCATCGCGGCGACGCGGATGATTGTGCAGTTGCTTCTGGTCGGCCTGCTACTCAAAAGTCTGTTCGCGGTTGTATCACCGTTACTGACCGCACTCGTTGCGTTTACAATGATTATCTTGGCGGGTCGCGAAGTATGGGCACGACAGGACCGTAAACTATCTGGGATTTGGGGTTTCAGCCTCGGCACCGGCGCAATGATGTTCTCGGGTACAACAATCACGGTCATCGCACTTACGACCCAGATTCAGCCGGACCCATGGTGGACCCCGCGTTTCGCCCTGCCGCTTTTCGGGATGATACTCGGTAATTCTATGACGGGTATTTCCCTGTCACTCGACACCCTGAACACTGCCGCCCAACGCGAACGGATTGCAATTGAGGCGCAACTTTTGCTGGGACGCACAAAATGGGAATCCATGCGCCCCTTCACGCGCCGCGCCCTTCGCACCGGTTTCATGCCGATTATCAATTCAATGGCCGCAACCGGGATCGTCTCGCTCCCGGGTATGATGACCGGGCAAATTCTTTCGGGCGTCGATCCGACCGAAGCGGTTAAATACCAGCTACTGGTGATGTTCCTGATCGGTGGCTCGACTGGCTTGGGAGTATTGATGGCTGTGCTCGGGTCCGTTTATCGCCTGACGGACGAACGCCATAGGTTGCGGTTGGACCGCCTAACAAAATAACAGCTGTTCCCTTGAACTTCCCGCACCAAGGGTTACAATAGAGCAGAGCCTCCTTTAACTTTGATAAAGATTCACGGGGCGCAGGTTTTGCGCCCGTTTGGGGTGTGGTGATATTGGTACGGAGGGGCAAGATGTCCTGGACAGATGAACGCGTTGCTACCCTCACTAAAATGTGGGGCGAAGGAAATTCAGCAAGTCAGATCGCCAAAGAGCTTGGCGGCGTAACGCGCAATGCCGTGATCGGCAAAGTGCACCGGCTGGGTTTGTCCAACCGAACCACCACAGCTAAAGCCAAGACTGCACCAAAACCGGTGGAGAAAGAAGCGCCCAAAGCCAAGGCTAAACCCAAAGAGCCGGTAAAAGTCGCCAATCCGAAATCCACAACCGAAATCCCGACGGCGCGCGACATCCCGCGTAAACGGCCGATCATCACGGCTGGCCAGCCTTTGCCGCCACAACCTTCGGCCTCCGAAGTTAGTGCGGAAGCGCTGGCCAAAGTCGTGGAGATTGAAGGCCAAGCCAAAAAGCTGACCCTGATGCAACTGACCGAACGGACCTGCAAATGGCCAATCGGTGATCCCGCAACCGAAGATTTCTGGTTCTGTGGACATCCTGTGCAGGCAGGCAAACCCTATTGCGAAACCCACGTCGCCGTAGCGTTCCAGCCCATGAGCAGCCGCCGAGACCGTCGCGCCCGTTAAGCAGTCGTATCAAGCCATAGCGTCAGTTGTGACGATTACGGCTCTGATAGAACATGCCTAAATCTCGGATTACCCCTCGATAATTTCCTCAGCTTGCCGCAGGTCTACGCTCACCAGCTGCGAAACGCCTTGCTCGGCCATGGTCACACCGTAAAGCCGGTCCATCCGTGCCATTGTTACAGCGTGGTGGGTGATGATCAGAAACCTCGTATCCGTCTGCTTGGTCATCTCGTCCAGCAAATCGCAGAACCGCGTGACGTTGGCGTCGTCCAACGGGGCGTCGACCTCGTCGAGCACACAAATCGGGCTGGGATTGGCAAGGAACACCGCGAAGATCAGCGACAATGCGGTCAGAGTCTGCTCGCCACCCGAAAGCAACGAAAGCGTGGATAGCTTCTTGCCCGGTGGCTGGCACATAATTTCAAGGCCGGCTTCCAGCGGATCGTCACTTTCGACCAGAACCAGATTGGCATCCCCGCCACCAAACAGATGTTTGAAGAGCTTGGTGAAGTTCTTGTTAACCTCGTCGAAGGCAGCCAATAGGCGTTGCCGGCCTTCCTGATTCAAGTTGGCGATCCCGTGGCGTAGCTTTTTCACCGCCTCTTCAAGGTCGTTCTTTTCGCCGTTCAAAGTGTCGAACTCTTCCTGAACCTCACGCGCATCTTCTTCAGCTCGCAAGTTCACCGCCCCTAACGCCTCGCGTTGGCGCTTTAAGCGGTTCACGTCATTCTCGATCATATCGGCAGGTGGCATTTTGTCTGGATCCGCCCCTAGCGTTTCCAACAAAGCAGCTGGTTCCAGCTCCATTTCTTCGCGGATACGATCAGCGGCGGCCTCAACACGGAAACCGGCCGCCTCGGCCAGAGCTTCGCTACGTGCTCGCGCTTCGCGTGCTTCGGAGGCCGCGCGTTCCGCTCCGCGCTCGTCCTCTTCCGCCTGCCGCATCGCGGTTTCGCCCAAGGCCAGCGCATCAGCGGCGCTATTTCGGCGCGCCTCTGCTTGTTCGATCGATGTAGCGAGAGCCTCCCGTTTGGCGACCAGTTCTTCGGGCGCGGTTGTCGCGGCGGTCAAATCCGCCTCGCTTTCAACCTTGCGCGCTTCAAGTTCAGCCAAACGTTTTTCAGCATTGTCCAACCGTAGACGCCAACCGCTTACCTCTTTGGTGATTTCCTGCTGTCGACGAACCCGGGCCTCGCCCTCGCGCCGCAATTCATCGGAAAGTGAACGCTTTGTCAGCATTGTCATCCGCGCTGCTTCGACGGCTACCTTGCCCCCCTCGACCGCATCACGCGCTGCCTCCAGATCGCCGAGGTCGTCGATGCCGCGCTCTGCTTCGCGCAGTGCATCCCGCGCATCGCCAGCCTCTTCCTCGCGACGGGAAACTGCCATCCGCAAAGTTTCCAGCTTGCCTTTCAACATATCGAGATCGGCTTCGGCGCGCGACAACTGGCGCGTTGAATTGTTTACAGCCTCATCAGCGTCTTTGCGTAACCGCCGCGCGTTTTGGTCCGCCTGTTGCGCAGTATCAAGGTTTGCACGCGCGGCCTTGTGGGCGTCACGTGCGGTATCGGCACGTGCTTCAGCGCTTGCAAACGCATCGGACAAATCGGCCAAACGGTTAACCTGCTGCAACCTTAACGCTGCCGCCGAAGGTGCGTCATCGGCACCAGCACGATACCCGTCCCAACGCCACAAATCACCCTCGCGTGACACGAGCCGCTGCCCCGGTTGCAAACTTGCTTGCAACGCCGCGCCCTGATCCCTTTCAACAAGCCCGATCGCCGCCAGCCTACGCGAAAGAACGGCGGGAGCCTGCACATATTCGGCCAGAAGCGTGACGCCTGTAGGAAACTTCATCCGGTCGGCATATTCTGGCAGAGTTGTCCAACCGGACATTCCGTCCGGCCCGACTTCCGGCGCCTTCAAATCGTCCGCCAGCGCGGCTCCCAAAGCCGCCTCAAAACCCTTATCTGCGCGTACTTCGTCCAGTAACTGCTTGCCGTCGCCCTGATCCCGCTCGATCAGCCTTTGAAGCGCCGAAACCTCGACGCGCAGCGCGTTGGCTTCACCATCCGCTTCCGACAAGCTTGCGCGGGTTTCTGAATCCAGCGTTTGCGCATCTGCACGCGCAGTTTCCGCCTGTGTCAAAGAAATCTCGGCTTTTTGCGCGGCTACGACTGCCTCTTCCTGCGCCTCGCGTGCAGTGGTCAACCGTCCGCCGGCTGCCTCAAGCTCAACTTCGTTTTTGGCCGCAGTCGTGCGCGCGTTTTCTGTTTCCGCCACAAGTTTTGCAAGTGTTGCGCTAGCTTCCTCCATACGGCGTTTTGCAGCTTGATGCCGCGCCGACAAACGGGCGGCGTCTTCGGTCAGTTTATCCAACTCGGATTCCTGTTCGTTCAGAACCGTACCCGCCAGACGTGCGGCTTCCTTGGCGGCATCCAGTTTATCGCTATGACCCTCATGCGCCTTCGCCAGAGCGGTCTTTTCCCAGTCCAATCGTTCGATGGTTTCACCAGCATCGTGGTTCAAACCCTTTTCGCGCTCCATATCGCGGCCGAGCTGGGCAATTCTTGCTTTCAGATCGTCGATGGCCTGCCGCGCGCGCTGTTCCTGCTCGTTCAGGGAATCCCGCTCAACCAACAACCTTTGCAAAACGGCACCCGCGATGGCTTCTTCTTCACGCAACGGCGGGACCTTGCTCTCGGTTTCTGCCCTTGCCTTCGCCCGCAAAGCGGCTTCACCCTGAGCGGAGGCCGCTCCTTTTGTCGCGGCGGTCAGCGCTTCGGATGTCGTCTGTCTTTCAACATCGGCTTCGCGCCACCGACGGTATAACAGCAACCCCTCGGCGCGTCGCAATTCGCTGGCAATCTCGCGGTAACGTGCCGCCTGTCGTGCCTGACGTGCCAGTGATTTAATCTGGCCGTCAAGCTGTTCCAGAACGTCCTCGATCCGCGCCAGATTTGTTTCTGTGCCTTTCAGCTTAAGTTCGGCCTCATGCCGACGCTGATAAAGACCGGAAATTCCCGCTGCTTCTTCCAGCACCCGCCGCCGCGTTTTCGGTTTGGCGTTGATTAGTTCCGAAATCTGGCCTTGACGCACCAATGACGGTGAATGTGCACCTGTCGATGCGTCCGCGAAGAGCATTTGCACATCCCGTGCACGCGTATCTTTGCCATTTGTTTTGTAAGCGGAGCCCGCATCCCGCGTAATCCTGCGCACGACCTCCAGTTTGTCTTGGTCGTTAAAAGTCGCAGGTGCCAGTCGATCAGTGTTGTCCATTGTCAACGTAACTTCGGCGAAATTTCGCGCTGGGCGCGAGGAAGTGCCCGCGAAGATCACATCGTCCATGCCGCCGCCACGCATGGCCTTCGCACGGTTTTCGCCCATCACCCAGCGCAACGCCTCGAGCAAATTCGACTTGCCACAACCATTCGGCCCGACCACGCCCGTCAAACCCGGCGCGATCACCAGTTCGGTCGGGTCAACAAAGCTTTTAAAGCCAAGAAGTCTGAGTTTCGAAAATTGCACCAAATGGGCCTGACGTTAATGATTCCGATTGATAGGACAGGATTCCGGCTAGACCCCCTATGAGTCAACCGTAAACCACTCCATCTGGCCTAATAGGCCGAGTTATCCACAACATATCGTGTTATTGGCGTGAAATACCTTGTGCTTTGCAAAAGTAGCCTTAGGTAGTGCGGTTGAACTTGATAGGAAGCACCATGACCACATTACTTGGAATTTCGGGCTCGCTCCGGAAGGAATCGCGAAATACGGCCTTACTTCACGAAGCGGCGCGCCTGTTTGCACCGGACGAATTCATTTTGGCGGACATCCGGTTTCCGCTTTATGACGGCGACCTTGAAGATTCCGAGGGCGTTCCGGACGAAGTCAAAAAGCTTCATGCACAAATCATAGCGGCGGATGCGGTGGTTATCTCGACTCCCGAATACAACAAAAACTTACCCGGCGTTTTAAAGAACGCGCTCGACTGGCTTTCGCGCGAGCGTCCGCAGCCGTGGACAGGAAAACCGGTTGCGATCGTTTCTGCCGCAGATGGGCGTGCGGGCGGCGAACGTTCTCAGTATTCGTTGCGACATTGCATGACGCCGTTTAACCCGCGCATCCTGCAAGGCCCGGAGATAATGATCGCGGCGGCAAGTAAAGCGTTTGACGAAAACGGTCAGTTGGAAAACGAATTTTCGGTCAAATCGCTGACCAGATTGATGGCCGCACTACGCGCCGAAGCCGGGCTCTAGTCTTCTAGAACGCGCGCTTCGTCCACCAGCATGACAGGGATTCCATTTCTGATCGGGAAGGCCAATCCGGCGGCCTTCGAGATTAGTTCTTGCGCCTCCCTGTCATAGGTAAGGGTACTGCGCGTCAGCGGACAGACCAGCGCCTCTAGCATCTTTCGATCAACAGTATGCGGCGCTGGTTCATTCATTTGTTACACCATAATCATTGACGCGAGCTTACGCCGACCCTTTTGGGCATCTTCATCCTTCGGACCAAGCGAGTCAAACAACGTAAACAATTGCGCTTTGGCGGCACCATCATTCCATTCGCGATCACGCCGGAAAGCTTCGAGCAACTCGTCAATTGCGCCACCTGAATCACCCGCCGCAGCGAGCGCCGTTGCCAGGTCGAGACGCGCTTGGTGATCGTCAGGGTCAGCATTTAGCGCGGTGCGGAATTCCGCAGTTTCTCCGAGGTCTGTTGCAGCGTCAGCCAAAGCGACTTGCGCAAGCGCAGCGGCCAAGAGAGGGTCCGATTTCTTCTCTTCCGGAATTTGAACCACAACTTCTTGCGCTTTTTCCAGATCATCATTCGCCAGATAGGAACGGATCAGACCGGAAACCGCCTCAAGATTGTCATCTTCTTCACCAAGGATCGCGGCGAAGGTTTCAATGGCGTCGTCAATTTCACCGTCGTCCAACATCTGTTCAGCCATCTCGAGCGCCTGTTCCATACCGGCACCGCCTCCTTGCGCGGCGACACGCTTGACGAATTCTTTAAGCTCGGCTGGTGGTTGCGCACCCATAAAACCATCTACGGGTTTACCGTCAACAAACGCGTAAACCGAGGGGATCGATTTGATCTGCATTTGCGATGCAATTTGCTGATTTTCGTCAACGTTGATCTTGACCATTTTGACAGCACCGCCAGCGGCTTGAACCTCCGCCTCCAACGCAGGGCCGAGCGATTTACACGGGCCACACCATGGTGCCCAGAAATCAACGATAACAGGGGTCTCTTTCGACGCTTCAATAACGTCATCCATAAAGGTCGCTTCGGAGCTGTCCTTAACAAGATCAGCCGTATTGGTTTGCATATCCATTTGTATTCTCCGGTCTTCCGCCAGTGGCGTATGAGGTTGCTGCTTATTTGGGGGGCGAGACGCCAATCATCAACCCGTAGAATGGCTTTTCATCAATACAGAATGTCGCGCCAAAAAATCTTTTTTGACAGCCATGGGCGGGCGGAGCGCCAAAGTTAGATCACAAAGGGTTTCGGGCTTCGGGATGCCAAACAGCTTGTTCGCCTCCGCTTTTGAAAAGCCGGCGATCTGGATTGCCTCCAGCCAAGCCGAAATCCGGTCGGCGCGCTTGATCTGTGTTTTCACTGTTTTAGGAATTTCGGCGGGTATGCCAAAACGGATATGGACCGCTGCCATCAAACGGGCGTCCATCGCTTTGTACCCAGGCCCGACGGCGGCTTTCACGGGGGAGATCATGTCACCGATCACATATTCCGGTGCATCATGTAACAACGCTGCCAAACGCCATTTGACAGGCGTATTAGGCACAATCATACCGTAAATATGTTCTACCAGCAGCGAGTGTTCGGCAACGGAATACGGGAACTCGCCAAACGTCTGGCCGTTCCAGCGCGCAACAAACGCCAAGCCGTGTGCGATATCCTCGATCTCAACATCCAGAGGCGACGGGTTCAACAAATCGAGCCGTCTACCCGATAACATTCTCTGCCACGCACGTGCGGTCATTAAGGTGCCTCCAAACTATCCGTGCTCTGACATATCGTGAAACATCGCAAGATGCACCAAGGTTGTCGCACAAAAATGACGCCGCGTGATTTGTACTTGCCCAAACACGAGCTTGACGGCGCTCCCTATTTCGGCGAACGCTGGCGCGAAAGGTTCGCAAATGTCCGTACCCCCACCAACCAGTGTTCCATATGGCGGCCCGAGTGCTACGCCCGTTCCGCCCGCACACGAAAAAAACAACTTCCGTGCGATAATCTGGATGTTGATTTCAGTGGTCGGCGCCAGCGCCATGACCGTCGCCGTCCGACAGACTTCGCTCACGATCGACAGCCGTGTTATCGTCTTGTTTCGCGCGGGGATATCGTCAGTTTTAATCGTTCTGGCGATAGGGATGTTTGCCGGCCTTCGTTCGCATATGCGATTTTCAAAACCCGGACTGCATCTTTTCCGTGGCAGTCTGATCGCGTTTTCCACCCATATGGGTTTCTATACGATCGCGAATATTCCAATTGCCACAGCCACTGTTTTGTTCTTCATGGGGCCAATTTTCGCCACCATATTTTCAAGTGTGCTCCATTCCGAACATGTTGGCCCGCGCCGCTGGGCAGCCGTTGGTGCTGGCTTTGTAGGTGCGGTGATTGTCCTAAGGCCCGGATTTTCCGAGTTCCACCCGGCAATGTTAACGGCACTCGGCAGCTCGCTGCTGTTTGCGCTGGCGCTAACGTTGTCGCGCAATCTGGCCACGGCTGACGGGCCGCTCGCTACTTATTTTTCATCGGTTCTGATCACGGCGATTATAACGGTACCACTAGCGGCACCCGCCTTCAGCATGCCGGTAGGTTTGGTAGTTTGGCTTGCGGTTGCAATGGTGGTCGTCGCCAGCGCGGTGCGAGGGTATGCCGACATCGAAGCCTATAGATACGGGGATTCAAGCGTTCTCGCGCCGATTTCCTACCTTCGGTTAGTACTTATTTCGGTGGCTGGCTACTTCATGTTTGGCGAGACGCCAGACCTTGCAACCGTCATTGGGGCAAGCCTGATCATCGCTGCCACCCTGTATATCGCGCTGCGCGAAGCAAAACTTCGGCGGGCGGGCGCCTAAAAGGTTTTTCGGGCCTTCATTGCGGCAGTGATGGTACCATCGTCCAGATAGTCCAGCTCTCCCCCGATGGGCACACCCTGTGCAAGCGAAGTAACGCTTGCGCCGGAACCTTCGAGCTGATCCGCAATGTAATGCGCGGTGGTTTGCCCATCGATTGTGGCACTTAGCGCCAGAACAACCTCACTAACACCTCCGGTTTCAACGCGATGAACCAGACGGGGAATATGCAACTCTTCGGGGCCAACACCATCCAGCGCCGACAAAACTCCGCCAAGCACGTGATACCGCCCCTTGTAGGCGGCTGAACGCTCCATTGCCCAAAGATCGGACACGTCGCTCACTACACAAAGTACGCTATCGTCCCGTTTCGGATCGGAACAAATATCGCAGGTTTCCGAGGTCCCGACATTCCCGCAAGTGGAACACTCCCGCGCAGTTGCAGCCACTTCAGTCATGGATCGCGCCAATGGTTCGAGCAACAGTGTCCGCTTTTTTACAAGCTGCAGGACGGCACGGCGGGCAGACCGTGGCCCGAGACCCGGTAGTTTCGCCATCAACCCGATCAGTTGGTCGATCTCTTTGCCCGCGCTATCGGACATTTACATGCCCGGAAAATTCATGCCCTCGGGCAGGTTCAATCCGGCAGTCGCCTCGGCCATTCCGGCTTGTGCAGCTTCCGATGCTTTCAGCTGTGCTTCCTTGATCGCCGCGAGGATCAGATCTTCGACAACTTCTTTGTCGTCAGCATTAAATAGCGAAGGATCGATATTGAGACCTTTAAGTTCACCCTTGGCGTTGGCTGTGCAGGTGACCATACCCGCACCGGATTCACCGGTTACGAGGATATCATCCAGCGCTGCCTGCGCCTCCGCGATCTTCCCCTGCATTTCTTGCGCTTGCTTCATGATCTTGGCCATGTCGCCAAGTTGTCCTAAACCTTTAAGCATGTCTTACCCTTTTCTCCGAGTTCTCCTCAGAGATAGGGTAGCCGACACTTAAACGCAATGTGCTGCGAAGGGTATTCGGGTCGCTTACTCCACGAACTCGTACAACATGACGGCCTGATTCATTGCCTCAAGAACCCGCTCCACGTCTTTTGCGATAACCATGCGCTGTGCGTCCGTAATTGGCGCGCCTGTCGCCACGGCGGCGAGAATTTTCGAAGGTTCGTTCCACAATGTCTGCACTTCTTCAAGCTTGGCTAAAATCTCGGCGTTCGGCGCGGCAAGGACAACACCCGGAAAGCCGCCGATTAACGAGTTCAAGGTCAGATTGAAGTATTCAAGTGTCTCTGCGAGGTTAGCCATATTCTTTTCGGCATCGATTCCGGCATCAATCAGACAAAATTCCTTGGACATCTTTTGTGTAAACATTCGCTGGCGTCCGGCAAGGTCAATCGTGATGGCCAAGATCAACGGCAGGTCTTCCAGATCCTCACCATATGCCGCTGCAGTTTAGCCAACCGCTGTATTCATGACACCCAGCACATCAAGACCCGCAGCGTTCAGAGCGTCGATCTGATCCGTACTTCCTGCCCCATTTTCCATGACCTCTTGCACCAGCGGCGCATATGTCATCCAATTTTGATCGACCAAGGCCAACGCCGCCAAGACGTCCGACTTCTGCTCAGCATTCAAACCTAGCTCTGCATTGCCAAATCGCAATGCGTCGTGCGTGGTTGCGAACAGGTCATTCGCGGCCGTCAACATGGTGCGGTGGCCGTCTGCGTCAACGTCCGTGAGCATAAAGCATGCCGCTTTTGACATCCGTTGCGAGAGCATCCGCTGGCGTCCGGCAAAGTTAACTTTGTGCTTTGCTTCGTCCGCCAGATCGCTTTGTGCCAGCGCGGGTGTTGTAAACGGGGCTAGTGCAGATAGCAAAATTGCGAAGGCAACGCCTGCGTTTGTTAGATATCGAAAATTCACTGAGTTATTCTCCCGGGTGGGTTCAAATTTAGTTAAAAAATCTGATACGAATGACTCAAGCTGAAGGCGATTAAAATCGCGTGCACTCAACCATAATCAAGACTCTACGTAAAGGGGTTCTATTCCGAAAACGGATCGAGTGGATCCCACTCGTCATCGACGTCGTCAGGGTCAATCGGCACGATATCTTCGTTCGCGTTGCCTTCAAATTCGTTGCTACGCACGTCTTTTATCTCGGAACCGGGGAAGGCCACGAGAACCGACTGAACCAAAGGATGCGCCATCGCTTGGGTGTACATATCGTCGCGCTGCGCTTCTTTAACCTCACCGATGGTCTTGCCACCGCCTGAACTGGCAACGGAAACCACCCAACGCACGCCTGTCCAGTTCATAAGGCGGGACGACAGTTGATTGGCCAACTTGTCCGGCGCCCTTTCCGTTGGTTCAAACTCGATCCGGCCGGGAGAATATTTCACCAGCCTCACATAGTTTTCCACCTCGACCAGCAGTTTCATGTCGCGACGCGTCCGAATAAGCTGCACGACATCTTCAAACTTTGCGTATCGCGCCAGAGCGTCCATGTTCGGTTCAGGTGCCAACATCGTCGTCGCGCCACTTTGCGTGACCGACCGTGTCGTCCGAACCGCTGACGCCGAAGTCCCTCCGTTACCACCGCTAACGCGTCCACCGCCCCCCCCGCCAGGTGGCACCGGTGCATTTTGCAATTTGCGTACAAGGTCGTCAGGGCTGGGCAAGTCCGCAACATGGGTCAAACGGATGACCGACATTTCCGCTGCCATCATCGAATTCGGGGCGTTGGCGACTTCTTCCAGCGCCTTCAACAGCATCTGCCACATGCGCGTCAACGCCCGCATCGGCAAACCCTCAGCCATCATCAAGCCACGTGTCCGCTCATCGGCGTTCACGGTCGGGTCGTCCGCGGCTTCGGGCGAAATCTGCACCACGCTCACCCAATGCGTGACTTCGGCCAAATCGCGCAACACCGCCATCGGGTCGGCCCCATCCGCATATTGCGAGGACAATTCGTTCAACGCGCCTGCTGTATCGCCGCGCATAATCAAATCGAACAAATCAAGCACCCGCCCACGGTCCGCCAACCCCAGCATCGC
>DFBM01000132.1 GCA_002366645.1 Rhodobacterales bacterium UBA3080 | reverse complement strand
CGAAGTGGTTAACATTTGACAGATCGAAAGACTAGGCCATTCAACGAATTGCGTTTGCTGTTGTCTTTCCAAAATCCGATGTTGTAGTGTCCGGCATGATTGCGAAAACAAGCTAACACAGGTATTTTTTATGGCGTCGGACTTTCAGATTGCAGCCCTTTGGATCAGCGGATCACTAAGTTATTTGGAGCAGCTTTGTCTGGTATCGTTTCGCGACGCCGGGCATCACGTAAAGCTTTATACTTACGAAAAAGTAGGCGGCATTCCCGAAGGAATTGAGGTCGCCGACGCGAACGATGTTTTGCCGCAGGAGAATTTTTTACTGCATGCTCGGACGGGTAGTCCTGCGCTCCATTCAGATATATTCCGATACAAATTGCTGGAGCAGCAAGACCGGACAATATGGGCAGACACAGATGCCTACTGCGTGAAGCGGTTCGAGACTCCGAACGGTCATTTCTACGGATGGGAGTCTGACACGCATGTGAACGGCGGGGTTTTGGGGTTACCAAAAGACAGTGATACACTTCGCGAACTGCTTGAGTTTACCGAAGATGAATACGCGATCCCAAGTTGGTATGGGGAGGAATACGAACGGGAGCTCATTGAAAAACGCGAGGCAGGAACACCGGTACATGCGGGTGAGCAGCCTTGGGGCGTTTGGGGACCACATGCGATAACACATTTTTTACATAAAACTGGCGAGATAAAATATGCCCAACCGCGTCACGGGCTCTATCCGTTTTCGTTCAAAGAACGCCGGTTGATGCTAAAACCCGATACTAAAATTAAGAATTATATTAAAAAAGAAACCTACTCTGTGCACTTTTACGGCCGGCGGATGCGGGCAAGGTTAATCGAGCGCGAAAACGGGGTTCCCCATCCCGACAGTCTGATTGGCCAGCTTTTAAAAAAGCACAAAGTTGACCCTTCGGCCGCTCCGCTCAAGCCACGACCACCAGTTGAGCCTAAAGTGACTGAAGTGGATGTTCAGCCAATTCCCGCATCGGCGAAATATGGACGTGGGCAGTTAAATTTGACAGATTTGGCTGATAAATACGGCTCCGATAAAGGCTCGACAAAGCATCGCTACACCGAGCTTTATAATATGCTGTTTCAGCCCTATCGGAACAGAAAAATCAATTTCCTAGAAATGGGACTGCAGATTGGCGGCCCAGAGCATGGTAAAAGTGTTGATCGACAAACAACAGATTTGCCTTCTGTCCGAATGTGGCTTGAATACTTTAACACTGCAAACATTTTCGGATTAGATGTATCAGATTTTTCGTGGTTTGAAGCCGACAGGTTTAAGTTTGTCCGCTGTGATATGGAAAAGCGGGAAAACATTGATGACGCGACATCCACACTCGATGAACTTGACATAATCATTGATGACGCCTCACACGCCTCGCACCATCAGCAAAATGCGTTTTTGTCACTGTTTCCAAAACTTAAGTCGGGTGGCTTGTACATTATTGAAGATCTAAGGTGGCAGCCGAAAGCTTATGAACGCGACAATATTACAAAAACGGCTGACGTTTTTCAGGGATATCTGGCTGACGGAATATTCAATAATGCGGACGCGGAAATCGCAAATGAAATGAACACTCTGCGAGAAGATATTTCAGGCTGTTTTGTGTTTCAGGCCCGATATTTAAAGCGTAGGCGAGATCAGGTAGTTGTAGTGCATAAGCGTTAATATGGTTCAGGTGTACTTATGACAAACGAACGATACTTGGTTTTGAGTACCTTCAAGAACGAGGGCCCGTTTGTTCTTGAGTGGATTGCGTACCATAAATCTATCGGGTTTGACGATTTTCTGATTTACACTAACGACTGTGATGACGGGACAGATAGAATTCTTGATCGGCTGCAAGAGCTTGGTCATGTCCAACATCGAGACAACAAGCACCGCGGACATCAAAGGCCTAGTCCACAGGCGCGCGCATATAGAAAAGCCCTGCGAGAGCCCATCTACACTGAGGTGGACTGGGTTGCGATTATTGATAGCGATGAATTTGTCAATATTCATGTGGGCGAAGGGCGAATTCGGGACTTAACTGACGCGGTTAATGGCGCCAATGCGATTTCCCTGACTTGGCGTTTATTTGGTTGCGCTAACCAAACGAATTACAAACAAGGGTTTCTCACCGAAAAATTCATACGTGCTGCTCCAAAAAACTGCCCACGACCACCGCAGGCGTGGGGACTTAAAACCATTTTTCGTCGTGAAGCGTTTGAAGGCCTCGGGGTGCACCGGCCTCGTACTCCAACAGGTGGTGACTGGGGAAATATACGCTGGGTGAACGGTGGAGGCGTTTCGATGCCGGAATACTATCATACGGGGCATTGGCGCAGTAATCGCAACACTTACAGTTATGAATTGGCTCAAATTAACCATTACGCGACAAGATTTCGAGAATCGTTTCTGGTCAAGCAAGCACGCGGCAGAGCTTTTGGCGGGTTTGATCTTGATTTAGATTATTGGAATAAAATGGATCGTAATGAAAAGCGGGATAAGACCATTTTGCCAAAACTCCCAAATGCACATAAAATTTATGATGAACTGTTGGCCGACAAAATACTATCAGACCTTCATATTGATGCTTGCGAGTGGTATTCTCGGGAAATTGCGAGGCTTCGTGAAGAAACGGCCTCCGCCGATCTTCTAGCAAGCCTCGTTCCAGAAATTGAAGGTGCCACGGAATGAATTTAGGAAATGAACTTGTCGACCTTTCCGAAAACGCTTCAAGATCGGAGTGGAATTCGGCACTGAAAGAGTTTGGCTCAAAGTATGGTTTTTTTGAGCAGCTTGGAAAAGATCATACTGCTCTGTTCGCGCGGGGCGGGTCTACCTTAATTGTGACCTTTGAAAACCTGGACCATGTTTTCGAGCGTAGTGAAACCCGCTTGCCTTGGGGCTTCGATTTTGTGAGATCGCGGGGATGGTCTATCCTTGGATTGATGGCGCATGACTGGACTTGGTATCGCGACGGTGACGTTCATGATTTTTTCGATCGCCTGCGAGACGAAGGGTTTTTCGAAGGGTTTGATCGGGTCGTTTTTTACGGTGCATCTATGGGCGCATATGCAGCATGTGTGTTCTCGTCGGCGTCACCCGGAGCAACCGTCATTGCTATTAGTCCGCAGGCAACACTTGATCGCACTGTTGCGAGTTGGGAGACGCGATACAGAAAAGTTTGGCGACGTAATTTTAACGATAGATACGGGTACGCGCCGGATATGTTGGCTGATGCAGATCAGGTCTATATGTTTTACGATCCGCTCGCTCCGCTGGACGCAATGCATGCCGCTCTCTTTCGGGGCGAGAATATTGTCAAGCTTAGATGTCGATTCCAGGGGCACCGGATCGCTTCCGCTATGCAGGGCATGGGGATATTAAAACCCGTCGTCGAGGGCTGCGTTGATGGTACACTGACATCCGCAGAGTTTTACAAACTGCTGAGAAAACGTCGGGAGTTCCCACGGTATCTAAAAGATTTACTTCTAAGGATAGATGCAATGGATCGTCCGTGGTTGACGGTTTTATATTGCGAATATGTACTCTCAAAAAGGCGCGGTCCAGCATTTCGGAAGCGCTTGAATGCAGCGAAGGCAAAGATTGCCAGCCGCAATCAAAACTCATAGACATTGAATATAAGGTATTTGAGAAATTGGAACCAACCCCAACCAATCTGCCGAACCGCAAACGCCGACGCAAGCACCCGCTAGCTGGGCTTCCGCCCGAAGTCGTTAAAGTTAAGAGGGAACTTAGCAGGGCTCAGAGGTTCGCAGATATTGGCGATTTATTTGGGGAATTACCCCCCGATGAGTTGTTAACTGACTACCAGATAGCCGAAGAAGACTTTGACTTGTTTTCAAGAATTCAGAACAAATACGCAGGTCGATCGGGCAATATAAATCGGTGTTGGAATCGGCTTCAGCTTTATTTGCCAGAATTGATTTCCGGCACATGTTCCAGCGCGTCAGTTCTTGAAATGTCGACAGCACACGGCGGGATGCTCGAAATTCTTCGACATTTTGGTCACGAGGTCTTGGGAAATGACTATGCAAACATGGTCTCGGGAAAGCAAAAGGAAGAACGCGCTATTTTCAGAAGCGTCAACGATGGAGGCTTTAAGCGTCGGACAGATGACTACGGATTGGCAATTGATGAGGGTGATAATGTTGAGTGGCCCTACAAGCCGATAATTTCCGCAATTAACATGCCCATGGCATTATTCGATGCGGGTCATACCCCGTATCCATTTGACGGCAAGGCCTTCGATTATACTATTTGCTTTCAAGCAATCGAGCATTATTGCCACCCAAAAGACTGGATGGTGATTGTTGACGAGTTTTGTCGAATAACGAGGAAGTCCGTCTTTGTCATGCTCAATCCAATGCAAAAAGATCTAGTGGCTGATCCAGAATATAGTGAGCATTTCAACAAATTTCGGCGTGAAATGAGAGATTACAACAAAAACGGGTTCTCTTGTGTTTCGACGCATATTCACTGGGCACAGGTTTTAGGTTTTAAACTAATGGCGACAGGCGAATAGTATGCTAATTCTTCACATCGGTTCGCCAAAAACTGGAACTACGGCACTGCAGTCGTTTCTAAATTTGAACGAGAACGCGTTACGGGAAGCCGGTGTTAACTACATGCGCAGCGCAAGGACGCATATCTCACATAATCCTTTGCCAACCGCGATTACAAAAAACAACGCAGACGAATTGCTTGATGCCATTTTCGCCGAATATGCGAAGTCTCCCGATGACACGCACATCCTTTCGAGCGAAATTCTCTTTCGTATAATTGTCGCACGAAAACTTCGGCGTTCTTTTCCGGAGGAGATGCGTAAGACCACCAAAGTAATATGTTACCTAAGATCACAGGATAGCTATGTAGAGGTGATGTACAAGCAGTTGCTGAAGAATGGTCGGATCGCGGCGGACCGAGGAGCGTTTCTTCAATCAATCCGCCCAAGATTGAACTACACTGGTATCTTGGATGCCTATGCGGAAATATTTGGACAGGCTAACGTAATTGCACGGCCGTTTGCGCGAGAACAACTAGTCAATCGCGATATTGTGGATGATTTTCTACACTTGGCCGACATTGAAAAAACCGATCAATTGCAGGTGACCCAAGCAGTCTCAAACAAAACTCTATCGGTCGAACTTTCAGAAATGCTTTCTAGCGTTGGTCGCCACACCGGATACCCCACTCGAGAGGTTATTCGCGAATTGATCAAGCTTGATATGCCCAATACAATTCGATCCAACGATGTATTTTCGCGATCGCAGAAAGCGGGAATCTTGGCCGCTCTGGAAAATGAAAACCGGCAACTGGTAGAGAGATATTTACCGAACGACGCTAAATTTTTTGGTCTGGGTATCGATAAACAAAGCGCGGCCAGCGCTACAGAGCCCTCAGATAGCGAACTAGAACAAAATCGCGTGGCGGCGACCGATGCGTTGCTCACGGCGCTGAATAATATGCATGTTCGCTCATTGGAGGCCGCGTCAGCCGCTACCGCACCTGTTGCTGAGGTGGATGATTTATCCAGCCAGCCGCCCTCGTGGTATCGGGAAATTTATCCGGGAGGTTCGCAGACCGGATTTTATCATAAGCTGGGAGACTACGCTGCATCGTTTGTTGACCGTGGTCAAAACCAATTGTTGATTACTTTTGACAATTTACACAACGCCGGAAACAAAGACTTTAATCGCGAGCCCTGGGCGCAAAAGTTTTGTGCTGATCGAGGGTGGTCGCACCTTGGTATCTACGCACAGGCGTCAACTTGGTTTCGAGACCAGCCATTAATTGAATTTCTTGAAGGGCTTAAGGAACAAGGGTTTTTCAGGCGATTTGACGCGGTATCCTTGGCCGGGACCTCAATGGGCGGGTTTGCAGCGCTTGCGTTCGCAGGCCTTTCACCGGGCTCAACCGTTGTTGCATTTAGCCCACAGACCACGCTGGACACAAATCTTGTTCCCTGGGAGCATCGTTTTGCCAAGGGAAGAGCTGCGGATTGGTCGTTGAAGTATTCGGACGCGGCTGATCATGTATCCTCCGCTGGCAAAGCGTATATTATTTACGACCCGTTCATGGAGAGCGACAAAAAACATGTGGAACGTCTGTCGGGTGAAAATATCGTATTGCTAAGAGGTTTTGGAATTGGCCATAAATCGGCGCTGCTTTTAAACCGCATGGGGCATCTGAAAACGGTGATGGAGCGCGGTGTATCCAACGAATTATTGCCTGCCAAATTTTACGAATTGATGCGCAGCAGAAAAGATATTTACATGTATCGCATGAATATGGAGGGTTACTTGACCGAGAAAGGGAAACAAACCCTGATCCCTCAATTTCGAGCCGCCTTTATTCGTCGTCGTAAAGCAGCGGCTAAAGGCAAAAAGAAGTAGTTTCCACATAAAATGCAGGGGTGTTATTCACGCTCACCAGTAAAAGTAGTGGCGGAGACGAAGGGATTCGAACCCTCGATACCGTTCCCGGTATACTCCCTTAGCAGGGGAGCGCCTTCGACCACTCGGCCACGTCTCCGAGGCCGTGTTTAGCCTTTTGTGGCAGGATTCCACAAGCGGTTTTTTAAGGTGTTTTTAACGCGCTCTAAATTGGCCGTTCACGCGATGGAATAGGTGGGTAAAAACCGCTACTCCCAGTATCGGGACTACGAGGTTTATCAGTGGTATCGACAGGGGGATCGCCATAAGAAAGCCTGCGAGCCATATCTCCATAAAGTGCTTTTTGCGCAGTTTTGTAGCGGCGGCCATGCCTAGTCTTCTTGCAGCAACCATCTGGAAATACTCGCGCCCGAGTAGGAATCCGTTAACGACCCAGAAGACGACCGGGGCCAGGAGCGTCGAGGCTAAATAGATAATTAACGCCAGCAGGTTTGCGACAAGCATGATGCCCAGAAATTTAGCTGCATCGACGATAATATCGGAAAGCGGTGGATTTTCAGCTGGTGGCAGCGTTGGGTAGTGTTTCGCTTCTACTGCGTCGGCAATGTCCTCGATGAAAAAGCCGATGACGATTGAGGCGACCGGGAACATCAGAAATGCCGACAGTAGGAACGTCGCGATGATGGCGCCGCCGGATAATATTGCGCCTAAGCTTTCAACGTCGCCAAAGAAAGGCAGGGTGATGACGTCCGGGATTGCCCAGCCGATAAGGAAGGAAAATGCGAAAAACGTGGCCGCAAGGAAAGCCACGGTTATGCCGATGGATCGCCAGAAGACCATCTGAAACCGGCGATCCGAGAGCTGCGCGACCGCAAGCTGAAAGTCCTGAAATAGGCTCACTTGTTCACCCATGTGGTTTTTGCGTCAATATCGGGGCGGGGGCGTTCAGGCGGGACGATCCGTTCACTGCCGATGTGGATGAAGCCGGCAACGAACTCGGATTTGGCTAAACCTAGACCATGGCGCAGGAAAGAACGGTCTTGGGCCATCCAACCTGTCAGCCAGTTCGCGCCCCAGCCGCTTGCGAGCGCTGCGTTTAACAGTGATAGACAGACGGCACCTGCGGATAAAATTTGCTCTATCTCGGGAACTTTCGGGGACGGCACCGGCGAGGACACAACCGCGACAACCAGATCGGCGTCTGCAAACTGGCGACGGGCTTTTTCCAGCTTCTCGTCCTCAACATCCAATTGCGGGCCGCGTTTGCTGACGTCTGTCGCCAGACGTTGCAGGGCGTCGCCTTCAAGCACGATAAAACGCCATGGTTCCAGTTTGCCATGATCCGGTGTGCGCGCCGCGGCAGACAAGATCGGGGCCAGTTCTTCGTGGGTTGGCACGGGCGTCGTCAGGGCTTTTGCGGGGCGCGAGCGGCGGGTCAGCAGGAAATCTAGGACCTCGGGGCGTGGATCGGGCATATTGGCTCCAGTTTGTTACAGGTAGGTATTTTTGTTACAGGTAGGTATTTCGGGGGCATGGCTGGGTAAGTCAAGGTTTGTGCCGCCTTAAACGCCACTATACAAATGCCAAAACACACATTAGAAGGCGAGCAAATAGAATTGTTCCGTTAGCGCGTCCGATCCGATCCCCGAATTCCGCGCCCGTGACCCGCATTCCGAGAGAATAAACATGACAGTATTTGAAGGTGTCGTTCCGACGCTGGCGCAAGCATTGACCAAACGTGGTTATGAAAACCTGACACCAGTTCAAATCGCCGTATTGGCGCCGGAGCTAGATGGCGTGGACGCATTGGTTTCGGCACAGACCGGTTCGGGTAAAACCGTCGCGTTCGGACTGGCGATTGCGCCGACGCTTCTGGGTAAGAAGGAAAAGTTGAGCTATGCGGCAGTACCTGCAGCACTGATCATTGCGCCTACACGCGAACTCGCGTTGCAGGTTAAGCGTGAGTTGGAGTGGCTCTACGGCGATGCTGGCGCGCAGATTGCGTCCTGTGTTGGTGGAATGGACATGCGTGCCGAACGTCGTGCACTTGAAGGTGGCGCGCATATTGTTGTCGGAACGCCGGGGCGATTGCGTGACCATATCGAGCGCCGCTCGCTAAATCTGGAGGGGATCAAGGCCGTTGTCCTCGATGAAGCTGACGAGATGTTGGACCTTGGTTTTCGGGATGAACTTGAATTCATTCTGGGTTCCTCGCCGGACGACCGTCGCACGTTGATGTTCTCGGCCACTGTGCCTCGCTCGATCGCTAGTCTCGCTACGCGATATCAGAAAGATGCTGTGCGGGTTGCGGTTACTACCGATCAAAAACAACATTCGGACATTGAATATCGCGGCTTTCTGGTCGCTCCGAACGATCAGGAAAATGCGATTATCAACGTGCTGCGATTTTACGAAGCCAAGAATGCGATCGTTTTTTGCAACACGCGTGCCACCGTCAACCATATGACCGCGCGCTTTAACAACCGCGGCTTTTCTGTGGTCGCCCTGTCCGGCGAGCTGAGCCAGAACGAACGCACCCACGCTCTGCAAGCCATGCGCGATGGTCGTGCGCGGGTTTGTATCGCTACGGACGTAGCCGCGCGCGGGATCGATTTGCCGAATTTGGAGCTGGTTATACACGCAGACCTGCCTAAAAATCAGGAATCGCTGTTGCACCGCAGTGGCCGCACCGGTCGTGCCGGACGCAAAGGTGTTAGTGCCTTGATAGTGCCGTTCCGCGCCCGTAACCGCACGGAACGGATGTTACGTAATGCCAAAATCGATGCCACATGGGGCAATCCGCCGTCGGCCGATGAGGTATTAAAGCGTGATAACGAACGTTTCTTGTCGGACCCAGCTTTGACTGAAACGCTGAACGAATCCGAGACAGCATTTGCAAATGACCTGTTGGCGCAGCACAGCCCCGAACAGATCGCGGGTGCATTGGTTCGCATGTATCGCGCCGGACGCTCGGCTCCTGAAGAGCTACGTGTGGTTAGTGGCGCTGACGCGCGGGAAGCAGCTCCGCATAACCGTAAGGGTTTCGGGGACAGCGTCTGGTTCTCGTTGTCGATCGGTTTCAAACAGAAAGCCGAAGCCCGCTGGCTTTTGCCAATGCTGGTTAAAGCCGGCAAGCTGAAAAAGCACGAAATTGGCGCGATCAAAATTCTGCAATCGGTGACCTACATCGAAGTGGCCGCTGGTGGCGTTAGTCGTTTCACGGATGCCATCAGCCCGACGATGAAGCTAGAGAAGACCATCACGGTTTCCAAACTCGACGGTGTTCCCGAAATCGTTAAAGAGGATCGCGAAAAGCCGCATGACGCGAAGAAGCCCTATAAATCGCGCAAGCCGGATGGAAAACGCAAGTTTACGCACCGTGGTTCAGACGATAAACCACGGGACGACAAACCACGTAAACCAAGGAAACCGAAGGTCGGCCAACCAAGCTCGGGCGCTCCGAAGCGTAAAAAGCCAAAAAAGAATAAGCAGGCCTAGGTAGAACCAGTGAAGAATATGGTGGCCTCTGCCCCCGGACTTTAAAAACAGGATGTAACATTGAGTAGACCAACGACCCTCGCCGATTTCGCCAAGCGCCTTCGTTTAAGCGGGGCGTCCTCCCAGATTACCGAACTAGGTGTTGGACAAATCCGCATCGAGATTCTGTCGGGATTGACAGTTGCGCTCGCATTGGTGCCCGAAGCAATCGCATTTGCTTTTGTAGCGGGGGTTGATCCGCTCGTAGGTCTTTATGCAGCATTCATAGTAGGTTTGATTACCGCTGTTTTCGGTGGACGTCCGGGTATGATTTCCGGTGCGACTGGCGCGCTTGCGGTTGTTATGGTGGGGCTGGTTGCCGATCACGGGGTGCAATACCTGTTTGCGACCGTCGTCTTGATGGGAATTTTGCAGATATTGGCCGGTGTGTTCAAGCTGGGTAAGTTCATTCGCATGGTGCCGCATCCGGTTATGCTAGGATTTGTTAACGGCCTCGCTATCGTTATTTTTCTGGCGCAGTTGGAACAGTTCAAGGTGCCGGACGGCGCAGGCGGTCATGTCTGGATGTCCGGTTTCACACTTTGGCTGACGTTGGCACTGGTCGCGGGAACAATGGCGCTTGTGTATTTAACACCAAAGGTCACCAAGTTTATTCCGGCGCCGTTGGCGGCAATCGGTATTGTGGCCGCGCTGGTAATCACATTTGATTTGAATGTTCCGCGCGTTGGTGATCTGGCTTCTGTTGAAGGAGGTCTTCCGATTTTTGGCATTCCGCAGGTTCCCTTTACGTTTGAGACGCTAAAAATCATCCTGCCATACTCGATCATTTTGGCAGCGATTGGCTTGATCGAGAGCTTGCTGACCCTCAACCTCGTAGGCACGATTACCGGTAAACGGGGTGGCGCTTCGCAGGAGTGTGTTGCGCAGGGCTCTGCCAACGTCGTTACCGGATTTTTCGGTGGTATGGGCGGTTGTGCGATGATCGGGCAGTCGATGATCAATGTAAACTCCGGCGGTCGCACCCGTCTTTCCGGTATTTCGGCGGCACTGTTTCTGCTGGCATTCATTCTGTTCGCCAGCGGTGCAATTGATATGATTCCACTGGCTGCATTGGTCGGTGTTATGTTTATGGTCGTTATCGGCACATTCGCCTGGCAGAGCTTCGGCGTTTTGCGCCGCGTTCCGAAATCTGACGCACTTGTAATTCTGTTGGTGACGGCAGTGACTGTTGCGGAAGACCTCGCGATTGCTGTGGTCGTAGGCGTTATTGTTTCGGCTGTGGTCTACGCATGGAATGCAGCGGCGCGTATTCAGGTTGTGGCACGGCTTTCACAATCCGAGAAAGGCGCGCTGGTTTACGAAATTTCGGGACCATTGTTCTTTGGTTCAACCACGAGTTTTGTGGAGCGGTTCAAGCCGGAAACCGATCCAGAGCTCGTTATCCTGGACTTCATGGATTCCCGCGTTGTTGATCACAGTGCACTGCAGGCGATCGAAGATGTTGCGGCAAAGTACCAAGCCGCTGGTAAACGGTTGCAGTTGCGGCATCTGACGCAGGATTGTCACCGGTTGTTAACCAACGCCGGCCAGTTGATGGTCGATATGGACGACGACCCCGACTACCGTGTTGCGGTTGACTACGAGGTTAACGTCGGCAAAATCGGCGGTGGGCATTAACCCGTCATAGAGACGAAGCTGCCCGCGCGGCCTGATCGTAAACCCCGGACAACGCCCGAAGTGTTGCCGCGATCTCGCGTAGTTCATCGCCATCGGCGTTGAGGCTTTCGATCAGGCACTGCTCGCGCGTGTCGCGGTATTTGTTGCACAGATCGACGCCCTCTTCGGTGGTCGAATACAGCATCTCCTTGCCGGATTTTTCACCGGCAACCAGCCCCTGTTTGACCAGCTTTTTGATGGCGTAATTGACGGTGTGGGCGTCCTCGATATTTAGCATAAAGCATACATCTGACAGGCGCTTGCCGCGATCCCGGTGATTGATGTTGTGCAACACCAGCACCTCGAGCGTCCCGAGCGCTGGATATCCCGAGGCGGCCATACACCGGTTCACCCAGCGGCTAAAACCGTTGTAGGCGACGATAAGGCCAAACTCGAATTCGGAAAGTTGCCAACCGCCAGTTGTTGCCAAATGGCGGGAAGACACGATTTTGCGTTTTGTCGGTTCATTTTCCATGCGATAATACTTACGTTTTATCGACGTTTTATCAAGAAAAATCCGCTAATAGCGGGCTTAACGGTTAATTAGAACCGAGCAAGCCGCGTGCCGCACTACGCGAGAAGCTGTGGAACCCATAAGGTAATCCTTGATGCCCGGGTGGTGTGACGCAATAATAATCAGGTCTGCGCCAAGCTCATTCGCTTCGTCCAGAATAACCGGGCTGGCGTTTCCGTAGCGAACAATTGTGTCTGCTTTCGCACCAGCGGTTTGCGCAAGTGCCGCCAAGGTTTTCTTGGTTTCCTCAAGATTTTCCTGAAGCTGACCTTCTGGTAGGTAGGATTGTGCATAGGCAGGAATATCGCCGATTACGTGTAGCAATGTAATCTTGCCGTTTTCATCCGACAACGCGACAGCGCGTTTAATCATGGCTTGACCGACGTCGCGGTGCGCAAGATCGATCGGGACCAATATTGATTTATACATAACCATTCTCCAATTAGATTTCGCTCTGGTTGCACAATACGGATCAGCATAGCACAAACCTTGACCTAAATCATACGGTTACAATATTAGCCTTTATCGAAGAATGGCGTCATTTGCGCAACGATAACGGAGTTCTGGTCCAACGCCTGTTGCATCAAACCTTTTTCCTCGTCGCTGATGTCGTGCCCTTCGGACATGCGTTCCTCTAGCGTGCCATAGCCCGAAACATCCAGTGGCGCCAAATCGGCTTGCTTCAGAATAGCAACGGTTTCGCGCACAGCTTCGGCTTCATCGACACCCGAAGCGTAACACATCAGCGCCGCGCCAGAGCTACCTTTCGGCAGCCCGTCGTTTTGGGCGCGGCCTACTTCGACCAACAGGGTATATACCTGCTGCGGGCGTTTGTGTTTCTTGGGGGTATCAGTCACGGAGCAAATCGTTGATGGAGGTTTTCGAGCGCGTCCGCTCGTCCACGCGTTTCACGATCACGGCGCAATACAGGTTCACATTGTTCTTTGACGGCATGGAGCCGGCAACCACAACCGAATAGGGCGGCACTTCGCCATACATAACTTCGCCGGTCTCGCGATCAACGATTTTGGTCGATTTGCCGATGAACACGCCCATGCCCAATACCGATCCTTCACGCACGATACAGCCTTCGACGACTTCGGAACGCGCGCCGATAAAACAGTTGTCCTCGATAATGGTCGGACCGGCCTGCATGGGCTCTAGAACGCCACCAATGCCGACGCCGCCTGAAAGGTGGACGTTCTTGCCAATCTGCGCGCACGAACCAACTGTTGCCCAGGCATCAACCATCGAGCCTTCATCAACATAGGCGCCGATATTCACGAACGACGGCATCAGCACCACGCCCGGCGCAATATAAGCGGAGCGTCGCACGATCGAACCCGGCACGGCGCGGAAACCTGCGGCCCGCCACTGATTTTCACCCCAGCCTGCGAATTTGTTTGGAACCTTGTCCCACCAGTTCGCATTGCCGTTGCTGCCTTCGATCATTTCCATATCGCTCAGGCGGAAAGACAGGAGCACCGCCTTCTTCGCCCATTGGTTCACACGCCACTCACCGTTTTCGCGTGGCTCGGCAACACGCAGTGCGCCGCTGTCCAATGCGTTCAGTGTATCTTCAATAGCTTCGCGCACCTCGCCCGTTGTGGATGGGCTGATGGTGTCGCGTGCTTCCCACGCGGCTTCGATTGCGATTTCTAGCTGAGCGTTGGACATGTGTATCTCCATTAAGTGACTGGTCTTGTTCTGCCGATGCCTATAATTCGGATAGCAGGCAGGTGCAATATGGCACAAATGATCACAAGGATTTTCGATATGAGCGATTTGAGCAGAAAACAAACACGATTTCCCGATGCACGTGAGGATTTGCAAACCACGCACGCGGTGCCGGACACGCCACAAACCCGTGCCCCGACCTACAGATTGGCTTTTGCTGATCCGGATTTCCTTTGTCGCGATGAACTGCGTCCGGTGCGCTTGCAACTCGAACTTCTGAAGCCCGAGATGGTTCTGGACGAGAAGGGTATCGAAAGTACGGTGGTTCTGTTCGGCGGCGCTCGGATTCCGGATCCCGATAAAAAAGACCAAGCCCGCAGCAAAACACTGGCGGATTTGTCGAAATATTACACCGAGGCCCGAAAGTTCGCGGCAATTTGCACCAAAGCCAGCATGAAGAATGGCCATCGGGAATTGGTGGTGTGCACAGGCGGTGGGCCGGGTGTGATGGAGGCGGGTAATCGCGGCGCGGTGGACGTGGGTGGAGACTCGATTAGTTTGAATATTGTGTTGCCGCACGAACAGTCACCTAATCAATACGCGACGCCCGATTTGTGTTTCAACTTCCACTATTTTGCGGTTCGTAAAATGCATTTTCTGATGCGGGCCAAAGCACTAGCGGTTTTCCCCGGCGGATTTGGCACAATGGACGAATTGTTCGAGACGCTTACATTGATCCAGACCAACCGCATGGAGCCGATGCCGATCCTGTTGTTTGGAGAGGATTTTTGGCGCAAGATCATCAACTGGAAAGCCTTGGCCGAAGCCGGAACCATCAGCTTCGATGACCTCAAGTTATTCCGCTTCGTCGAAACTGCCGAAGAAGCGTGGGATATTTTGCAGAACTGGGAAGCCTAGTCGTTTACAAGGTATTCGGCGATGACCGTGCGTTGAAAAGCGAAGAAGTTGTCGTCGGAAACCAGTGTCATGCGGGTTTGGCCGGATGAGTCTGACCAGACGGATATCCCTTCCATGTTGTCCAGCTTTTCGGTGTGTGACACCAGCAGGGTTTCCTCATCGCCGAGGTTTCCGTCCACGTAAGTAAACCTTCGAATCCGTGCAGAGAACCCCGCAGGCCATTTGTATGAACGTTCGAGCAGGTACAAACGACCGTCGGGGCCAAAATCTGCACCAGTCACGAGAAACTCCCCGACGCGGGGAACGGATGCCGTTTGGGTCCAGATGGTGCCGTCAAAGGCGTATACGGGGAAAGGACGGGTTTCGAGCCCGGAGCGCTCCGGAATTGCCAGAAGAATACCGCCGGCATTTATCGCTAGCGCCTCCAAACCCGAGTTGTTCTGTAACGTCCTGAAGTCGTCGTGTTTGGGCAGAAAGATCGCGGCACTGTTTAGATCCGTATGCAGCATCACCCGACTATTACTTTCGAAGGACACATAGATTTCGCCGGTATCGCTAACCGCCAGCCCCTCGGCATCGATATTCCGCGCATCGAGTGGCTGACCCTTACTGTCGAGAATCGGGCGCAAAGACAAAAGCGCTACGCCGCTGATGTTTCCGTCGATACGCGAGATTGTGCCTTCAAGGAAATTTCCGCGGTCCGAAATAGCGATAAAACTTCCGTCGGCGAAAACTTCGATGCCTGAAAGGCCACCAACATCGGGCAATTCTGCTTCCACAATGATCCGCCCAGCGGAGGTTACGGTTTGTGCAGTTCCAAGGCCGGGCAGTGCGATCAATAGAAAGGTAAGAATACGGATCATTGCGATTCAAGTACGCCAACACACTGGCGCGGCAGGTCGGTCATTACGAGCTCGGGCTTTGGGACGATCGGCGGTGCATCCGGGTCCGGTGGCAACAGTGCGTCGGTTACCCACCATTCCACCGCATCACAGCCATCTCCGGCGGGCGGGGGGGCTTGTTCTGTGCAGTCGGTAGCGCCTTTCGGACAATTCAGGCGCACGTGGAAATGGTATGTGTGCCCCCACCAAGGTCGCAACTTGCGTAAATACCGCTTTTCGACGGTTGTGGCATCTGCACACATCTGCAACTTGATCGCCCCGGATACAAATATCCGCGCGACAGAC
>DFBM01000050.1 GCA_002366645.1 Rhodobacterales bacterium UBA3080 | reverse complement strand
GCTAAACTAGTTTTAAACCATAAGCCAGACAGAAGCCGTGGACAAGCCTACTTGTCCATATTTTGAACCGTAAAACCGTACCCGCCTGCATCAAGGTAAGCGACTTCGCTTTCCGTGGAGGCACGCCCCAGCGCATCATTGCGATACGGGAAGCGCCCAAAGTCGCGAATTACCTGCCGATGCGCACGCGCGTGCAACAGATTTGGTGT
Organism: Rhodobacterales bacterium UBA3080; assembly: GCA_002366645.1. Lineage (GTDB taxonomy): Bacteria > Pseudomonadota > Alphaproteobacteria > Rhodobacterales > Rhodobacteraceae > NORP23. The sequence goes on along the minus strand of DFBM01000050.1, from coordinate 9,361 downwards.
GCCGGGCATACGTGTAATGAATGCCCTGACACCGGAATCCTGATCCATCAAACACTCGGAATGCATGAACGGTAAATAGAAAAACTGCCGCATGGGGCCATCAATCTCTTTGTCGAAATTCCGTAGTAAAGCCTTCTGGGCAACGCATCGCGCCATACGGTCTGTTGAGAACGATGCCCCGTCCCCACGGAACATATTACGCGGAAACTGGTCGACTAGAATTATCAGCGCCAAAGCGGAACGCGCAGTCAACTGCCAACGGGAAAACTCGCCGTCGCGCGCCTGTGTCCAAGCCTCATGGAATCGCGATCTGATTTCATCGTCAAATTCCGGAGATTGCTTGTACCAACCTTCCATTCCGGCGTCGGTCCAAAAGGCCAGAATATCGTCAACCAGCTTATCCATGCCCGCAGTTCCTTAACATTGGCTATACCGCATGTTTGCATAATTTGAGAATTATCCAAGTAAAAAGTTCAGGCGTGCCCTAATCCTCTTCTTGCGCCATCTCAATGGCGACTTCTTGCGCCACCTCAACAGCAATTGGCGAGGATTGTGGAAGCACCGCTGCGTAAGCCGATGTTTCGTCGACCGGTGTCGGTGCCCTCTTGGTTGTGCGGTATAGGGCGTAGGCCGTTATCGAAAGGAACAGCGTGGCGAGCAGAACGAAATAACTATTCGGACCGAACGTTGTCATCGACCAACCAACCAGAAGCGGCATGCCAATAGCTCCCACGCCGTTCAGAAAGATCAACCCACCAGAAGCTGCGGCCATATCATCCTGTTCCAGATAGTCATTGGTGTAAGCTATTAACAATGAATACAATGGATTAGCTATACCACCGGCGACAAATGCCAACGTATATAATACTAACTGGTACTGCGTTAGAGCCATCCCCATAAACACGGATACTCCGCCAAATCCGGTTAGCATAATAACCAAGTGGCGCCGGTCGACTTTGTCCGAGACCCAGCCGATGGGATATTGCCAAATCAAACCACCTACATAAATCAAGCCGACAAATATTGTCGTCTCCTTGACCGTCATCCCGACTGCTGTGCCGTAAACGGAGGGCATCCCGAACAATGTCGCAAAAACCCCTCCGAGAACGAAAATGCCAACGCATCCGAGCGGTGAAATCTTGTACAGGTCCGCCAGACTCATACGCTTTGATGCGTGGAATACAGGCGCGGGCGTGACGGACAACAGAATCGGCATGAAGGAAACTGATACAAGAACCGACATCAGAACAAACAGTGTGTAGCCGCCAACATCCGCAAAGTTTACCATTATCTGCGCCGCGACAATCCCGATCATTTGGACGATAATGTATATGGACAGCGCCTGACCACGCGTTTCATTGGTCGCAGAATCGTTCAGCCAACTTTCGGCGACGACATACACGCCAGCAAAACAAAACCCCACGACGACTCGCATTAACGTCCAGACAAACGGATCCGGAACTGCGGCATAAAGAATAAATGCAGCCGAAATTAGCGAACCGAGCGCGGCGAACACACGGACATGCCCAACCCTACGGATAAGATGCGGCGTGATGTAGGAACCGCCGAGGAAACCGAGGAAATACCCGCTCATAACATATGACATCGTGGTCGGCGAGAACCCTTCAATAGCGCCGCGCAAACCCAGCAACGTCCCCTGCAAGCCGTTTCCAGCCATCAGAAGCATCATACCGAGCAGTAGCGGCCACGCATTCTTGAAGATGTAAAACATGTATTTCCCTTACAAAATCGATTCCCAGAATACGGCACGGCGGGTGAAGGATTTGTCACGTTTCCGACAAATTAGTCGATTTTTGTCGGTTCTCGAAATAGAAGCGAGCTGTCACCGTAAGAAAAGAAGCGATAGCCCTCGGCGATAGCATGAGAATATATCTGCTTTATCCGATCGTATCCGACCAAAGCTGCGACAAGCATCATCAAAGTCGATTTGGGCAAGTGGAAGTTCGTCATCAGCGCGTTGGTAACTTTAAATTTGTATCCCGGACGGATGAAGATATCGGTGTCACCAACCCACGCCGCAATCTCACCAATCCCCGTCGCTGCGGTTTCAATCAGACGAAGCGCTGTCGTTCCAACCGGAATCACGCGTCCGCCATTTGCGATGGTCTGGTTAATAGCGGCAGCGGCTTCGTGCGAAACCTCCCCCCACTCGCTATGCATTTTGTGTTCGTCAATATTGTCCACTTTTACCGGAAGAAAGGTTCCGGCCCCTACGTGCAAGGTTACTTCGGTCGAATTCACACCCAGCGTGTCGAGCCGCGCCAGTAATTCCGCATCAAAATGGAGTGACGCCGTAGGCGCGGCCACTGCCCCTGTCCTACTGGCGAAAACGGTCTGGTAGTCGTCCTTGTCACGCTCATCAGCCGCCCGCTTCGTCGCTATATACGGGGGCAAGGGCATCGCGCCGATTTTCTCGATCGCGACATCCAGTTCCTGGCCATTGCGGTCAAACACCAGCGTGACCTCTCCGCCATCTTTTGCCTGAACATTTGCCTTTAGATCACCAAAGGAAATGTTATCGCCGACCCGCAATCGTTTCGCGGGTTTTGCCAGCGCAACCCAGGTATTCGAATCTGTACGCTCAATCAGATTAACTTCGATATGAGCGAACCCCGAACCATGCGGCGTTTCACGAAACCTCTCGCCCGAAAGTCGCGCAGGAATGACTTTGGTGTTGTTGAAGACCAACAGGTCTCCAGCCTGCAACCATGATGGCAAATCATAGACATGCGCATCCACGATATCGCCATTTGCTACCAGCATTTTTGATGCAGGTCGCGGGCTGACTGGCCGCAATGCAATCAGTTCTTCGGGCAATTCGAAATCATAGTCGCTTAATGTCTGCATAACGGCCTCTCCAGTTTGTGCCGCTGTAATACGTAACCAAAGGTCTGAAAAGCGGTTTTACTAGTTTTCATTCCCGCCCCGATTGGTATTGTCAGCACAAAACTCAGGAGACAACCATGCAAGTCGGCGATAAATTCCCATCCTTCACTCTCCCACGCGACGGAGGCGGTGAATTGACCCTGTCTGATTTTAGAGGGAAGAAGTTGGTGCTCTTCCTGTATCCAAAAGATGACACCCCCGGCTGCACGACGGAATCGATCGAATTTACGGCGACGCGCGACGAATTCGACAAAGCTGGCGCCGTTGTTGTTGGACTATCCAAAGATACCGTAAAAAAACATGACAAGTTCATCGAAAAGCACAGTCTGGGTGTTCCGTTGCTGTCCGACGAGAACGGAACCCTGATCGAGCCGCTAGGATGTTGGGTCGAAAAGAATATGTATGGCCGCACCTATATGGGAATCGAGCGCACAACATTTCTTATCGACGGCGCAGGCGTAGTACAGAATATTTGGCACAAAGTGAAAGTCAAAGGTCACGTGGCGGAGGTTCTGGAAGCCGCGAAAGAGGTTTAAACATTTCCGTGCTGACGTTGCTGCGTGAGCCAATCTTCGCCAGCTGTTCGGCCCGTTTGGGGTTTTTAGTTGCTATGACCGCGATATTTTCATATCCACCATTAGGAAAAAAATGTTGCCTGATGACTGGCGACGACAAACAGGGTGCGGGCGTTTAATGTCGCAGTTTTTCAAAGCGGTGAATAAACCGCTTGCCAAGTTTTTGCCAGAACAGACGCTCGTCATGAAGACGCGCACCGATCAGCGCGAGCTGACCTTTTCGCCTATCACGCGTTTGGTTTTACTGACTGGAGCCACGCTGGCACTCGGCTGGCTCGTTGTCGCGACCACAGCGACCATCTCCAGCAGCTTTGAATCAGATAACGCGCAGGCCCGCAGTGAATCCCTGCAGGACGCATACGAATTGCGTTTGACCGAGCTTTCCACCGAGCGGGACGAATTTGCACGCCAGTCGCAAGCGATGCAGGCGCGTTTCACTTTGGCGTTGGAACAAGTATCGTCACAACAAGACGATCTGATCGATGCGATGACCGTTCAAAACGAACAGAAGATCACACTTTTTGCGCTACAACGAAAATTGAACTCGGTGATCGCGGAAAGAAATGCGGCCCAAGCCGGGCTAGATGGCCTGCAAGCCGAATTTGCGGCTAGTGCTGAAGGAAGTGGTCCTCGCGAGTCCAGCGAGCATGAACTGAAAGTTACCGTAACCGCGCTTAACGATGTACTTTCAGAAACACTCCAGACCCGTGACGACGCAATCGACTACACTGTATCGCTTGAGAACCAGATCACGGAAACCGAACAACGGATAAAACTGGACGCACAGCGGCGCGACCGGATGATAACCCAACTGGAAGAAGCGGTTCTCATCTCACTAGGTCCGCTAAAAGCGATGTTTAAGCGCACCGGTATGGACGTCGACAGTTTGCTCGCGAATGTGCGTCGTAATTATTCGGGCTCTGGCGGGTTAAGCTTCGCTTTGGATGATGTTGAATTTGTAGGGTACGACGCGGCGGACATGCGGCTCGAGGCCTTGATGCGTGATCTGGACACGGTGCAAATATATAATATCGCAGCGGGCAAACTACCCCTCGCAATGCCTGTGTTAACGACGTTCCGCTATTCAAGCCATTTTGGTCCACGTAACGGAAAACTGCACAAGGGTGTAGACATGGCGGGAGCAACTGGCAGCCCGATCTATGCCACCGCAGATGGTGTCGTCAGCTTTGCCGGATGGCAAACCGGTTATGGTAATGTCGTAAAGATTTCGCATGAGTTCGGTTTCGAAACCGTTTATGCACATCAAAGCAAAATCCGCGTGACCAAGGGCCAGAGGGTCTCGCGCGGCGAAAGAATTGGTGATATGGGGAATACTGGTCGAAGCAGTGGCCCCCATCTTCACTATGAAGTTCACACTGACGGTAAAGCCGTCAATCCGATGGAATATATAAAGGCAGGACAAAATGTTTACTAAACCAAAATCGGGCGATGCGCCCGCAACGACTCCGACTTCTACTCCAAGCGCAAGCTCGTCCAAACCGGCTTCTTCTGCGCCTGCAGCATCGGCAAAGCCAAAGCCGGCTCCGTCGATCCTTTCGTCCGATCTGACGATCAAAGGCAACGTGACAACAACCGGTGACGTTCAAGTTGAAGGTACCGTCGAAGGCGACATTCGCGCACATCTTTTGACCGTTGGCGAAGGCGCAACGATCAAAGGTGAAGTGATTGCAGACGACGTTGTGGTTAACGGTCGTGTTGTCGGCCGCCTGCGTGGCCTGAAGGTACGCCTGACAGCGACTGCACGCGTTGAGGGTGACATCATCCACAAAACAATCGCGATTGAAAGCGGTGCACATTTTGAAGGCACTGTTCAGCGTCAGGATGATCCACTTTCTGCCAAAACACCAAAATCCGCTTCTTAAGCATCAGGCAGCAGTGCTGTTACAAAAATTTAGGGGTTTCGGTTCATCCGGGGCCCCTTTTCTATAACTTTACGTCTTAAACCGAGGGTTTCTGAACCTTCCTGATTGAAGTCGTATATGGTTATCGGTTACACTTCAGGACACAAGATATTGGTGTTTTACACGAAATGGCCCGATTATGACCGATGATACGAATACTCCGGAAAACGAAGGCGAACAGCCACCCGAGCGTGCAGTTTACGACGGGCCCAATATTTCCATCGTAGACGAGATGAAAACCTCGTATCTGGACTATGCGATGAGCGTAATCGTGTCGCGCGCTATCCCCGATTTGCGGGACGGCCTGAAACCGGTTCACCGCCGTATTCTATATGCGATGTACGAAACTAACAACACGTTCGACAAGTCCTACCGCAAATCAGCACGCCCGGTCGGGGACACGATGGGTAAGTATCACCCTCACGGTGACAGCGCTATTTACGACGCACTGGTTCGCATGGCGCAGGATTTCTCGATGTCGCTGCCGTTACTAGACGGTCAGGGCAACTTCGGCTCGATGGACGGCGATAAAGCCGCGGCGATGCGTTACACCGAGGTGCGGATGGCGAAAACCGCAAACTCGTTGCTCGCCGACATCGAAAAAGACACTGTCGATTTTCAGGATAACTACGACGGCAAAGATCAGGAACCTTCTGTTCTGCCTGCGCGCTATCCAAACATGCTGGTGAATGGCGCGGGCGGCATCGCCGTTGGTATGGCTACAAACATTCCGCCGCACAACCTCGGCGAAGTAATCGACGCAACACAGGCCCTGATCGAACAGCCTGACCTAGATTCGATTCAGTTGATGGAATACATCCCCGCCCCTGATTTCCCGACGGGCGGTGTCATTCTAGGTAATGCTGGCGCGCGTAAAGCCTATACCGAGGGGCGCGGATCCGTCGTCACTCGCTCCAAAACTTCCGTGGAAGAAATCCGCAAGGACCGTTTCGCGATTGTGGTGCACGAGATTCCGTATCAGGTGAACAAAGCCACGATGATTGAAAAAATCGCACATCTGGCGCGCGACAAGAAAATCGAAGGCATCGCCCACGTTCAAGACGAATCCGACCGTTTCGGCGTGCGGGTCGTGGTGGAACTGAAACGCGATGCTACACCCGAAGTCGTTTTGAACCAACTCTTCCGTTTCACGCCGATGCAAACCAGCTTTGGCTGCAACATGTTGGCTCTAAATGGGGGGCGTCCGGAACAACTCGACCTACGGAAATTCCTGACGTCATTTATCGCCTTCCGCGAAGAAGTCGTCGCACGCCGCACCGCGTTTGAACTGCGCAAGGCACGCGAACGCAGCCATATCCTTTGTGGATTGGCCGTAGCCGTGTCGAATGTTGACGAAATTGTTGCGACAATCCGCTCGTCAAAAGACCCTGCAGAAGCCCGCACAAAACTGATGGATCGTCGCTGGCCTGCGCAAGACATCGCCGATTACATTCGTTTGATCGACGATCCGAGCCATAAAATCAACGACGACGGCACCTATTACCTGTCCGAGACCCAAGCCCGCGCCATTCTGGAATTACGCCTGCAACGCTTGACCGCAATGGGCGTAAAAGAGGTTACAGACGAGCTCCAGGAACTAGCCGGTAAAATCAAAGATTACCTGGAAATCCTGCGTTCCCGCGAGCGGATCATGAGCATTATTTCTGCCGAGTTGGCCGAAGTTAAAGAGATGTTCGCAGTCCCTCGCCGCTCGGAAATCATTGATTTCACTGGCGATATGGATGACGAAGACCTGATCGAATCCGAAGACATGGTCGTTACCGTCACCAACTCCGGTTACATCAAACGTACCATGATCGAAGAATTCCGCAGCCAGAAACGGGGCGGCAAGGGCACGCAAGGCATGAGCACCAAAGACGAAGATTTCGTTACCCAGCTGTTCATTGCCAATACGCATACACCGCTGTTGTTCTTCACAACTGACGGAATCGTTTACAAACTGAAAACATGGCGCCTGCCTCCGGGTGGCCGGAACGCACGCGGTAAGGCAATCGTTAATATTTTGCCAATCCCACAAGACGCTTCGATAGCTGCTATCATGCCGGTTGACGTGCCCGAAGAAGAGTGGGACGACCTACAAATTGTCTTTGCAACCTCGACCGGAGACGTCCGTCGCAACGCGTTGTCCGATTTCACCAACGTGAAATCCAACGGCAAAATTGCAATGAAGTTACCGGAAGGTGTTCGCTTAATCGACGCGCGAATTTGCCATCAAGACAACGACTTCTTGCTTACAACGAAACTCGGCAAGGCTATTCGCTTTGCGGTGACTGATGTGCGCGTCTTCAAAGGGCGCGACTCGACCGGTGTACGCGGTATCAAGCTGGCACAAGGCGACGAAGTGGTTTCGATGTCGATTCTTCGTCACGTCGACGCAACACCGGACGAGCGTAATGCATACTTCAAAATGCGCCGCGCAGTGACGGGTGAAGAAGGCGCTGAAATCGAAAACGTCGAGACCACCATCTCTTCAGAGCGTTATGCCGAATTGTCTGCGCTCGAAGAGTGGATCCTGACAATTACTGCGGGGGGCTATGGCAAGCGCTCGTCTGCGCATGAATATCGTGTCTCGGGTCGCGGTGGTCAGGGTATCGCCGCTGCCAATCTTGGACGCCGCGGGGACACAATTATTGCCGCCTTCCCGGTTGAGGACGACGACCAGATCATGCTCGCCACGACCACCGGTCAAAGCATCCGCTGTCCGGTTGACGGAATTTCCCGCCAAGGTCGCGGATCGTCTGGAGTTACCGTGTTTAATACCGGTAAAGACGAAACAGTCATCTCGGTTGCCTGGATCGCGGAACAAGGTGACGACGACGCCGAAGAGGCCGATGTTATCGAATAATATCAGGGGCTGCATTCGCGGCCCCTTTTCTTTTGCGGCCACCTGCCCTAAATCCCCTTCATGACAAAACCTATACATATCATCGGCGGCGGTATGGCCGGATCCGAGGCAGCATGGCAAATCGCCCAAATGGGCGTGCCGGCAATCATTCATGAAATGCGTCCGAACGTCGAAACTTTCGCGCACCAAACGCAAAACCTCGCCGAACTGGTGTGTTCAAACTCGTTCAGATCTGACGACGACGAGGCGAACGCGGTTGGTTTGCTGCATTGGGAAATGCGGCAAGCGGGTGGACTGATCATCGAAATGGGTGACAAGCACGCCGTGCCTGCAGGAAGTGCGCTTGCGGTTGATCGCGACGCTTTTTCCACAGACGTGACTGCGCGACTAGAGCAACACCCGCTGGTAACAATCGAACGCGGCGAAGTTGCAAGTATTCCACCGGAAGACTGGGACAGCGTCATTATCGCCACCGGGCCACTTACGTCTGTCAGCTTGGCCGAAGCCGTTCTGGCGCTGACAGATGAATCATCGCTATCGTTTTTCGACGCCATCGCACCGATCATCTACGCGGAAAGCATCGACATGAGCAAAGCGTGGTTGCAGTCGCGCTATGACAAAGGCGATACCGAAGAAGAACGCACCGCCTATATCAACTGCCCGATGGACGAAGAACAATATAACGCATTCATTGATGCGCTTTTGGCCGCCGAGAAAACCGAATTCAAAGACTGGGAAAAGGACACGCCGTATTTTGATGGATGTCTTCCAATCGAAGTGATGGCTGAACGCGGCCGCGAAACTTTGCGCTTCGGTCCGATGAAACCCGTCGGTCTGACGAACCCCCATCAACCAGACATTAAAGCACATGCAGTGGTTCAACTTCGTCGCGATAACGCTCTGGGAACGCTATATAATATTGTCGGCTTCCAGACGAAGATGAAATACGGAGCGCAAGCGGAAGTGTTCAAGATGATACCGGGTCTCGAAGACGCCAACTTCGCGCGTCTGGGTGGTATTCATCGTAATACGTTTATCAATTCCCCGCGCCTGCTTGATGATCAGATGCGCCTGAAGGCGATGCCTCGGCT
>DFBM01000024.1 GCA_002366645.1 Rhodobacterales bacterium UBA3080 | reverse complement strand
GAGGCCAAAAATGCGGCCATTACAGCAACTTTGGCGGGGGTCATCTGCTTTAGCTTTTCAACACGCGCAATCTGTTCCGGGCTATCCACTTTGATCGAAGCGATCATCCGGCTCCAGGCGAAGGGCGCGATGCAGTTGGAACGCACGTTCCAGCGCTGCATATCCAGCGCGATGGATTTTGACAGGGCCGCGATGCCAAGTTTGGCCGCCGAGTAATTTGCCTGCGCCAGATTTCCAATCAGGCCCGAGGTCGAGGTCATATGCACCAGCGCACCGCTGTCTTGTTCGCGGAAATAATCCGCTGCGGCCCGCGAGGTGTTGAATGCGCCGTAAAGGTGGACTTTGACCACCGCGTCGAAATCCTCGTAGGTCATTTTGTGGAAAAACCCGTCACGCAGGATGCCTGCATTGTTGACCACCGCGTCGATACGGCCAAATTCCTTGACCGCCAGATCGACCATCGCCCGTGCCGCATCNNGCATCACCGCCGGCGGCCTTGATTTCATCTACAACGGCTTGCGCCGCCAGCTCGGTTTGACCATCGCCTTTCAGCGATGCGCCAAGGTCATTGACCACCACCGCAGCCCCTTGTGCGGCGGCTGTCAGTGCGATGTCACGGCCAATGCCACCACCGGCGCCTGTTACCAGTACGACTTTTCCATCTAGTGTTTTTGTCATGTTTTTACCCTCATTTCGCGTTACGATATTTTTCCAGCCCGCCAGTGTGCATCACACGGCCCATCAGTGGCACGCCGATGATTTCTTCGGCTTTTGTGGCGGCTATAATCAGCTTGTCCAGATCAATGCCTGTTTCGATTCCAAGTTCGTGGCACATGAATACTGCGTCCTCTGTGCTGACATTACCAGCGGCACGCGCATGGCCGTGGCCTGCAAACGGGCAGCCGCCAAGCCCCGCGATGGAGCTTTCGAACATATCGACACCCATGGAAAGCGCGGCATAAACATTGGCAATTCCCATGCCGCGTGTGTCATGGATATGCATACCGATGTGGGCCTCCGGGGCCATGTCGCGTAGCGCGCCGATCATGCGTTTGACGCCTTCAGGGTTGCCCCAGCCCATTGTGTCGGCAATCACAAGGGTCGGCACGGGGATGTCTTCGTCGGCACATAGATCAAGGATAAATCGGAAATCGTCCAGAACCCGTTCCTGCGGAATTTCGCCCTCGAAGTTACAGCCAAAGGCGGTCATCACATAGGCGGCATCAACGGTCAGCCCCTCTTCTTTATAGAGGCGCACCCAGTCGCGTTGTTTCTCGCGCATTTCCATCGAGGAGGCGTTGTTGTTCTGGCGCGAGAATGTGTCTGAGGGATAGAACAACAGGCGCGGGTCGATATCAACATTATGCGCCGTAAGGGCCTTGCGAAAGCCTTTGTCGTTTAGCCAAAGCGATGTGTAATTGACCCCGGGCACCCGTTTGATGCGTTCGAACAGCTCGCCTGTGTCGGCCATTTGCGGGACATATTTAGGGCTGACAAAACTGCCGACCTGAATGCGTTTCAGGCCGGTGTCAGACAGCAGGTCGATCAGCTCGACGCGTTGTTCGATGGGGTAAATCTTTTTTTCGATCTGAAAGCCTTCGCGTGGGCCTTCCTCGCGAAATTCGACGAACTTTGGGAAATCGCTCATGTTGCTTCACTTTCGTTGGGGATGATTTCGGCGAGGGTTTGCCCCCGGTCAACCATCATGCTTTTGGTGATAGAGATATTGCTGGCGATACCCGAAGCGGCAGCTTTAATCGAGATTTCCATCTTCATGGATTCCAGAATTGCAACCACATCGCCTTCGGTAACCGCATCGCCTTCGGCGACGTTTACTTCAACGATCATGCCTGTCAGCGGCGAGGTTACCAGCCGTTCAGCCGAGGCCTCCCCTCCGGCAAATGCCAGCGGCGGGGCGGCGCGGAACAGGTGGCGGGCGTCTGTGGTGCTGATCTCGATATCATCGCCGCAATACTGCGTGGTCAGCATAAAGGTTTCGCCATTGTGAGAGATGCGCCACTGCCCATTGTCCAGTTCAACACAAGACAGGGTCAAAGGTGTTTCTGATGCATCAAAAACGCTAAATGTTCCGTTCTCGCCAATTGGACTAACGCGGAGTTCTTCGCTTGTATTGTCGGTGCTTATCAGGGTGACGCGTTGACCCGCCTCGACAAGAGTATCGCCAAGGTTCAATCGCCAGCCGGTGAATGTGCTGTGGTTTTCCCAAGGGTTGGTCGTCTGGTCGTTGCGCCCTTTGGTGACAAAAAGAACCGCTGCGAGGGCGCGCCAAAGGTTGGCGTGCGGATCCTCAGGCGGGGTGGTCAAGGCCTCAAGCCGCGTGTCGATCCAACGGGTATGCACCTGCATTTGGGCGAAATCCGCGTCGCGCGTCAGGGCCGTCAGGAAGTTGCGGTTGGTTTCAACGCCGGCAATCACGGTGTGGTCCAGTGCAGCGGCCAGTTGTGCCAGAGCGGTCTCGCGGTCGTCTGCATGGACGATCAACTTGGAGATCATCGGGTCATAGAAAGGGCTAATCTCGTCACCGGCTTCGACGCCGTTGTCGATGCGAATACCTTCGGGCAGGGAAAGCGTTGTGATGGTGCCGGTTGAGGGAGCAAACTGGTTCGCTGGGTCTTCGGCATAAAGCCGTGCCTCGATTGCGTGGCCGGTGCAGGTGATATCACTTTGGCTCAACCCCAGCCCGGCGCCTTGGGCGATACGCAGATGCAAAGCGACAAGATCAAGGCCGGTTATGGCCTCGGTTACAGGGTGTTCAACCTGAATGCGCGGATTGACTTCGAGGAAGAAATACTCGTTTCCGGTAACCAGAAACTCAACGGTCCCCAACCCGCGATAGTCCAGACTTTCGCCCAAGCGCACCGCGTCAGCGGCGATTTGGTCCAGCAAGTCGCGGAACAAACCGTATGCGGGGGCTTCCTCGATCACCTTTTGATGGCG
>DFBM01000046.1 GCA_002366645.1 Rhodobacterales bacterium UBA3080 | reverse complement strand
GCATAGAACGTCTCCTAAAATTTACGGCACCGTAGCGTAGGTTGGCTCGAAGTTCTTATTTGAACCAGCCGTCGATACTACAAGATGCTGTCACTGAAAGGTCAATATAGACGCGCTACACGTTATGGTTTTTCGTGTTTAAGCTTCTGATATGCAACGCCTTTCGGCGCAGTTCGAATTTGAGGACTTTTTGGCAGCACGCATTCGGATCAATCACTGACAACCCGTCAATGTACCAAGCCGAAAAGCATTTACTGTACCAGTCGGTAGGAGAATTTTCCGTCGAAAGCGGGCTCCGTAACACCGGGGCAACCCGCGAATACATGCTTCGTTGTGATTTGGACTTTCCCACCCGACTGAACGCTGGTGCCGCTATGGATGCTGTCTTGGTTCGCTTTTGAAGCAAGATGGACGTCACCCTGTACAATGAATTCAACGTCGAAAGCAGATAATTTCGAGGCAAAGTAGCGTCTTTGATGAAATTCGGCTGAAGGGCAGAAAGAGGATTTTGAAGCTCTGTTATATAGGTATCGATTTTAGCTACTTTGTCAGGCACCATTGTATACTGGCGCAACGCCTCCTCAACACCGGCGTTCTTATCATTCAGGCAGTGGCCAGACGACGGCCCGCAAAGAGCTAGATCCGGCATACTGGCAATCGTTCCGAGCTCGAAATAGTTGGCAACCGACATATCGATGCCTTGTTGCCCGTGAATGCAAAAGCCGTCCAAAAACTGCTGTTGCGTAGAAAGCTTTACGATTCCGCCGGCAATAATACCGTCGCGATCACACTTGCTTACGAACTGCATCGCCACCGCCGACGCATCCAGAGTGAAAAAGTTAAATCCGACGAATCGCAGGAAAAAAGTACCCACGACAGAACTGGCGCCCCCGGACTGGCGCGTGACAACTTTAACCGCATTCGGAGAAACGACCGAACCAACCGGCATTTCGACAAATGTTTTTGCCAGCGGATCCCATTTTCCGACGAGAATATCGCTATTGATCAGAACATCCCCAAACCTTTTGTTACCCATGTTTAAATCGGCAAACTGGTTGGCAGCGGCTTCTACCCTCGCTTCGATGTCGGCGTTTCCGGCCGTCGCAAGTTCAAGCACGCCGGCGTGTGCAGCGATATCTGCTGTATCCTGAAGCATCTGTCTAATTCTAAAAGCGTTGGTCGTATCAATCGCGAGGCCAGACAATGCCAGACAAAGCACCAGCCACCCCATCGCCCAAACGGTTGCAATTCCATCTTCATCCTGAATGAAGGATTTTAGCTTATTGATCATAACCTTATTCGCTTTTAAGCAATTTTCGGTTGTAGAAAATGTTGGCTGAGAAAAAAATTAGGCCAAACTTATTAAGAAAGAAGTAAGTGTCGCGTTAACATTCTGTGGAAATTGCAAGTGCAACTTTTGGCATAAATTGCAGACCACAAATACCCTTTAAGCAGAAGTCTGGAATATGGCGAGAATAAGGCGACACACTGCTAATCGAGCAGAATCTCAGGAAACATTTAAAAAATTGAGACCACGGCTTATCGAGAAATTGACAAGATTCGCGGTGACTGTTTCATCACCTGACAATCAGGGTAAAGCCCGTTCTCAAAATAGTTCGGGCAAGTAATGTTAAATTAAAAAAATTGAACCTATTGAAACCATTGGGGAGGGCCATCTCTGCCCCTCCCCCAAATAAAAGCGATTTTAGTTCCCTACTACTAAATCGACTTTTCCCACCTGGCGAAAACCTAATTTCTAAAACGGGCTTTTCTGATCTGCTTGCTCCAACTGGAGCGATGCTTCCCATAGTGCCCGGCGAAGCGTTGCCTCGACGTCATTGAGCTGATTAAACGCGCAATAGTTAACTAAATCGCCCAAGGTGGATACAATCCATTCAGAACCCTTTGGCAGATTTGTAGGGGAATGTTGCGCGTCCGCTGAAAACGAATTCTCTTTAACGTCGTCAGAAATTTGTGATGCGTAAGCTAACATTAAAAAAAACCCCCTATACTTAGAATGATCCTGCTGATGCCGCGTGTGGCCCGATTGGTCTGGAAACTGCGTGTGGTCCGATTGGGCGCATAGCTGCGTGTGGTCCGATTGGGCGCATAGCTGCATGCGGCCCGATTGGGCGGAAAGTCATATTTCCTGCAGGAAAGTCGTTTTTAAGGTTAGTCATGTTTAGCTCCAGTTATATTCGTTCGTTGCGGGATGATGATGCATTGCTTTGCGTTTTCCGCCATTCAGTCATCAAGTGATTACAACTTAAAACTAACTAACTCCTGCTATATAAAGATACGTTACAAAGAGTGCGTTACGGTAACACCGGTATTGCCGATAATCGGGTAGGCACATGAAACGCGCCAAATCTTTGCCTCTACGGCTAAGCTACCAAACAGGAGATCAATCTTTAAAATATCAGAAGCGCTCTGACGAAACGGGTTAAGACAAAACTCAAACCAAAGGCGTACTTAAACTATAGATAAGTCTGAAAAACGCCGCCAACATATCATTATTGTTTTATTTTCCCTATAGGTTATAATATTTTGATGGGCGTGCAAAAGAAAATTGAACACACAATGGTCAGTGAAGTGTTGCAAAACATACTGACATCACCCGAGTTTGCGTCGTCGCCTCGGGTCTCTGCCGCGTTGCAATACGTCGTCGAGGAAACTCTTGCGGGTCGGGCTGACCGAATCAAAGCCTACACGATCGCCGTTGACGTACTTCAAAAAGACGACGGATTTGACCCGTCTTCCAATCCGATAGTTCGCGTGTTGGCCGGTAGGTTACGCGAGGCGTTGGCTGCTTTCTACAGCTCCCCCATTGGTCTGGATCAAGCTATCGTAATAACAATCCCAAAGGGTAGTTATGTACCGGTGTTTTCGCGCATCGATAACAGGGTGTCTCCTGAGTTCGGGGGCGAAGCAACAGACGCAAAATCTCCGCAACCGTTTTCCAGAACCATCGCCATTGAAAAGTTTGAAGTATTCTCACTTGAGGCCGTAACCGATTCCTCGGGCGGGCGCTCCGATCTGGTGAGCACAGGCCTTCAGTTTGAGCTAATCGACAAGCTATCCAGATTTAAAGACATCGTGGTCATCGAAGTAGATTCCGACAATCCTTCTCCGAGTGGCGACCTAATGGATGGAAACCCTAGTCAGTATTCGCTATCGGGTAAAATACGTCTGTCTGGTGCGCGCATTATTATCAGTTCCATTTTACGTCGTGCAGACGATAACGCGATCATCTGGTCCAAGTCTTTTGACAACACCTTTAACAGTACTGACGCGCTGTTTGATATCCAGACATCAATCGCTTCGGATATTGCGGCGGCTTTGGGTCAGCCATACGGGACGATCGGAACAAGGATTGCCGCGGTACGTTCCCGCCTGGGAGAAATGGACCTCGATCACTACTCGGCGCTCGTGGATTTTTACCAGTTTATGAACAATAAGACACAAAAGCAGTATGATGAAGTTTTGGAAAACCTTGTCGTTGCAACGACCGAGGTCCCCGAGTTTTCGTCAGCTTGGGCAGCCCTGTCTTTGATGTATGGCCTTGATAAATATAATGTAAACAAGGAAACCGACGTCGGGAAAGTTAGCGCCAAAGCATTGTCCGCAGCATATAATGCGATCAACGCAGACCCGAATAACGCTATGGCCTACCAGTATCTGGCGATTGCGAAATTCAACGCCGGCGATAACGAAGGGTTCCGGAAAGCCGCGCGCATCTCGTTAAACCTTAATCCAAATGACGCCGAAGTCCTTGCCGATATGGGCAGCCATTTTATTCAACTCGACAACTCCGACGAGGGTAAGTTGATGATTGAAAAAGCGATGCACCTTAGCCCAGCGCACCCGCCATGGTATCATTTATCGCTCACAATTTATCACTACACCCGCCACGAATCCGAGCGCGCGATTTATCACGCGGGCCAATTCGCGCAGGAAGGATCGCTGTCCGCCTACATCCTGTTAACCGCAAGTCTGGCGCAAGCCAATCGGACTGCTGAGGCCGAAGAGGTGTATCAGAAACTTCTTCTGGATCGGCCGGTTTTCGCGGCTGACTATCAACGGATTCTAGACGAATGGCCGCTGCCGGGCGAAATGACTAAATCCCTTCTTACCGATCTGATAAAAGCCGGTCTGCAGGAAAGAGTGGTAACTTTGGAAACCCGCGGCTCAAACGTCACCGAGTTTTCCAGACTCTCGAGCTGAGTTGGCGTGGCAGAAATTGTGTTTCGGCTGCCTAACCTGCAAACTTTCCATGATCGGACATTCTGGTTTAACCACATGTAAAACCACGCATTCGCTGCGCATGTTGAACAGGTTACCCAACAGGCAAATCTGCCCGAGGGCGATGCCCGGATAACCCGATTAATCCGGCACGCAATTCGGCTGAACTTTGATCCGCTGAAAATAGTTCTTTGATTTGAATGAATTGTTTTGAGCACGCCCACCCCCCCCAATTTAAAAAGTGCGATGTCCAAACGTGCTGATTGCAAACATCCGATGCATAAGGGGGAGACATCATTCAACCTTTGCCTGATTCGGAATCTACCTGATAGTGAGGCGCCGCGAACGATGGAACCTCGATCAATTACCGTCATCGGACGCAAATTTCGCGATTCGCCCTAGCGTTGACGCTCCACATATCTCGGATTCAGCCACGGTTTGGCGTTTGATCTAGGTAGTGGCGTTTTCCCCAGAATATGGTCGCTCGCCTTCTCGCCAACCATGATTGACGGGCCATTTAGGTTGCCGTTCGGAATACGCGGGAAAATCGAGCTGTCGGCAAGTCGTAAACCCTCTACCCCGATCACCCGACATTCCGGGTCGACCACGGCCATTGGGTCATCCGCGCGCCCCATCCTAGCGGTGCCGCACGGGTGGAATGCGCTTTCGGCGTGTTCGCGGATGAATGCATCCAGCTCCTCATCCGTCTGCATTTGCTCGCCGGGCTGGATTTCGTGCCCGGCATAACCGGCAAAGGCATCCTGTCCGAAAATCTCGCGGGTCAGACGCACGCAGGTTCGGAAATCCTCCCAGTCTTTCTCGGTACTCATATAGTTAAACTGAATCTTCGGGGCGGCGTGCGGATCATTTGAACGTAAACTGACGGACCCACGCGATTCCGACCGCATCGGGCCAACATGTGCCTGAAAACCATGGCCCTCGGCGGCGGCTTTGCCGTCATACCGAACCGCTATGGGTAGGAAGTGGTATTGTATATCAGGGTATTCGACCCCCGCTCGCGAACGGATAAATGCCGCCGATTCAAACTGGTTTGACGCGCCCAACCCTGTCTTGGTGAACAGCCACTGCGCGCCGATCACGGCTTTGGAAAGCAGGTTCCAGTGTTTGAACAATGTAATCGGCTGGACGCAGGCCTGCTGGATATAGACCTCCATATGGTCCTGAAGGTTTTGCCCAACCCCTGCCCGATCGGCGACGAAATCGATACCATGTTCGGCAAGATGCGCTGCTGGTCCCACGCCCGACAACATCAGTAGCTTCGGGGAGTTGATCGAACCAGCAGACAAGATAACCTCGCGGCGCGCACGAAGAACGGAGATCTCCCCCCCTTTTTCAACTTCCACGCCAACTGCCCGACCGTCCTCAATAACCACACGCCGGACGAGCGCGCGCGTCAGCGACACATTCGGGCGTTTGAGTGCGGGTCGGAGATACGCATTAGCGGCCGACCAGCGACGGCCCTTCCAGACCGTTTGCTCCATCGGGCCAAAACCTTCCTGCTTTTCGCCGTTGTAGTCATCAGTAACTTCATAACCGGCCTGCCGACCCGCATCGACGAACGCTTGAAACAACGGGTTAGTCCGTGGACCGCGCGTGACATGCAACGGTCCATCGGTCCCGCGCCACGACGCATCACCCCCATGGCCGCCGTCATGCCAGCTTTCCATCCGCTTATAGTACGGCAACACATCACCGTATCCCCAGCCCGTCGCGCCTTGCTCTTCCCAGTGATCGAAATCTTTGGCGTGTCCACGCACATAAACCATACCGTTAATCGAGGACGACCCGCCGACCACCTTCCCGCGCGGCGTTACAAGCTGCCGACCGTCGAGATGGGGTTCCGGCTCGGTCATGTACCCCCAGTCATAAGTTTTCATATTCATCGGATAGGAGAGCGCCGCGGGCATCTGGATAAGCGGCCCGACATCGGTGCCGCCAAACTCTACAACAAGCACGTCGTTGACCCCGTCTTCGGATAAACGATACGCCATCGCACAGCCAGCCGAACCGGCCCCCACGATGATAAAGTCAGCTTCCGTTGTTTCCATGGTGACCACTCGCTTATTCTAAAGGTGCTACGATTATGATTGCGGCGCAAAAATACGTCGGCGCATCACCGACATATCCGTTTCAGGATACGACAGCGCCGGCAATTTGTCATTGAAACTTCAAGAATAATGGTGCGGGCGGGGGGACTTGAACCCCCACGGCCATACGGCCAACAGATTTTAAGTCTGGCGTGTCTACCATTCCACCACGCCCGCATTCAGTCCGGCGAAAATAGCCGTTCAGGTTGGATTGTAAAGCACCCGTTCAGGATTTCTGATCCATCGGGTGATTGATTCCGTCATTAACCGGAATTTCATCGAGGTTATCCATATCGACCCCCTCGATACAGCCGACGTTCACACCGAAAATATCAGGGTTAACCCGTGGGATATGGTGCGTATAAATTCCGCAAACCGAGCAGAAGTAATGCTGTGCGGCGTGGGTGTGGAACGAGTAGGTTGAGAGCTTGTCCCCACCCTTTATGACCTCAAGGTTTTCCTTCGCGGTATAAACCATGATCGCGCCCTTACGACGGCAGATCGAACAGTTACACCGCTTCAAACCAGTCAAACCTTCGGGAAGGTTGATGGCCAGTTCAACCGCGCCGCAATGGCATGTCGCTTTATGTGTAGGTGTCATCCCTGCCCCGCAAATTGCTCTTCTAGCTCAACTCTTCGATCATCCGTGATTTTTGCGAACAGCACATCCGGAACCGTGAACGCATGACCGGCAGGCAAAGCCTCCAGTGCGGCGCTCAAATCGGTTGGCCAAGCAGCTCCCTCAGCGCCCATCGACACGAGCATCTTGGCAGAAGCATCGGGAATAAACGGCTCGGACAGAACGGCATATAGCGGGATCAGGTTCAGCGCAAAACGCACCATCGCCGCCGCCGCGTCAGGGTCGGTTTTGTACACGCTCCAAGGTGCGGTGGCTTGCAGGTATTCGTTGCCCGCAACCCAGATCGCCCGCAACTCGGCCGTAGCCTTGCGGATTTCGATCGCTTCCATGTGGTCTTGATAGGCCGTCAGACGTTTGCCGATCTCGGCGACAACAGCCGCCTCGGCCTTGCCATATGCGCCACCCTCGGGCACAACTTCACCAAACTTCGAACGACAGAACTTCGTGACACGGGAAACAAAATTCCCCAACACATCTGCCAGGTCCTTATTCACGCCACCCTGAAAACTAGCCCATGTGAAATCCGAGTCCGAACTTTCCGGTGCATTGCTTAGCAACCACCAACGCCAGTAATCCGACGGCATAATCTCGAGCGCCTGATTCATAAACACACCGCGCCCTTGCGAGGTCGAAAACTTCCCGCCTTCATACGTCAGCCAGTTATAAGACTTGATGTAATCCACCAATTTCCAAGGCTCGCCCGAACCCATCAACGTCGACGGGAACGATAGTGTATGGAATGGCACGTTGTCCTTACCCATGAACTGTACATATTTCACATCGTCGGCACCTTTGTCCTCGCGCCACCAACTTTCCCAAGCCGCGTCATCCAGACCATTCGCATCAGCCCATTCGGCCGTTGCCGCGATATATTCGATCGGCGCATCAAACCAGACATAGAAAACCTT
This sequence comes from Rhodobacterales bacterium UBA3080, assembly GCA_002366645.1. Lineage (GTDB taxonomy): Bacteria > Pseudomonadota > Alphaproteobacteria > Rhodobacterales > Rhodobacteraceae > NORP23. Next base: position 3,115 of record DFBM01000046.1, on the reverse strand, counting down.
GCCTTCCATACCTGTCCACGGCGCGCCGTCGTATTGCACCGGAACACCCCAATCCAGATCCCGCGTAATCCCGCGATCCCGCAAGCCGTCCCCGTCATGCAACCATTTCTTCGCAATCGAGGTCGTCAGGATTGGCCAACCCTTCTGGCTATCAATCCACTTGTCCAGCTTGTCGCGCATCTTCGACTGCTTCAGATACAAATGCTTGGTCTCGCGCACCTCTAGGTCCGTAGACCCCGAAATCGCCGAGCGCGGATTAATCAAATCCGTCGGGTCCAGTTGCTTGGTGCAATTCTCGCACTGGTCCCCACGCGCATTTTCGGAACCACAATTCGGACAGGTGCCCTCGATATACCGGTCCGGCAAATAACGGCCATCAGCATGGGAATAGACCTGCTTCTCGGACACTTCCTCGATCAAACCGTTCTCGGCCAGCTTGCCGGCCAGATGTTGCGTCAGATCACGGTTCCGCTCTGAACTCGAACGCCCGAAAAAATCGAACGACAACCGGAACCCATCCGCGATGTCCTTTTGAACCTGCCACATATCCTCACAAAAATCCGCAACCGGTTTGCCGGCCTTGGCAGCCGCCAATTCAGCGGGGGTGCCATGCTCGTCCGTCGCGCAAATGAACATCACCTCGTTGCCCCGCGCCCGCATGAAACGGGCATAGGCGTCCGAGGGCAACTGGCTACCCACCAGATTACCGAGATGTTTGATACCGTTGATATACGGCAGCGCTGACGTAACAAGAATTCGAGACATGTGTGTTTCCTTAACCTACCTGATTTGCCTTTACAGCAGATGCCGAAAGAGAGCCAGTTCCAATGCGCCAACCCTGAACTGATCGACCGATATTACTGATCCAGAAAAGCGGCCACCCAATCGGCAAAAACCGCTCCGTCAGCGCCCTGATCAATTTCCTGCCGGCCCGCCAAGGCGCACTCCGCAGTGATGTGATCGGAAATCAGATCGACATAACCGTGCATATACGACGCCGAAAATTCCGGATGAAACTGAACCGTCAGCAAATGCGACCCCTTGGCCGTCATTACAACCGGACACGCCGGATGCGACGCAATAACTTCCAGCGACTCCGGCACCTCGACCACTTGCTGAAAATTCCCGGCAAACAATCGCATCTTGTCCGTCGCAGGCCGCATCCAGTCTTTGGCTTCGGTCACCGTAATTTCCGGCGAACCTAGAACGATATCCCGATGCTCGACTTTCCCGCCCAGCGCCGCCGCAACCGCTTGGTGACCAAAGCACACCGCGAACAGGGTTGTCTTAGCCGCGTCAATCATCCGGATTTGCGCGAACAAAGTCTCGATCCACGGGTCCGTGTCCGTCACAAATGCCGACGACCCCGTAATCACCACCGCGTCAAACTCCGTCGGATCGTCGGCAAAGTCACCCGCCACATTGTCGAAATGCACGAACGTCACATTCGACATTTTTGCGCCCAGCATATCTTCGAACATCTCGCCATAATGCTGATCGTCGGGCCGGGCGTTTTCTGGCCACGGGTTCGTAAGATAAATCGCAATGCGTTTATTCATGGCATGACCCTCCTGCAAAAGGTTAACAGATCGATAGGCAAAATCGTATGTACGGGTTGTGTACGCATTGTGTACGGATTGTGTACAGGTAAAACAGCGCAAATTTGCCAAAAGTTAACGCTTTCCCCCACAGGCGCGGTCAGCGGTTGACCTCACCCGTATTATTAGCTCAACTACCGGGCATGTTTCCATTACGCGACCACAACCCGTCCGAGCGCACGCCTTATGTTACCTATGCCTTAATCATAGTTAACGTAGCGATTTTCCTCATCAATTACCCGATGATGAACGACACCCGCGCCATGGCATCCTTCTATTACGACTGGTCCACGGTCCCCGCATTGATCACGCAGGGCGAGCAAACCCATACCATCGTAACAAGCATGTTCCTACATGGCGGCTTTTTTCATCTTGCCGGTAACATGTTGTTTTTATGGATTTTTGGCGACAACCTAGAGGACAGTTTCGGGCACCTAAAGTTCCTGCTTTTCTATCTGGCAAGCGGGATTGCAGCAGACCTTGTGCATATCGCCGCCGACCCATCCTCCAACATCCCCACCGTCGGCGCGTCCGGCGCAATCGCGGGGGTAATGGGGGGCTACCTTCTGTTATTCCCCAAAGCAAAAGTCGATATGATTTTCATTTTTATCATATTTTTCAAACGCTTCACGGTTCCCGCATGGGTGATGCTGATCTTCTGGTTCGGCCTGCAATTGCTCAACGGATCCGGTGCCGACACCACTAGCGGAGGCGTCGCCTACTGGGCCCACATAGGTGGCTTCGTAGCCGGCGCCCTCATGACCCTGCCGTATTTGTTGAAACGCGGAAAGGCCGACTTCTGGCGTCAAAACCAAGGGCAACCGCCCCATCCGGCCATCAATTACGAAGAACGCCGAACCACTATACCAACGGTCAAACGGCGCAGAAAATAGGCTGCCACATTGATCAGGCAACCTATTGTTTTATTTACCTAAACACCAACGCATCACGGCTTTTTGCGCGTGCAGTCGGTTCTCGGCTTCGTCAAAAATTACCGACTGCGGGCCGTCCAAAACGGCCGAAGTGGCTTCTTGTTCGCGGTAAGCCGGAAGGCAGTGCATGAACAACGCATCGTCGTTCGCGTGCGCCATCAGGGCTTCGTTCACCTGATAAGGTTGCAACAGGTTGTGGCGCGCCGAAGACTTGTCATCGTGCATCGAAACCCAGGTGTCAGCGACAATCAAATCCGCCCCTTGAACCGCTTTGTCAGCGTCTCGTTCCAGCGTAATGGCGGATCCTTTGGATCGGGCGAAATCGACAAATTCCTGTTCAGGATCAAGGCTTTCCGGTCCGGTGAACGTCAGGTCAAACCCGAACTGCCCCGCCGCATGCAAGAAGCTGGCGCAGACGTTATTGCCATCCCCGGCCCAGACAACTTTCTTGCCTTTGATAGGGCCGTGGTGTTCCTCGAACGTCAAAATATCCGCCATAATCTGGCAAGGATGCGTGCGGTCTGTCAGGCCGTTAATAACCGGCACCGTGGCGTGTTCGGCCAGCTCCAACAGGGTTGCCTCATC
>DFBM01000059.1:776-10081 GCA_002366645.1 Rhodobacterales bacterium UBA3080 | reverse complement strand
TGCGCATTTCGACAAGGTTCTGACTATTCGCGCCGAAGATATCGCACCCGCTGTGACATGGGGCACTTCGCCCGAGGATGTTTTGCCGATCACTGGCAACGTCCCGTCACCTGAAGATTTTACAGGTGGCAAGGTTGATGCCGTGAAACGGGCACTTGAATATATGGGCCTGACTGCAGGCATGAAGCTGACCGATATCCAGATCGACACAGTGTTTATCGGATCTTGCACCAACGGCCGGATCGAAGATCTTCGGGCTGTTGCCGATGTTGTAAAAGGCAAAAAGATCAAAGAAGGCATTCGGGCAATGGTTGTGCCCGGTTCGGGCCTCGTGCGCGCGCAGGCCGAGGAAGAGGGCGTCGCCCAAATTCTGATTGATGCCGGCTTTGAATGGCGTCTGGCTGGTTGCTCTATGTGTTTGGCGATGAATCCGGACCAGTTGCAGCCTGGTGAACGTTGCGCCGCAACCTCCAACCGTAACTTCGAGGGCCGTCAGGGTCGTGGAGGCCGCACGCATCTAATGTCGCCAGCCATGGCCGCTGCTGCGGCATTGACCGGTCATCTGACCGATGTTCGTGACCTTTAAGGAGAAGATCAGATGGAAAAATTTGCCAAACTTTCAGGTGTTGCCGCACCTATGCCGCTGATCAACATCGACACGGATATGATCATTCCGAAGCTGTTTTTGAAAACCATCAAGCGCTCCGGACTAGGTAAAAACCTGTTCGACGAAATGCGTTATGATGACAACGGCGACGAAATTTCGGACTTCGTTTTGAACAAACCAGCCTACAGGAATGCTCAAATTCTCGTGGCGGGCGACAACTTTGGTTGTGGTTCTTCACGCGAGCATGCACCTTGGGCCTTGCTCGATTTCGGAATTCGTGTAGTAATCTCGACAAGCTTTGCTGACATCTTTTTTAATAACTGCTTTAAGAATGGCATTTTGCCGATAGTATTACCGCAGGAAGATGTCGACAAATTGATGGATGACGCAGGCCGTGGGGCGAATGCGGTGGTAACAGTTGATTTAGAGAATCAGGTTATTACTGGTCCAGACGGCGGTACAATTGAGTTCACGGTAGATGCGTTCAAGAAGCATTGTTTGCTGAATGGTCTAGACGATATCGGGCTAACTATGCAAAAATCCGATGCTATTGACGCTTTCGAGGAGGAATATTCGGCGGCAACGCCATGGGTGTAAATACAGTTTCCGCTTAAGCGGAACAGAAAAACGGGGTGGGCGTACATGCGCCTTTTGGGGGCAATATTCAGAGCATTGTGGGTCGTGGCAGTCGTCGCGATCCCGTCACTGCTGTTACCTTCCGCTTCGCAAGGATCCGTCGAATTTGCGCTGATTATTGGCGGCATCATCGGAATTTTCACCTTTTTTGAATATGGGTCTAGCGCTCCGGGTTTCGTAGATTTTCGGTTTGCGCCGCCCTACAACCGTTTTCGGGCCTTCACCATTGGTGTTCAGGTTGTGGCTGTCACTTTGATTTGTCGTTCAGTCGAATTGGGCTTGAACGATGCGGCGATACTGGACTGGGCGCAGCAGGCCGCGATTGCGCTCGATTTCGAATTTAGCCCGGTTGCGATGGCCATTGATGCAGCTTTGAAAGATGCACGCTTCTCGGATACGACGGCCATTTTGTTGGTGTATAGCATTACGACCAGCTTTGTTATCGGGGTTGGCATGACCTTGGCGTTTGCAGTGCTATTATGGGTTTTTGCTTGGCCCCGTGATCGTTTGAATTTCAATCTCTGGGCCAATCTTCCGACTTTCCAACCCAAGGATGGCACCGAAATACCCAAGCGCTTGCGGCGTGATGCTTATTTCAACATCATTCTCGGTGTGGTGTTAATCTATGGTTTACCATTAATCCCTACTTATGGATTTAGCTGGCTAACAGTCGATGTGTTCGAAAATAATCAGGCGATGGTATGGGCAACAACTTTGTGGGCGTTTCTGGCAACCAGCCTGATCGCGCGTGCAGCGGCGATGCTGAAGATTGCACGCATATTGTCCCGCGCCCAAGAGTAAAATTCGCACGTCTATTTCTCTCGATTACATTGATATTGGTGCTTTCTGCCGCCGCCGCGCTGTCCGATACGGTGCGAGTAGCGACCTTTAATGTATCCCTTGGTCGCGGCGGTCCCGGTGTTTTGTTAAAGGCGATCATGTCGAACAAAGACCCGCAAGTGGAAGCGGTCATCGCCATTATTCAGAAGGTCCGTCCGGACGTCCTCTTACTGAACGAATTTGACACCGACTTCACAAATCTTGCTCTGAACGAATTTCGGCGTGCTTTGGCATTGGGCGAAAACGGGGTGGATTATCCGTATTTCTACGCTCCAATTGGAAACGAGGGGGCTCCGTCGGGACTCGATCTAGATCATGATGGAAAACTCGGAGAATGGGCGGATGCTTTTGGATTTGGACGGTTTCCGGGGAGTCAGGGTATGGCGCTGATCTCGCGCTTTCTGATCGAGGGTGCAGGTGCGCGTAGTTTTTCCACACTGAAGTGGCTTGATCTGACCGATGGGAAAATCCCCGCGTCTTCGAACGGTGAACCGCTTTTTTCAGAATCGATAGCGGCCGAAATGCGGTTGTCGTCCAAGTCTCACTGGGATGTTCCGGTGGTTCTGCCAAGCGGTGAAAACCTTCACTTTTTAGCATCGCATTCGACACCACCGGTTTTCGACGGTGAGGAAAACCTGAATGGCCTGCGCAATAATGCCGAAATCGCGTTTTGGGTGTCGTATCTTGATGGCGTCGCTTTTCGTGATGACAACGGGAGCTTGGCTGGTTCTGCCGGTGAATATTTCGTTGTGCTCGGCGATTTGAACAATGATCCGGCCGACGGCGAAGGGCAAAAAGCAGCGCTATCCAGATTGTTGAATCATCGATTGATCTATGATCCACAGCAAAGGTCGGAAGGCGGACCGGTCGCAGCAGAGCGTTATGGCGGGGCAAACTTGGTACAGCAGGGGGACCCGGCATTGGATACCGTCGAATGGGACGCGGATATCGGCAATATGCGAGTGGACTACGCGTTGACGTCGGCGAATTTGACCGTCAGCGCGGCAGGTGTGTTTTGGCCAAAGCCGGAGGATGCAGACGGGGAATTGATTGGAGAGGGACGCGACGGGGCTTCTAACCACCGGATGGTCTGGGTGGACATATCGGTCGACTAGGTCTCGGGCAAGCAGGGGATTAAGCCGATTTGGCTCAACAAAGCTTGTTCTGTACCCTCTAAAACCAGACACGACAGATCGCCGCCAAACACAGCGCCTGTATCTATGCCGATCCGATTGCCGCGGTTCGCGACAAGTTTTGTAGGTGTATGGCCATGAACGACCGTGAAGCCATGATCGGCCGTCGAGGACAAAAATGGTTCGCGCATCCATGTAAAGTCGTCTTCTGTTTGCTCGTCCAGTGGAGCATCCGGGTTGATGCCTGCGTGAACAAAAAGATAGCTGCCGAGACGCACATAGTGTTCCAGCGTTTCAAAGAAGTGCAAGTGCTCGCCAGGCAGCGCGGCGATGAAATCTTTGTGCGTCGCGCCCGGGTTTTCGTGATTTGCGTCGACAACTCCGTACGAAAGGAGGGTTTCGGCCCCGCCCCCAAGTTCGTGTAGCCAGTGGACTTTGTTAACCTTTGGTCTGTTTGGCCGGATCGGAATTGTGGGGTCCTTCAGGTATATTTGCAGCATCATGTCGTGGTTACCGAGTAGGACGTGGGTTCGGTGAGCAGCGGCGCTTTCGATAATCAGATTTTCGACAACGCCGCGACTTTCAGGGCCACGATCAATAAAATCTCCGAGGTAGACGATGACCGGTTGCGGATGAGGGCGCTTTTGCAGGTCAGACCGGATGTTGTCCTGCACCTGTAAAAGCTGGTCGAGACATCCGTGGATATCCCCAATCGCATAAATTCGGTGATCGTCCGTGTCGTTAACCATATGCAAAACCCCTTTGATATTGCGTAGGCTTGCGAGGTCAGGATTGCAATACTTCACGCATGGCGACCGACAGCGGAGTTGGTTTGAAGTCCGGCAACAGGGACCGCATAGTCGAACCGTCCAGTTGATGAGGCATGTTCCAGAGGTAGCGCATGGCGACGACTTCGCGGATTTGTGGCGAGAATAGTCCTAACATTGACACCAAGCGCCACGGAACTTTCTTGACCTTCAGGGTTTTGTTGGTTGCCGCTTCTACGGCATTAACCAGTTCTTCACCCGTCAGGGCGAAACCCGCAAAAGGTATGTCCGAAAATTGTGGCAGCGACTCGCGTATTTCGCAAAGTTCGACGGCGGCGCGGGCCATGTCTGGAAGGTAAGACCACGCGTGAATTTGATCGATGGGGCCGGGATAAGTAATGATACCTTTGTCGACTTTGTTGGTGATTTGGCTTTCGAACCAGTTACCGGTTTTCTCAGCTTCGATGAAATCACCTGCGCGCAAAATAATCGTACGAACCTTCGTGGCGTCACGAAAGCTGCGTTCCATTTCGACGCGCAGGGCGCCTTTGCCTGTGTTGGCGGATTGAGGGGAGGTGTTTGTCATCAAAGCCGGTGGATTGACCCCGAAATTGTATACGTTCCCCGGAATAACCACAGTCGCACCGCTCGCTCGGGCGGCATTGATGACGGAGGCTGTCAGCACTGGCAGCATTTCCGTCCATTTGTGGTAAGGCGGATTAAGCGCGTTCACCAAAACATCGAAACCCTGCGCGGCTTTGGACAGGGCAACAGGGTCGCTGGCGTTTGCCTCGATAACATTGGCTCCTCGGGTTTTGCCCGGGCGGGTCAACTTGGTGACATTCCAACCAGCATCGTCAAATGCTTTGGTGGCTGCGCGGCCGAACCGGCCATTGGCGCCGAGGATTAAAACTTTCTTTGTCATTTCGACCTCCATGAGTTTCAACATGTCGATAGTATTGCCTATTCGGTAGCGAATGTATTTTGCCAAAATACGTTGGTGTGGTATTCAAAAACGTATGGATATACAGCGACTCGATTGGACACATATTCAGGCGTTTCTGGCGGTTGCCGAGACGGGTTCGCTTTCTGCGGCTGCGCGCGGGCTGGGTTTAAGCCAGCCGACGCTGGGGCGGCATATACGTGCGGCAGAAGACGCGCTGGAGGTAGAGCTGTTTCACCGTCAGCCGCGCGGTCTGGTTCTAACTTCGACCGGAGAAAGCCTGCTGGAACCCGCGCGCGAAATGCAGCGGGCAGCGGCGAAGCTGTCGTTGGTGGCTGAGGGACGCGGTGTCGGGCTGAAAGGTGTGGTTCGGATTACCGCCAGCGAGACAGTTTCCCATTTTCTGCTCCCGAAAATTCTGGCGGACATCCGCGCTGCTGAGCCGGAGATCGATCTGGAAGTATTCCCCTCCGACTCTTCGAAAAACCTGCTTTTCCGTGAGGCGGATATTGCGGTTCGAATGTACCGGACGGAACAGTTGGACATTATCGCGCGGCATATCGGGAATATGCGCGTCGGGATGTTTGCATCAAAAACCTATGTCGCCGAGCGTGGGACGCCTCAAAGTATGGCTCAGATCGTCGGGCATGATTTCATTGGGTACAACGGGAACGATGCGATTATCAACGGGATGCGTGAAATGGGGTTAAAGGTTGACCGGCATTTTTTCAAAGTTCGTTGCGATCAACAGGTGGTGCATTGGGAGCTGGCGCGGGCTGGCTGCGGTATCGGATTTTCGCAAGAAGGGATCGGGCGGAGGGACCCGGATATGGTGCAAGTTTTACCGGAATTGTCGCTACCGTCACTGCCGGTTTGGTTAACGGCCCCGGAAGCATTGCGGACTAATCCACGTATCCGGCGGGTGTACGACCTGCTCGCAGATGCCCTCAGCGACATGACAGATGCTTGACCCCGCGCGGTCAACGCGCTAGGCGATTTCTAACGAAATTCCAACCAAGGACAAGCACATGAGCAACCCATCCCTTCTTATTCTTGCCGGCGACGGTATTGGCCCCGAAGTAATGGACGAGGTCAAAAAGATCATCAATTGGTACGGTGACAAACGTGACCTTGCTTTTGACGTGTCCGAAGATCTTGTTGGTGGCTGCGCGTACGATGCGCATGGCACTCCTTTGACCGACGAAACTATGGCCAAAGCACAAGAAGTGGATGCGGTTCTATTGGGTGCTGTTGGTGGTCCGGCATATGACGATCTAGATTTCAGTGTGAAGCCCGAGCGTGGTTTGTTGCGTCTTCGCAAGGAAATGGACCTGTTCTCGAACTTGCGTCCGGCGCAGTGCTTTGACGCGCTTGCTGACTTTTCGTCTTTGAAAAAGGACATTGTTGCGGGCCTCGATATCATGATCGTGCGCGAGCTGACTTCAGGTTCCTACTTCGGCGAGCCACGCGGGATTTTTGACCTCGAAGACGGGCAGCGTGTTGGTATCAACACCCAACGCTACACGACCGAAGAAATCCGTCGGGTCGCGCGGTCGGCGTTTGAGCTGGCGCGCAAGCGGAACAACAAGCTTTGCTCCATGGAAAAAGCCAACGTGATGGAAAGCGGCATCTTGTGGCGCGAGGAAGTCACTTGGGTACACCAGAATGAATACCCCGATGTCGAGCTTTCCCACATGTATGCTGACGCTGGCGCGATGCAGCTGGTTCGCTGGCCAAAGCAGTTCGACGTAATTGTAACTGACAACCTGTTCGGTGATTTGCTGTCCGATTGCGCTGCGATGCTGACAGGTTCGCTTGGCATGCTGCCGTCAGCAAGCCTTGGTGTGCCGATGGCCAATGGTCGCCCTAAAGCCTTGTACGAACCGGTACACGGTTCGGCGCCCGATATTGCTGGTCAGGGTAAAGCTAACCCGATCGCATGTATTCTATCGTTCGCGATGGCGCTGCGCTATTCGTTTAACGAAGGTACGGAAGCAGAGCGTCTTGAGCAGGCTATCGAAAAAGTTCTGGCCGACGGCGCGCGGACACCTGACCTATTGGGCCCAGAGGGCGGCAAGCCGATCTCGACAGCCGAGATGGGCGACGCGATTTTGGCAGCGTTGGACGCAAGCCTGTAAAATTATTACGTCGTGCGGGGAAGCTGGTTCTTCGCACGGCGTTTGCTTTTAGGTTTGTTGTTTTACAACGAAACCTTAACGTTTGCCTCTGGCGTTTTGAACCATAACTCCACGCATCTCATCCTCGCCTGGTGTGTCAACACTTTGCTCGAGGTTTTCCTCATGGTATTGCGACAAAATTGTATCTTCGGCGGTAGCCCAAGGGTTGTTGTGGCCCGCAAATGCTGGTGCCGCAACCAAGACAAGCGTGGCAGCTGTTGTGATTAAACGTAAGTTCATGAACAATCTTTCTCTGTATTGAATTTGAGGGGAGGTGTATTGCCCCCTACGGATGCAGCAGGTCTGAGTTCTTGACGGGATAAATGCAAAGATAAGATTGACGCACGTATGTTGATAGGCCCGAACTCGGCGGATCGATGCTTAGTGAAATCGACAATTCGGCAAAAACCTGCGTATTTATCGACGAGTTTAAGCTTTTTGGGATTTTTTAGTTCAAAGCAACGAGATTATGATGCCTTCATGTGTCCAGCCGTCGCTGCTGCAATGGCCTCGGATGATGATGTATTCGACACCCTCTGGAATGGCGACGCCTTTTACCTGTGCACTGACGTGATCGGCGCCGATGCTCGGCATGGGGATGTCGGCGGTTGCAAGTTTGGTTTCGTCTGGAAGGAAGATCGCGATGCTGTTCATCATGTGATCACTACTTGCATCCGGATGCTGGACGGTGACGCTAAAAAGCCACAGGCCATCGGTTTGCGTGGCTTTGACCATCAGGACTTCGACCTCGTCCGCTAAGGCGGGGAGGGAAAGGGTTAGCGTCAGCAGTATGGCAAGCATGGTCTTCACGAATGTCTCCGGCATGTCAGGGCGTGTTTGTTAGTATCATGTTGCGAACGGAAATGCAGATCACATTCGCGCAAGGTCTTTGTGATTAACGCGGCAGGGTCAGCGTAAAGTCCGGCCCGTCGCCGTGAACGAGGTCGTGGGGGCGGATGACAATGTCGGTTATGTCGGGTGCGATGACTATGCCGCGAAGGCTGCGCGTGAAAGGCTGTTCGTTCACGTGCGGGTGGGCGAGAGCACGATACCCTAGTTCGACGCCTTCAATTGTGTAGATACCCCAACCGTCTGCATAGTGCTCCCAGCCGGTGTCGGCGTGACGTAGTGCTACGTCGAATTGCCACGCTCCGTTCACCTCTTGGGCATTGACCGAGACGATTACGGGGATATCGGCGGCAGCCACCAGTGGAAAAATGCCCAATATTGCGGCAAGGATTGTTGATTTCATAAGCGATTCTCCCTAAGTCGACCCTAGTATAGGTTCGAATGTCGTCGATGGCCTTTCACATTCTTGTGGAAATCGCTATGAGCGCGGTGTTGAACCCCCAATTTCAGGAGAAGAACCTTGGGTTACCGAATCGTCGTCGTTGGCGCCACAGGCAATGTGGGCCGTGAAATGTTGAATATTTTGGCTGAACGCGAATTCCCGATCGAGGAAATCGCAGTGCTGGCTTCGCGCCGCTCGTTGGGCACGGAAGTCACGTTTGGCGAGAAGACGTTGAAGACGGGTGATCTTGAAAAGTTCGACTTTACCGGCTGGGATATGGCGTTGTTCGCGGTGGGCTCCGAAGCGACGAAACAGTATGCTCCGAAAGCGGCGAAGGCTGGTTGTGTGGTGATCGATAACTCGTCGCTATATCGTTATGACCCACAAGTGCCGTTGATTGTGCCGGAAGTGAACCCGGACGATATCGACGGGTATGCGCAGAAAAACATTATTGCGAACCCGAATTGCTCGACTGCACAGATGGTTGTGGCGTTGAAGCCGTTGCACGACCGCGCGACGATCAAACGGGTTGTTGTGTCTACTTACCAGTCGGTTTCCGGTGGAGGTAAAGACGCAATGGAAGAGCTGTGGGACCAGACCAAGGGCATGTATGTGCCGGGTCAGGAACGTGCGCCGAAGGTCTTTCCGAAACAGATCGCGTTTAACGTGATCCCGCATATCGACGTGTTCATGGAAGACGGTACCACCAAAGAAGAGTGGAAGATGGTTGCCGAAACCAAGAAGATCGTTGATCCGAAGATTAAGGTCACTGCCACTTGTGTGCGGGTTCCGGTTTTTGTCGGGCACTCCGAAGCGATTAACATCGAGTTTGAAGACTTCCTCGACGAAGACGAAGCACGTGACATTCTGCGTGAAGCGCCCGGTATTCTGGTTGTCGATAAACGCGAAGA
>DFBM01000059.1:0-729 GCA_002366645.1 Rhodobacterales bacterium UBA3080 | reverse complement strand
ATCGAAAATGGTTTGAACCTTTGGTGTGTGTCCGACAATCTGCGTAAAGGCGCGGCCTTGAATGCCGTACAGATCGCGGAACTTCTGGGCCGTCGGGTTCTGAAAAAAGGTTAACCGCCTAATAATACGCGGGTTTTGGCCGATGGTCGGGGCTCGCGTATCGCTACACTTGATTGAAAACTGTGATCGCCGCAAACTTGTCGAAATTTATTTCGGAGGATTGATTATGCGTGCGCTTTTGATGACGACGGCAATTGTAATGCTGGCCCAAGCGGCCGCTGCCGAGACTTTCACCCTTTCCAGCGAAGTTGATCGGGTTACCGCCTACCCCGACGGGGCGAAGGTGACGCGAGCGGTCGACTTTGATGTGCCCGCTGGTCAGCACCGGCTTTTGATCGGAGATGTTCCGGCTGGTTTCAACGCCGAGTCGTTGCGGATTTCGGGGGGCAACGGGCTGGTTGTTGGTGCGATTTCCATGCGCGATGATCGCTTGCCGCCGGATGAACGCGAAGTGGTGGAACGCGAAGCGATTCAGGACGATATCGACGCCTTGCGGGACCGGATTCGCGGGCGGATAAACGACAAGGCCGCGCAAGAGCTGGTGATCGACGCGGCGAAGGCCCGTATCGAGTTTCTGGAAACTCTGGGCGGGCAACAGGCCAAAGATGTGGCATTGGGCGGGGATGCACCCACGGTCGACACTTTGTTGAAGATGGTCGAACTGGTCGG
>DFBM01000035.1:16821-18527 GCA_002366645.1 Rhodobacterales bacterium UBA3080 | reverse complement strand
TTTTCCTGATTAAACAACTGGTCTTTAAGGCTGAAACCTTTTGTCGAAGACATCCGTTTACATCGTCGTGTTGACAGCCCCACCGTCCAGCAGAATATTTTGCCCGACAATGAAACCCGCGTGCTGCGAGCACAAGAATGCGCACATGGCACCGAATTCGGCCCCAGTTCCATAACGGCGTGCCGGAATGGTTTCCATACGTTGCGCAGCCGCCTCCTCGATCGATATTCCTTGGGCATCTGAAACGCCCTTATCAAGGCTAGCGGCACGATCGGTGGCGTGAATACCCGGAAGTATGTTGTTGATCGTAACCCCTTTGGGCGCAACTTGACGGCTGGTGCCGCCGACATAACCGGTCAAACCGGCACGCGCCGAATTCGACAAGCCAAGTACTGCAATTGGCGATTTGACGGATTGCGACGTGATATTTACCACCCGCCCCCAACCCTTTTCCATCATGCCAGGCAAGACAGCCTTCATCAGCGCGATTGGCGTTAGCATATTGGCGTCGAGCGCCTGAATAAAATCGTCACGCTCCCAATCCGACCACATTCCCGGAGGAGGCCCGCCGGCATTGTTCACCAGAATATCCGGATTTGGACAGGCCGCCAAAACCTTGGCCTGCCCCTCGGCTGTGGTGATGTCACATGCCACCGCGGTAACCGACACACCGTATTTCGCCGCGATTGCCTCCGCCGCCTCGTTCAGCGGGCCTTCGGTGCGGGCGTTGATAACCAGATCGACCCCCGCCTCTGCCAGTGCCTCGGCGCAACCGCGACCCAATCCTTTTGATGCGGCACAAACGATTGCTGTTTTACCTTTGATCCCCAAATCCATGAAATACCCCCTTAACCGCAGGTGACGCGCGTGATGCGGCCAGCTACGTCGATATAAAAGTTCGTGCGAGTACGATCCACATCGGCTGTAACGGACTGGTTTGGACCGATAATCCGAACCGGTCCAGCCAGTTCGATACCTGCGATTACCGCCTGAGGCTGGCCAACCATCCATTGCAACGTGGTTGCGTTACAGGCCAGCGTTGTGATCCGGTCCTGAGTCGTTGCGGCTTGTTGCGTTGCAACCACGTCAACTTCCTGAAAATATTCGGGAACCGCAGGTTCGCAGCCTTGTAAAAGAAAAGCCGCAGCCAATACGCTGGCGCCAAATGCGCGTTTGGAAAGAGTGTTGCTGAATGTCATGACTTGCTCCCGTCGATGCGAATGATGCCCGACCCTAACGTGGTGACGCAGAACGCTCAAGCCCGACCGTGATACCTGAACACAATTCTTGCCCTTTCCCGCGCCCTACCCTATATCGCGAGCATGTTAGATCAGACCCAAAATATCCCGCCTTTACCGCCCGAAATCGCGCGTCGCCGTACCTTTGCGATTATTTCGCACCCCGATGCCGGTAAAACGACCCTGACCGAGAAATTTCTTCTATTCGGTGGTGCCATCCAGATGGCCGGACAGGTACGAGCCAAGGGGGATGCCCGGCGTTCACGTTCGGACTTTATGCAAATGGAAAAGGACCGCGGGATATCGGTTTCAGCCTCCGCAATGTCGTTCGAGTTTCGCGATTTCTGGTTCAATCTGGTTGATACGCCGGGTCACTCGGATTTTTCCGAGGATACCTATCGTACACTAACCGCCGTTGATGCCGCGATCATGGTGATTGATGGAGCCAAGGGCGTGGAAAGCCAGACG
>DFBM01000035.1:15870-16746 GCA_002366645.1 Rhodobacterales bacterium UBA3080 | reverse complement strand
CAAGATGGACCGCGAAAGCCGCGAAATATTTGAAATCATCGACGAGATTCAAGAAAACCTTGCGATCGACGTTTGCCCCGCCTCCTGGCCGATCGGCATCGGGCGTGAATTTATCGGGACCTACGATATTTTCAACGACCGCATCATCCTGATGGACCGCGCCGATAGAAACGTTAAGGCTGATAGCATCCAGATTGATGGCTTGGACGACCCGCGAATTGAAGAGCATGTGCCAGCCGACCTGCTTGAAAAATTGCGCGAAGAGGTCGAGATGGTGCGCGAACTGCTACCGAATTTTGACCGGCAGGCGTTTCTGGACGGGACGATGACACCGATCTGGTTCGGTTCGGCGATCAACTCGTTTGGTGTGCAGGAATTGATGGACGGCATCGCCAACTATGGCCCCGCACCACAGGTTCGTCCGGGCACCCCGCGCGAAGTTTCACCTGCTGAACCCAAGGTCACCGGCTTTGTCTTCAAGGTTCAGGNNCATGGACCCCAAACACCGCGACCGGATCGCATTCGTGCGCCTGTGCTCGGGGCACTTCAAGCGCGGTATGAAGCTTAAGCATGTGCGTTCGGGCAAACCGATGGCAATCTCGAATCCGATGATGTTTCTCGCCAATGATCGCGAGTTGACCGAGGACGCATGGGCCGGTGATATCATCGGCATTCCGAACCACGGGCAGTTGCGGATCGGGGATTCCCTGACCGAAGGCGAAGATATCCGCTTCACGGGCATTCCGTCGTTCGCACCAGAGTTGTTACAAAACGTGCGTGCGGGTGATCCGTTGAAGGCCAAGCATTTGGAAAAGGCGCTGAACCAGTTTGCCGAAGAAGGCGCCGCGAAGTTGTTCAAACCCTCCATCGGGTCGG
>DFBM01000035.1:0-15731 GCA_002366645.1 Rhodobacterales bacterium UBA3080 | reverse complement strand
TCCTGATGTGAAGCTGACGGCGACGAAGGAAATGCAGGTTTAGGAGATGCTGGGTAATCCGGCCATCAATGCAAATCTAGCTGTCTGCGAGCGTTAGAAGTCCAAGTGGCGAAAATGAGCCTTCGTTTTCAGAAAATTGGTTAAACTCATGCGCCCCCATTTCCATATGAGCTGCATCCGATTGATCAAACTCGCTTAGCTGATCAACAAGTGTTTGCGCTCTATTAGCTCCATACAAATTTGTTAATACACCATTGATTCCGTTAAAAGTCTGAACTTTATCCCACCCTCTTTGATGGCGACATCCACAATCTATAAAGCCAATAATGTATCCAAATTGAGACCTATTCGGAGGAATTATTATAAGCCCGTCAGTTTCGTTTGCTCCGGCCATAATCAATTGTATTTTTAACATTTGCGAAATTACATCTACTACAAGCTCGGTATCAGAATTTTCATTCATTATGTCTCTTTCAAAATAAATCCAACCAAATATTGAGTAAACGAATTATGAAAGTCAACTTTAACTATCTACGCCTTACCCCAACAACTCGTGACAAGTTTCAAGCGCGTCTATCAACACATCGACCTCTTCAACCGTGTTATACATCCCGAAAGACGCCCGAACCGTAGCCGTAACGCCCAAGTGTTCCATAAGCGGTTGGGCGCAGTGGTGCCCTGCCCTTATTGCCACGCCTTTTCGGTCGACGATCGTGGAAATATCGTGCGCGTGGGCGGCGCCGTTCATGGTTAGCGAGAAGATCGCGCCTTTGCCGGGGGCGTTGCCTTGGATGTTGATATAGTTCAGGCCGCGTAAGCGCTCGTTCGCGTATTTGAACAGGGTGGCTTCATGGGCGGCGATGTTGTCCATGCCGATATCCATCATGTACTCCAGTGCCACGCCCATGCCGATGGTCTGGACGATGCCGGGGGTGCCTGCCTCGAATTTATGCGGCGGGGAGTTGTAGGTGATAACGTCTTTCGTGACCTCGCCAATCATATCGCCGCCGCCCATGAAGGGGCGCATTTCGGCCTGGCGTTCGGACTTGATATAGATCGCGCCGGACCCCGAGGGGCCGTAAAGCTTGTGGCCGGTGATCACATAAAAATCCGCGCCCAGATCGGCGACGTTAACCGGCATATGAACCGTAGCTTGAGAGCCGTCGACACAGACGGCGACGCCCTTCTCGTGGGCCGCGTCAACAATCGTTTTGATATCGACGACAGTTCCGAGCACGTTTGACATGTGGGTGATTGCGATCATCTTGGTCCGCGGCGTAATCGCGTCGATGACAGATTGTGGGTCTAGTGAGCCATCCTCGGCGATATCGACCCACTTCAGCACCACACCCTGCCGTTCACGCAAGAAATGCCACGGGACGATGTTGGCGTGATGCTCCATTACCGTGAGGATGATCTCGTCACCTTCATTCAAATTCGGGGCAGCCCAGCCGTAAGACACGAGGTTCAGGCCTTCGGTCGAACCCGAAGTAAAGAGGATTTCCTCTTCCTTCTCTGCGCCAAGAAACTTTTGCACAATACCGCGCACCGCTTCGTATTTATCGGTGGCAAGATTGGACAGGTAGTGCAAGCCGCGATGAACGTTGGCGTACTCCTCAGAATAGCCACGTGTGACGGCGTCGATCACGGCCTGAGGCTTTTGCGAAGATGCGCCGTTGTCTAGGTAAACTAACGGCTTGCCATGAACCTCGCGCGACAGGATCGGGAAGTCTTTGCGGATCGCGTTTACGTCAAACATTCGGGATAATCTCCATCACAGGCAGACCGATAATGCCTGCAACAACAACTGATATAGCGCTGGCGATCAGGAATGCCACCACCGCAACCACGAATCCGAGAAAAAGGTTTTTGGTTTGCAGAAGTTCAGCCCAGTAAACTGCGAGAGCGTAAGGCAACCAGACCAGCGCAAACACGACTAGCAGCAGGCCAAATCCGGCGAGGACATAAATGGCAAAGACCATAATCGACAGCAGAATGACGAGCAGAAAGTTGAACCACAGATACACGGCGATAGAGTCGGCAAATGTGACTTCGGATTTTACGGCGCGGGCAAGCATGACAACGATCTGCGCAACCAGATAGGCACTGATGAACTGAAGTGCCACGTCGCCAATCGGCATGGAGAAAGTCACCGTCCAGGCACCCTCGGCGAGGGACTGGCTTATGGTAAACAGCAAAAACTGGGACAATACAGTCAGTATCGAAATCAGTAACGTTGCCATCACGATAGCATCGCGCGGTAGATCAAGCGTTAAAATATAGCGCGCAGCATTGCGCGGGCGGAAGAAGCTCTCCCGTAACAAATTCAGAAATGGTGTAGGCATTCAGATTACTCCGTTTGCCCTTAGATATAGTGCCCAGAACATCCCTACAACACAAAGCAGCGACAGTGCGGCAAATAGGGGGAAAATCCGCTTGAATTGATGGGCTTCGGTAGCGCCAGCTGAAACAAACCAGACAAACGGTAACATTCCGAGCCAAAGCGGAGCGAGAGAGATTGTTTCGCCGCCAAGAAACGGCATCACGTCTTCAAGAGAAGCCATGGCCACGGTCAGCAGCGCCGCCAAAATTCCGAAGGGCGCAGCCACAAAGGAACCCCAGAACATACCGGCGCGTGTTTCCTTGCTAGAACCTTTACCGCCAAATAAACGCAAGACGAACCCGACAATAAAAGAAAAGATGTAGATTGAAGAGGTGCGGACAAGTAATGCCCCAACGAGCAGAACGGCTACATCCGTAGGCAATACACTTTCGGCGATTGAAGTTGGGCTCACGACGGTTTTAACGGACCACGAGAGGAAAAATATCAGATCCGACATCAAGACGAAGAATAACAAACGCGCCTCGGACGGGTGTTCATTTATCAGGCGCCGCGTCGAAGCCGGCATATCCCGCCAGGCGTCGGTTACTTTGGCAACAAGATTTGTATGATCTTCGCGATATGTCCCCATACCTGCCTTGAAGCTGTAGTCGTCGTCTTGTGGTTCTGAAACCATGTCTTTCGTGCCCCTGTCCTGCGCACTGCCTAAAGGCAAAATGGCACAGTCATCTAACTAAAGTTGGTAAATGATACTTTAAATCACGAAACACTTACGAAAAAACCTTGATGTAATGGCGGAACATTACATCAAGATTTTCCAAATTCAAAACAAAAGAAAATGCGTGCGGTTTGAAACGCCCAATCTCAGATCGCTAAATACTTGACAGCAACTGCCAGTGCGACTGCGATTGCCGAGATTACGCCGAAGATCGGCACGGCATTTTCGATACGATTGGCGGCAGCGGCACCCTTGGCTACGAACCAGACGAATGGCACTAGGCCCAACCAGTAAGGCATCATCTGGATGCTTTCAGCGCTCAGTATAGGGAAGCTACCTTCGAAAGCATTTATTAGGACCGCGAGTTCGGAAATCAACAAACCGATGGGCGCAGCAACAAACACACCCCAGAAAACGCCGGTTCGGGTATCTTTAAGAGAAGCCTGTCCACCAAAAAGCTTTGTGATCATACCAACAACCAGCGCCATGGCGTAGATCGCTGTTGTGCGCAGCATCATCGCAACGATTAACCATAACGCGATGTCAGCTCCCATAGATTGGGCGGCGCTCGCCGTTGGGGAGATTAGCGTCTTCAAGCTCCAAGACAGGATGAAAATCATGTCTGAGAGAAGGACAAACAGCAGCAAACGGGCTTCGGACGGGCGTTCCGCCAGAAGCTCCAACGTCGTCTTACGCATATCAAAGAAAGAACGTGCGATACGGACAGAAACGCTAGGGCGAAGTTTGATTGCTTCGTTGCGGACTTCGGATATATCGATGCTAACCATTTCTTGAACCTTCGTTTGCGTTACGTTGGGTTCAACATGATTTATAAATTTGACGGAAATGGGGCAGGAGTGAGGCTATATTGCCCCAAGGTAAATTATTCCCGAAATTCCTGCAAATATTGACAAAATTACTGCTGATACGCGGAAAGATGAGCGAAATCCCTCAGCTTCGGCAAGTGTTGCCCCCCAAATTCGTAGCACAGCGAGCGAGAGAAGCACGTTCAGAACATGCAACATATTGTCCCCGAACGCGCCACCAATCTGTATAAACACACTTCCGAGCATGGCCTTCGCAATGAGAGCGGGGCTAAGAACCGCAAGCATCCAGAACAAAGCATGCCGCGCGTTGAAATACGCGCCCTTCGCACCAAAGCGCTTCGCAATTAGATGCGAGATACCCGCGACCCCGTAAAGGACCAGCGGCAGGAAGAACATCACCACGAAAAACCACATGATAATCCCGCCCGCGATACTCTGGTCAGGAGTTTGCGACAGATCAGTGGCAAATAGTCTTGGTAGAAAGCTCAGGAAGATCACGAAGCAGCCATAAGCAAGCAGCGCCAGAAGGCTCTCCTCACCCGGTTTCTTTTCCATTTGCGCGCGCATGGAGGACCGAAGCCCTCCATAAGCGTTGATTATCTCTGGTAAGAACCCGCTACCAAGTAAGCTCATGCCTAATCCCTTCGGCGTTCAACCCAGGCGCCCAGTCGTTCGCGGATATCATCGGCGATTGCCTCATCCTCGATTTCCTGAATACCCTCGTCCATGAACGCCAACACCAGCATATCCTGCGCTTCGGCTTTTGGAACACCGCGCGAAGTCAGGTAAAACAGCGCGGTTTCGTCTACTGCCCCCACTGTGGAACCATGTGAACAAATCACGTCATCCGCATAGATTTCCAGTTCAGGCTTGGCGAGGAAGTTGCTATCGTCATCCAGTAGCAGACCTTGAGCAATCTGGTAACCGTCGGTTTTCTGGGCAATCTGTTGTACCAGAATTTTCCCCTGAAACACGCCGGTCGCCCCGTTTCGCAGAACTTTCTTGAAAACCTGACGGCTTTCGCAATTGACGGCGTCATGGGTGATGAAGACTGTATCATCGTGATGGAAGGCACCATCGCCCGCGCAGGCTCCGGATACGCTTGCCATGGCGTCGTCGCCTGTAAATTCGATGACGGCTTCGTTACGTGTTAGGGCCCCGTTGACTGTTAAAGTGAAGCTTTTAAAGCTGCTTTCTTTACCAAGGCGGGCAAACATATGAGTCGCCGCGCAACGCTCGTGGTCTCGCCCTTGCGCACGTGCGTGATGGAATGACGCGGTATCGGCGACGTCTACCTCAAGACAGCTGTTAAAACGTGCGGCAGCCGGACCGTTTTCAAGAACCGTAATATCAGCCCCCTCTTCCAGCTTCACGGCATGATGCACCATAACGTCAGTGTCAGTATTCTGGCGAACGTAGCGAATGGCGACTGGTTTGGAGACTTTTCCGGTCACGTGAATGACAAGCCCTTCAGTCGCAGTCGCCGTGTTCAATGCAGCCAGCGGACGGGAAACAGGAGACTGACCGTTAGCTTCGAGAACGCCGTAAACATCTTTGGCCCAGTGAATATCCTTGGCCATCGCGTCTTGAAGCGTTTCGATCGCCGCCCCTTCGATAGTCAGATCATCCGATAGATCGGCGCGATAAACACCATCAACGAACACGACAAGCAATTTGTCGATATCGTCAAAAACCGGTTTTTCTTCTGCGTGCATAATAGCAGCAGACGAAGCCGTCCCTATCAAGGTCGATGGGTTGGTAAACTTCCAGTATTCATCCCGACGCGTCGGCGCACCGTTTTCACGCAGAGTCGCCAGCGCGTTGGACCGCGCATCGGTTGCCCATTTACCCTCGCCTTGCGGAGCCGGATAGGCGGTAATCAACGCCTCCGTGGCATCTGCCAATTTTTCCGTAAGCGCCATTTACGCCACCTCGTTCAGCAAATCAGCGTAACCGTTGTGTTCAACCTCAAGCGCCAGCTCCGGCCCACCAGTTTTGATGATCTTGCCAGCAGACATGATATGAACGACGTCCGGCTTGATGTGATCCAGCAGGCGCTGGTAGTGCGTGATAACAAGGAAAGAACGCTTGCCGTCGCGCAGTGCATTCACGCCCTCCGCAACAAGTTTCATCGCGTCAACATCCAGACCAGAGTCAGTTTCATCGAGAATGCACATCTTTGGCTCAAGCATCGCCATCTGCAGGATCTCGTTCCGCTTCTTCTCGCCACCCGAGAAACCAACGTTCACAGGCCGCTTCAGCATATCCGCATCAATTTTCAGGCTTTTCGCCTTCTCGCGAACCAGCTTCAAGAACTCCGCCGCGTTCAGCTCTTCCTCGCCACGCGCTTTACGCTGCGAGTTAACGGCAGTACGGAGAAACGTCATGTTACCCACACCGGGGATTTCGACAGGATACTGGAACGCGAGGAAAAGACCCGCGGCCGCGCGCTCTTCCGGTTCCATATCCAATAGGTCAACGCCGTCGAGCGTCGCGGACCCTTCGTCAACAACATAACCGCCCTTGCCGGACAGAACGTAAGAGGTGGTCGATTTGCCGGACCCGTTAGGCCCCATAATCGCATGAACTTCGCCCTCACCGATCTCTAGATCAATCCCCTTAAGGATTTGTTTATCTTCTTCCTCAAGCGAGGCTTTCAAGTTTGTAATTTTCAGCATTTGGTTTTCCTTGATAGTTTTCTCTGATTTGGGGTGTGTCGTGCGACCGTCATTTCCCCGTATTGACCTTTAAGTGTTCTCTGATCCGTGCCTGTGCTGCTTGCGCAACTAAATCGAGTTCTTGTGAAGTTAAAAACTGTAGCTCTCTTTTCAGCGTCTTAATCAATCCAGGTCTTTGGGCTATCCGCTTTCCAACCTTACTTATAAACGCGTTTCGGGGCAGGACGGGATGCCTCACATATCCCTTCTCCAAACCTTTTTTTTCGTTTTCGAAATCCAGCAACATGCTGGGGTCCGTTCTGAAGAACTCCTCACAAATCAAATCTTCGGCGTAGTCTTCGAGAAGGCCAACGTTGAATCGATTGTCATCGCAAGCATTCGAGAATACGTGGATTTCATCATTCGGAAACATGCGTGGGCGGATGTCCAGTTTGCTCATCTGCGCGCGAAGAGAATAAAGTTCGTCAATCAGTGCTCCACTCAATCTAGTCAAAGCGAAGACCGCTCTCATTGGTCGTCCGTAGTCAACACCTCTCAAAAACAGAGACTCTTTATTTGTCATTTCTTGCACGTTAAGTCCCAAAGCATCTTCGGTGGAGTCAGAAAAGCGTTCGAAAAATGTTTGGCACGGCCCCTCAAAGAAAACGTCCGGCTCGATCAACCAATAATAGTCATATTCTGGCTTTGCCTCCCGAAGCCGGTAATAAAAATAGTCACCGCATCTCCAACCCCAGTCAGGGACATTGCGCAATTCAGCACTGTCCAACCATTCATTTGAGATATCGATCACATCAATCGGTGCATCAATTGCATTTTCACGATTATGAAATACAATAACCACATCCTCGCCAAAAAAGGCTTTCAATGTGATTAAAAGACGGTCTTCTTCCTCCGTCCATTTGTTTGTCCGAATTGCTGCGATCTGTTTCATTGCTAACTTTCGGAAGGATTGAGTGCGTCCGACGCACGCTTTCCGCAAGCTTCAAAGAAACTCAAACTAGGAGATTGTACAGACCCACGGCTCACCCCACCGACCCCTCAAGTGAAATCGCTACCAGCTTCTGCGCTTCCATTGCGAATTCCATCGGCAAGGATTGCAGAACTTCTTTGACGAAACCGTTCACAATCAAGGCTACGGCCTCTTCTTCGCCGATGCCGCGTTGCATGCAGTAGAACATCTGGTCGTCGTCCACTTTCGAGGTCGTCGCTTCGTGTTCAACGCGCGAGGAGTTGTTCTTCACTTCAATGTAAGGAACGGTATGCGCCCCGCAGTTGCCGCCGATTAGAAGGCTGTCGCATTGCGTATAGTTGCGCGAATTCTTCGCTTTCGGGTGCATCGAAACCAGACCGCGATAGGTATTCTGCGCTCTGCCTGCCGAGATGCCTTTCGACACGATCCGCGACTTGGTGTTTTTGCCAAGGTGGATCATTTTGGTGCCTGTGTCGGCCTGCTGGTAGTTATTGGCAATCGCGATCGAGTAGAACTCGCCTTGGCTATCATCGCCACGCAGGATGCAAGACGGGTATTTCCACGTCACTGCGGAACCGGTCTCAACCTGTGTCCACATGATTTTGGAGCGGTCGCCACGGCAATCCGCGCGTTTGGTCACGAAGTTAAAGATACCGCCTACGCCGTTTTCATCGCCCGGATACCAGTTTTGTACCGTCGAGTATTTAACGTCTGCATCTTCCATCAACACAATCTCGACAACTGCTGCGTGCAACTGGGTTGTGTCGCGTTGTGGGGCGGTACAGCCTTCAAGATACGAAACCTGCGAGCCTTTCTCAGCGACAATCAACGTGCGCTCGAACTGGCCGGTGTTTTCGGCGTTGATGCGGAAGTATGTCGACAGCTCCATCGGGCATTTCACGCCTTCGGGGATGTACACGAACGAACCGTCGGAGAATACCGCGCTGTTCAACGTCGCATAGTAGTTGTCAGTCGCCGGAACCACAGTGCCGAGGTATTTCTTCACCAGTTCAGGGTGTGTTTCAACAGCTTCGGAAATCGAACAGAAGATTACGCCCGCTGCGGCCAGTTCTTCTTTAAAAGTCGTACCAACCGACACAGAGTCGAACACTGCATCAACCGCAACCTTGCGGCCTTCAGCCGGAGCGTTTTCAGCACCTTCGACACCGGCAAGGATCATTTGCTCACGCAGCGGGATGCCGAGTTTTTCGTAGGTGGCCAACAACTTCGGATCAACCTCGTCCAGAGACTTCGGCTTTTCGGTCATGCTGGCCGGTTTGGCGTAGTAATACTGGTCCTGAAAGTCGATCTCGGGGTAATCGACCATAGCCCAGTCTGGCTCTTCTAGTAGCAGCCAACGACGGTAGGCATCAAGGCGCCACTCCAACAGCCACTCGGGCTCGTTGTTCTTGCTGGAAATCAGGCGAACGATATCTTCGTTCAACCCTTTCGGAGCGTATTCGGTTTCGATATCGGTTTCGAAGCCGTACTTATACTTCTCTCCGACCGTTTTTACGGCATCGACAGTTTCCTGATCCACGCCTTCCTTTACTACGTCTTCCATTACAGCCATTTGGCTTCCCCTTTTGTTATTCAAGCCGCACGCTGTTTAAAGCGGCGGTAGTGTTCAATCCATGTGGCGGCAAAGCGCTCGACTTCAACCCTTGTTGTTTCCAGCCCCAGCGAAATGCGTATCGCGCTGCTGGCGGTATTCTCGTCGTGGCCCATCGCTTTCAGCACTTTGCTGGCTTTGACCTTGCCACTGGAACAGGCCGAGCCTGCGGAAACCGCAAAGCCGGCGAGGTCCATTTGCATGACCTGCGTTTCGCCTTTCCAGCCGGAAACCGCGAAGTAAGATGTATTTGGCAGGCGTTCAACGCCCTGTGCGAAAATTATGATGTCGTCGGCAGCATCGGACAAATAACCTTCCAACCAGTCGCGAAGATCGGCAACGCCATCCCAAAGCCCCGCATCAACATCACGTGCCGCCGCAGCGGCCGCAGCACCCATTCCCGCGATGCCAACAACGTTTTCAGTGCCGGAGCGGCGACCCATCTCCTGCCCGCCACCCTTGAGGCGTGCGTCGACTTCGATGCCTTGGCGAACGATTAGCGCGCCAACACCCTTCGGGGCGCCGAATTTATGGCCGGAAATTATCGCTCGCTCGGCACCGCTCCACGAAAATGCGTAGGGTATTTTACCAAAGGCCTGTACCGCGTCAGAAAGCGCTATGCCCTCGGGGAGGGTGTGAATGACCCCCGTTTCGCTGTTGACCTGTTGTAGCGCCGTATTATTTGGGTCTTCGGCGCGGACAAAGCCGTTTTTGTCGGCGTGGAGCGCGGCAGATGCCCATGCGGAGACGCAATCATGCTCAACGCCCGCACATAGGAAACCCTGATCCGCCAGCGCCAGTGCAGCTGCTTCTGTTGCGCTTGAGGTGAAGACAATGTCAGCGCCGGAAGCACCGGTTGCGTCAGAAACCTGCTGACGCGCGGTTTCTACGATGGCCTTCGCCGCCCGCCCCTCGGCATGAACGCTGGAGGGGTTGCCCACCACGTTCATCGCCCGAAGCATCGCCTCGCGCGCCTCGGGGCGCAAAGACGTTGTCCCGTTGTGATCCAGATAAACCCTACTCATTCGTCATCCACCAACAAAACAAAGGCGGGCACAGCGGGACATGGGGCAAGTTCATCACCCGTGATGTCGCTTAGGCGAGTCTGGTGCAGGAATACATAAACATGTGCCGATAGGCGCTCCCACAGCTTATCTGTCAACTGTTGCGCGTTCGAATCCATATCGCCACCACTGGCACCCGCCCCGCGAGACATTGCATCCATGGTTTCATCAACCGCACAAAGAATCTCGGAAACGCGGATTTCGGTAGTTGGCGCGGCCAAGCGGTACCCGCCGCCCGGACCACGCACTGATTCCACGATACCGGCACGACGAAGTTTGACGAACAACTGTTCTAGATACGCCAAGGAGATACCCTGACGTTCGGAAATTTCCGATAAGGAAATAAGGCGATCCTTGCCTTCATGCGCCATATCGACCAGCGCAATCATAGCGTAACGTCCTTTGGTGCTGAGCTTCATGGCCTATTCCGATCTACGAGAGGTTGACGCAAGCCCCCTCAGGGCTTACTTCCGTACCAAGCTGTCAAGGGTTCGCCCCTTGAATTTAGAATGTTTCTAGGTTGGTTGACTGATTAAGTCAAGCATTCGGTCAACCCCCTTAAGTCGCAGGAGCGATATTGTATGCCTGAGGTAATTTTTGCCGGCCCTGACGGGCGTCTCGAAGGTCGTTACCACCCACAAAAAGCCAAGGACGCGCCAATTGCGATCGTTCTACATCCGCACCCTGAACATGGCGGAACAATGAACAACAAGGTGACGCATAACCTTCACTATGCGTTCCACAAAATGGGCTTCGCCGTTTTGCGGTTCAACTTCCGTGGCGTCGGTCGATCACAAGGTGAGTATGATCAAGGCATCGGCGAACTGTCGGATGCCGCTGCTGCATTGAACTACTTACAGACAATGAACCCTAACGCCAAACATTGCTGGGTCGCCGGCTTCCAGTTCGGCGCATGGATCGGCATGCAATTGCTTATGCGTCGTCCGGAAATATCAGGTTTCATCTCGGTAGCGCCACCCGCGAATATGTATGACTTCAGCTTTTTGGCACCCTGCCCTGCGTCCGGTTTGATTATCAACGGATCAGAAGACAAAGTCGTGCCACCTGAACCTGTAGCAGAATTGGTCGAAAAGCTGCACCAGCAAAAGGGCATCACCATCACGCACGAAGTGATCGAGGGTGCAGGTCACTTCTTTGATCCAGGTATGACCGAGATGCTGGACCTCGTCGATGCTTACGTGCGTCGGCGGATGACTGAATCTACACGCTAGCTCGATACTTCCCCGAAAAACTCTTTAGGCATGGTTTTCGGGGAGTTTCAGCACCGAAGTTGAGTTGCTGGAAAATTTCTCGGCAACCCATACGAGATGGTTGCTGGAATAATTCAGCAAAGTTTTCTTGCTTTCAATTACTTCAGGATTAAATATCAGTTCAGGGATCGGATATTACCCGATGCCGATCAGCCATGCACTCGCTGCAATCTCGGGTGCGCCTGTTTTAGTTAGGAGAATTTGCTATGGATGATAACACAGACGATACGTCCTCACGCTGGTCGCGGCTAATTCCAATGATCGTTCTGATGATCTGTTTCGCACTCGCCGAGACGGTGCTGTATCTGGTTGCTGTTATTCAGTTCATCTGGGCACTTGTGAACAACGAGCCCAACAAACAGCTATCCGAATTCGGCGCCTCGCTTTCCGAATGGATGGCGCAGGATGCAAAGTATTTGACTTACGTCACAGAAGAAAAGCCGTTCCCTTGGGCGAAGTGGCCCGAGAGTGAAGACACCGTCCAAGTCTATTAAACCGGTTTGGCGGCAATTCCTGCCACATAGGTTTCAACGACCGACCGATCATCACCGAGGGTTTGTAGAACAAACAACTCCTCAGCCAAAGTCTCAACGGTCTCCATACGCAGCGCCATTGAGGGCGTCGCACGGGCGTCGAGCACGGCGATATCAGCGCTCGAACCGACTTCCAGTGTTCCGATATCTGTCTCAAGCCCCAAAGCGCGGGCGTTCCCCAGTGTCATTAGGTAAAACGCGTAGAGTGGCGGCAGGTTCTGGTTTTGCAACTGGCACACCTTATACGCCTCGTCCATCGTCCGGAGCATCGAATAACTTGTGCCGCCACCAATGTCGGTAGCAACAGCAATGCGAACGCCATCCTCACGCGTACGTTCCTCGTTGAACAGGCCAGAGCCGATAAACAGGTTCGACGTCGGACAAAAAACCGCGACCGACTGCGTTTCAGCCATTAATGCACGCTCCCGATCATTCAGGTGTATGCAATGGCCAAACAGGCTTTTAGGACCAAGCAGCCCGTAGTGTTCATAGATACCCAGATAGTCGGAATGCTGGGGGTAAAGCGACATCGTATAAGCGATTTCGTCGTGATTTTCCGAAAGATGGGTCTGCATGTAGCAGTCGCGATTTTCCGCAACCAAAGCTTGCGTCATCTCCAACTGTTCGGGAGTCGAGGTAATCGCGAAGCGCGGACTGATCACATACAGTCCCCTACCACGGCCATGCCATTTTCCGATCAGCTCGTTTGTTTCGTCGTAGGCAGTTTGCGGCGTATCCAGCAACCCATCCGGCGCATTCCGGTCCATCAGCACCTTACCACCAAGCGCGCGAATATTCCGGCGTTCAGCCTCGGCAAAATACGCTTCAGCCGACTCTTTGTGCACAGAACAATAGGCCACCGGCGTGGTTGTTCCATTGCGTAGCATCTCGTCGAAGTATTTCACCGCCATTCGTTCGGCATGCTTGCTGTTGACGAATTTTGTCTCGGCCGGAAACGTATAATTGTTCAGCCAATCCAACAGTTGCGCGCCATACGAACCGATGACCTGCATCTGGGGGAAATGGTTATGCGTATCGATAAAGCCCGGCATGATCAAATTTGGTCGGTGGTCGACAATCTCGGCACCCGACGCGTCCATATCCCCGAACTCGGCCATCGCGACGATTTCGCCGCCATCAACCAGAACTGCGCCATCCTCGAAATACGTAAACGCAGAACTATCGTCTGCGTTTACAGGTTCCGCGGTAAAGCTAAGAACGCGCCCTCTTAATAACGTTTTCATGTTTTCCCCGAAACCGCCGCTTCGTACCAAGCCGAGATTAACCGGCGTTCCTCCACTTCCATGAACGAAACGTTACCCGGTGGCATCGCATGGCTGCGACCGGCTTGCAGATAAATTTCACGGGCGCGGGCAACGATCTGGTGGTCTTCTTCCAGAACTACGCCCTTGGGTGCGCGGTGGATACCATCCCAGAACGGCTCCTCGGCGTGGCACATGGAACAACGACCAAGGATAGTGTTGCGCACCTCCTCGAAGTTCTCCGCCATCACCAGACGTTCCTCGCGCGGGTTCAGCGCAATTTCTTCAGGCTCTCCACTCAGGACTTTCGGAATAGTCGACAACCACATGATCAAAATGAACAGAACTGCGGTCGCAAGCCAAGTCCAGGTCGGATTCCCGCTGCGTGCGTGTTTAGAGTTGAAGTAATGCCGGATCGTGACACCCATCAGGAACACAAGGCTGGCGATTATCCAGTTGTACTCCGTCGCAAAGGCCAGCGGGTAGTGATTGGAGAGCATCAAGAAGATTACCGGCAAGGTCAGATAGTTGTTGTGGGTCGAACGCTGTTTGGCAATCTTTCCGTATTTGGGGTCAGGCTTGCGGCCCGCGATCAGATCAGCCACCACAACCTTCTGGTTCGGAATGATCGTGATGAAGACGTTGGCACTCATGATCGTTGCGGTAATCGCACCGAGATGCAGGAATGCCGCGCGACCGGTAAATACTTGCGTGAAACCCCAAGCCAAGCCGACCAACAGGATATAAAGCAGGATCATCAGGCGGGTATTGTTGTCACCAAACTTCGATTTACAAAGCAAATCATAGGCAAACCAGCCACCAAATATAGAAACAAGCGAGATTAGAATGGCAATCGGGGCCGAGATATCCAGAACGTTGGTATCGATCAGATAAAGATCGGCGCCACCGTAATAGATCAAACTGAGCAAGGCAAAACCCGAGAGCCACGTCGCGTAGCTTTCCCATTTGAACCATGTCAGATGTTCGGGCATCGCGGCGGGGGCGACCAGATACTTCTGGATGTGATAAAACCCGCCACCATGGACCTGCCACTCTTCGCCATGCGCGCCTTCGGGTATACCCTCACGTTGACGCAGACCCAAGTCCAGCGCGATGAAGTAGAACGAGGAACCGATCCACGCAATCGCCGTGATGACATGGACCCAGCGTGTACCAAGGGCAAGCCATTCCCAGACAAGAGGATAATCAAACATGTGTACTCTCCCATTTTTCACCAGAATGGCACGGATTGGGGTCAAGCGTAAGCCAATTCCTTGCACCACACTTTCAAAATTATATAGATAATGATATCGTGTTCGTTGCAGTAATCAGGTGTGTAAAATGTCCTATATTAACAACATAAAAATGTTTGTGCGTGTGGTCGAACTCGGCAGTCTATCAGCGGCTGGCCGCGATTTACGCGCTTCCCCTGCGGTGGCAAGTAACCGGATCAAGGAGCTGGAAAAGCACCTTGGCGTCCGCCTGTTCAACCGCACAACACGCAAATTGACCACCACAGAGCAAGGGCGGATATTCTATGGCGGCGCGTTGAAAATGCTCGACGCGCTGAACGAGGCCGAGGCCGCAATCGCCGAGGTTTCGCGAAACCCCAAAGGCTCGATCCATGTCACGGCCCCGCTAGGGATCGGACGACGGTTAATCGCGCCGCTAGTGCCGGATTTCCATGCTGAATACCCTGAAATCGAGGTCCGCCTACGCCTGTCAGACCGTATGGTCGACATAACAACCGAGGCGCTGGATGTGGCGTTCAAACTGGGGCAAATACCGGATTCGAACTTCCGTATTCGCGGGATCATTGATTGTCGCAGGGTACTTGCCGCGTCTCCATCGTACCTAGAGACACGCGGCACGCCAAAGAAACCGAATGACCTTTTGTCAGATAACCACGATTGCCTGTTGCTGCGTTTCCCCGGCTCCACACAGTATAATTGGGAACTAAAAACCCCGTCGGGCGTCCGCAAGCTTGCAGTGCATGGGCCGTTTGAGTCGGACGATGGCGATGTGCTGACCGACTGGGCCTTAACCGGACATGGAATAATCAACAAACCGTGGTTCGAGATAGCCCCCCACCTGATAAGCGGCGACTTGGTCGAGGTCTTGCCAAATACCCCGCCGGAGGCCACGAATTTGGCCGTCATTTTCCCGCATAAACGCCTTCAGGACCCCAAAGTCCGACTGTTTATCGACTTTATGACTGATAATATCCGCAACCGCATATTCGAAGTAACGGAGGCATAATGCCCACTCTACTGTTAAAAAACGCCGATGTATTGGTGACTATGGATGGCACGCGCCGCGAAATTTCCGGCGGTGGCCTGTTCGCCCGTGATGGCGTAATCGAGGCTGTCGGCGCCGATCTGCCCGAAACCGCCGATATTGTGGTGGACGCCAAAGGTTGCGTTGTAACGCCGGGGTTGGTCAACACACACCACCA
>DFBM01000194.1:859-7242 GCA_002366645.1 Rhodobacterales bacterium UBA3080 | reverse complement strand
CCGCCGCAAAAGAAACACTATCCGAGATGGGCGTCGCCTCCGCCGCCCCTCCGCCCGAAGCAATTATTGAACGCAACAAATTAACCTAACCTGAAGGAATACACCTATGGCTGGACCATCCGAATACACTTACGAGCGCACTTACCGTGGCAAAATCAAAGCCGCCGTCCTTGACTGGAGCGGCACCCTCGCCGACGCATATGTTATCGCACCAGCGGTCGTATTCGTCGAGGTTTTCAAAAATCAGGGCGTCGAGATTTCCATGGAAGAAGCCCGTGGTCCGATGGGCCTTCGCAAGGACATCCACATCCAGAAACTGACCGAAGACCCTGTGATTGCCGCACGCTGGGAGGCCATTAAAGGCTCCCCCCCAACACAAGCCGACGTCGACGCAATGTTCGCCGACTTCGTACCGGCACAGCTAGCTTGCCTGCCCACTTACACTGCCCTTCTACCGGGCATCAAAGAGGTCGTGAACGGCCTTCAGGCTGATGGCATCAAGATCGGCGTTTCCACAGGCTTCACCCGCGTTATGGTTGACGTACTGCTAAAAGACGTCATCGCACAGGGCGTTAACCCTGACGCGACCGTCGCTGGTGACGAAGTCGAAAACGGGGCGCGACCCGCCCCACACATGGTATTCAAGAATCTCGACCTTTTGAACATCTCCGACGTGAAATCCGTGGTCAAATGCGACGACACCGTTTCCGGAGTTGGCGAGGCTATGAATGCCGGTTGCTGGGGTGTTGGTCTGGTTCGATATTCCAACTACATGAACATCAACACGCTCGACGAGGAAGCAACCCTTTCCGAAGCCGACATTGCTGCGCGAATGGCGAAAACCCGCAAGATCCTCGAACAGTCCGGCGCGCATTACGTCATCGACAGCCTCGTGGAGTTGCCGGCTGTAATCGACGACATCAACGCGCGTCTAGCGCGTGGCGAGAAACCTTAAAAGAAAGGTGTGCGGGGCGACCAGCCCCGCCCATTCAGGCAACCCGCATGAACTTTGATGCTTTCGCCATCGTCCTGTTCGCAGCCCTGCTGCACGCCCTTTGGAATGCCTTCGTCAAGGCAGCAGACGACCGTTTCGCGATCCTCGGGCTCATCGCATCGGGTCACGTATTCCTTGGCATTGCACTTGCCATCCAAAACCCGTTTCCGGCGGCTGAAAGCTGGCCTTTCATCGCTGGATCGACGGTTATCCATTTCGGGTACTACTACCTGCTTTACCACTCCTACCGGCTCGGGGACCTCTCCCAAGTTTACCCGATCGCCCGTGGTATGGCGCCAGTGCTCGTCGCGCTTGGTGCGCAGGTTTTCGCAGGCGAGTCCCTCCCGCCTGCAGCTTGGGCCGGAATATTGATTGCATCTCTTGGCATATTCATGATGGCCGGCGATATCTTTCGTTCCGAGACCCCGCCCCTCGTCGTCCTGTCCGCCCTCGCCACAGGCGTCATGATCGCCAGCTATTCGCTGGTGGACGGCATGGGCGTACGACTGGCCGGCACGTCGCTCGGCTACATCGGCTGGCTGTTCATCGCCGAGGCCATCGTTGCGCTGTACATCTTTGGCCGCATTGGTCCAAAGGTCATGATGATGTCACGCCAAACCCTGATCCTCGGGATTACCGGCGGTTTGGTTTCGGCCTCCGCCTACGGGTTGGTAATCTACGTCAAGGCCTTCGCACCGCTTGGCATGGTATCCACTTTACGCGAAACCTCCGTTGTCTTCGCCGCGCTGATTGGCATGCTTTGGTTAGGCGAGCGCCCGTGGAAATTGCGACTCACTGCGGCGCTCATCGTTGTCGTCGGGGTCGTATCGATGAGTATCGCCACAATTTAGGTGTGGTTTTGCCCATAACCGCCCTAACAGAAGGCAAAGTTTTGACTCAGGTCAAAGCGAAAACATGCGTTTCAGCTAATATTCGCGACAAATAAATCAAAGGGAGCTATTTTATGCCAGTCAAGAAAGCTATTGGAACGCCTGAACTAGGGATCGTCGAGACCATGGAGATTCCAAAAGATTCCGTTCAGATGCAATTTGAACAATCAACATACCCCTACAAGGACAAGATGAAGAAGGCTGTCTACGAGGCAGAGAAGGCGAAACTTCAGGTTGAATTGCTGAAGGTTCAGCAGTGGGTCATGGAGACCGGCCAAAAAGTTGTCATTCTGTTTGAAGGGCGCGACGCAGCTGGTAAAGGTGGAACCATCAAACGTTTCACCGAGCATCTGAATCCACGTGCGGCCCGCGTGGTTGCGCTGAACAAACCTTCCGAACGCGAACGTTCCCAGTGGTACTACCAGCGATATATCGAGCAACTCCCCTCGGCTGGTGAAATCGTTTTCTTCGACCGCTCCTGGTACAACCGCGCCGGCGTTGAACGTGTGATGGATTTCTGTACGCCCGCCGAATACCTCGAATTCATGCGCCAGACACCGGACCTTGAACGCATGATCACCCGTTCCGGCGTGCGCCTGTTCAAATACTGGTTCTCGGTCACACAGGAGGAGCAACGCCGCCGCTTTGAATCGCGCGAGCATGATCCGTTGAAACAGTGGAAACTGTCGCCTATCGATCGCGCTAGTCTCGACAAATGGGATGACTATACCGAAGCTAAAGAGGCAATGTTTTTCTACACAAACACCGCCGATGCGCCTTGGACGATCATCAAATCCAACGACAAAAAGCGTGCGCGTCTAAACACAATGCGCCACTTCCTTAGCCAACTGCCATATCCGGACCGCGATGCGGCGGTTGCTACGGCCCCCGATCCGTTAATCGTTGGCCATGCCGGTCACGTAATTGGCTCGGACACACATATTCTGGGCAAAACACTACACCCTGAAATGAAATAGTAAAAAAGCCAAGGCCGGCATCATCGCGGGCCTTGGTCTTTCTGAACCGGTTTTAATCGTCAGGCGAA
Organism: Rhodobacterales bacterium UBA3080; assembly: GCA_002366645.1. Classification (GTDB taxonomy): domain Bacteria; phylum Pseudomonadota; class Alphaproteobacteria; order Rhodobacterales; family Rhodobacteraceae; genus NORP23. The sequence continues at coordinate 4,313 of DFBM01000194.1, read as the reverse complement.
CCCGAACAACCGGCAGACTCCGCTTGCACAGGCTGGAACCCGGCCGGAAGTTTGGTGGTTTCATCAACACAGGCATCGTCGAGCTGCGAGAGCGTCAAGCCGACCGCCAAACCGAGATCAGCACCCCGTAGGTCCGTAAAGCTCAAATCCGCCCCTTTCAGCAGCGCCCCTTCAAAATCCGCCCCGCGGAAATCGGCGTCTTCGAGGTCGGCATCACGCAGGTCCGCTTCTTCAAGATCAACGTTCCGGAAACTCCCGTCCTCCAGATCTGCGCCGCGCATATTGCTCCCCTCAAGGTCGAGGTCATCCAGCCGCAATCCCTTCAGCTCCGCGTCGGTGAAATCCAGAAACTCCAGACTAACGGCGTAGGTCTGCAACAAGTCCATCTCATCGAGAAACCGTAGCACCCTGCCAGTGCGCTCTTTATCAACGGTGCTAAGAATGGCTGTGGTCTGTGCGCGACCAATCGCCAGAGACTGCTGCGGATGCTCGGCCGCGCGTGGATCAAGCGACAAGTCGCTAATGCGGTCAATAAATTGCCGAACACTTAGTTCCTGCAAGCGAACCCGCTCGATCTCCGCTTGCGACGCGTTGATCAGAACCGTAGCGAAACCGATCAGCGAAGGGACAGCCAGCAATGACATCCAGTCCCACAGCGACTTCCCGCGAAAGCCCATCCAGTCCGGTTTACGCCACTGCCAAAGGACGGCGAACAATACGATAACCAGCAGGACTGCGATAAAATGGATTTGCATGTCTACATCTACCCCTTTTGCGAAGCAGACTGACACAGCCGCCCCGCAAAAGAAAAGATGTATTTAGTAGCGGTAATGTTCCGGCTTGAACGGGCCTTCCGGTGTCACGCCAATGTATTCCGCTTGCTCGTTGGACAGTTTCGACAGTTTCACGCCGATACGATCGAGGTGCAGACGCGCTACTTTCTCGTCCAGATGTTTAGGCAGGATGTAGACGTCGTTTTTATACTCGTCGCCCTTCATCCAAAGTTCCATCTGCGCCAGCACCTGATTGGTAAAGCTCGCCGACATCACAAACGACGGGTGGCCCGTCGCATTGCCAAGGTTCAACAGACGACCTTGCGACAGAAGGATCATACGGTTGCCGTTTGGCATCTCGATCATGTCCACCTGATCCTTGATGTTGGTCCACTTGTGGTTCTTCAACGCAGCCACCTGAATTTCATTGTCGAAGTGGCCGATGTTGCCAACAATCGCCATATCCTTCATCTCGCGCATATGCTCGATACGGATGATGTCCTTGTTGCCGGTGGTGGTGATGAAAATATCAGCCGTCGCGACTGCATCTTCCAACGTCACAACCTCGAAGCCGTCCATCGCCGCCTGAAGCGCGCAGATTGGGTCGATTTCGGTAACCTTAACGCGTGCACCCGCACCGCTAAGCGACGCTGCCGAGCCTTTGCCAACATCGCCATAACCACAAACAACCGCCGTCTTGCCTGCCATCATGGTGTCGGTCGCACGGCGGATACCGTCAACCAGGCTCTCTTTACAGCCATATTTGTTATCGAACTTCGACTTGGTGACCGAGTCATTCACGTTGATCGCCGGGAACGGCAACTGCCCTTGCTCAACCAGTTGATACAAGCGGTGAACACCTGTTGTAGTTTCCTCGGAAACGCCCTGGATTGCCTCGCGAGTTTTCGTGAACCAGCCCGGGGTTTCTTTCATGCGCTTTTTGATCTGGGCAAAAACCGCGACTTCTTCTTCCGATGTCGGAACTTCGATAAGATCAGTTTCACCCGCCTCAACACGCGCGCCAAGCAAGACGTAGAGCGTCGCATCGCCACCATCGTCAAGGATAAGGTTTGCACCTTCAGGGAACTGGAAAGAGCGGTCGAGATAATCCCAATGCTCTTCAAGTGTCTGGCCTTTGATTGCAAACACCGGCACGCCGCTTTCAGCAATCGCCGCAGCTGCATGATCTTGTGTCGAGAAAATGTTGCATGACGCCCAACGGACGTCCGCGCCCAAAGCCACCAGCGTTTCGATCAAGACTGCGGTCTGGATGGTCATGTGCAAAGAACCAACAATCCGCGAACCCTTCAGCGGCTTGCTTTCGCCATACTCGGAGCGCAGCGCCATCAGGCCCGGCATTTCGGTTTCGGCAATATCAAGTTCTTTACGGCCGAATTCGGCAAGGGAGATGTCTTTAACAATATAATCGGACATTCGCGGGGGCTCCTTTATGGTCACGCGCATAAAATTTTCGCCCGCATAGCACTATGCGCGCATCACTACAACATTCGGTTTTTGAATTGGGGCTAGTGTGTCCAGACCGTCTTGCGATTGCTGGCAAAATTCTCGCCATATCCGCCAGCGCGCACCAAAGGTTTGCGTTTATGTGGCTGTTGGACGCGGTAAGCGATACCATGGGATTTCGCGAAATCAACAGCGGCTTCGAGCGATTCAAACTGCATTTTCACCTGCCCGCGCATATCACTGGAGCCAGTCCAGCCCATCAACGGATCAAGGGATTTTGCGGCCTCCGGCACATACTCCAGAATCCAGGTCTTGGTCTTCGCCTGACCGGATTGCATCGCATTGCGTGCGGGTTGGTAAATACGTGCCAGCATGGGAAACCCTCGTTGAATCAAACCTGCTTGCTTATCGCGAAATTCGCGGCGTTCTGCAAGAGAAGATGGTCGCCGACCATGGCGGAAGAGCGAGGGGTGGGGTTAAAGTATCCGCACCTGATCGGCGACCTACTTGCTGCTTGCTTTTAGACCATAGATTTTACGCCGATCTGAAATCAACAAGTTTATTCGCATAAGTTGCTAATTTTACGTACAATTCAACTTAAAGATTTAACCTCTCGTTAACCTTGCATTTCGCGCCCTATCCATCACTTATAGAACAAAGGGGGAATCAATGCTCATCGAAGACACAGTGCCAGACGAAATCTCCCGCCCCAAGCTCGAGGGCGGCAAGCGTATCGTCATGCATACGGAATTCGAACCCGCTGGTGACCAACCCGCGGCGATCAAGGAACTGGTGCAAGGCATCAAGGACGGTGAACAAAATCAGGTACTGCTTGGCGCGACGGGCACCGGTAAAACCTTCACCATGGCCAAGGTGATCGAGGCCACCCAACGCCCCGCCATCATCCTTGCCCCCAACAAAACCCTCGCCGCGCAGCTTTATGGCGAGATGAAGTCGTTTTTCCCCGACAACGCCGTCGAGTATTTCGTCAGCTTCTACGACTACTACCAGCCCGAAGCCTACGTGCCCCGCTCCGACACCTACATCGAAAAAGAATCCCAGATTAACGAGCAGATCGACCGGATGCGCCACTCGGCCACCCGCGCCCTGCTAGAACGCGACGACGTTATAATCGTGGCGTCGGTGTCGTGTATCTACGGTATCGGCTCGGTCGAAACCTACGGCGCGATGGCGCAGGATTTGATCGTCGGGCAACA
>DFBM01000194.1:0-747 GCA_002366645.1 Rhodobacterales bacterium UBA3080 | reverse complement strand
GACGAGCTGGAAAGTATTGCGGAATTCGACACCCTCACCGGTCAGCGTACCGGCAAACTGGAACAAGTCCGCATCTACGCGAACTCCCACTACGTCACGCCCAAACCGACGCTGAAACAGGCGATGGTGGAGATCAAAAAAGAACTCAAAACCACCCTCGACCGCATGGTGAACGAAGGCAAACTCCTCGAAGCTCAACGCCTTGAACAACGCACCAACTTCGATCTAGAAATGCTAGAGGCCACCGGTGTTTGCAACGGTATCGAGAACTACTCCCGTTACCTGACCGGCCGCGCCCCCGGCGAGCCGCCCCCCACGCTGTTCGAATACATCCCTGACAACGCGCTGGTCTTTGCCGACGAATCCCATGTCTCCGTCCCACAAATCGGCGGCATGTACAAAGGCGACTTCCGCCGCAAATCCACACTGGCAGAACATGGCTTCCGTCTGCCGTCCTGCATGGACAATCGCCCGCTGAAATTCGAGGAATGGGACGCCATGCGCCCGCAATCCGTCTTCGTCTCGGCCACCCCGCAGAAATGGGAGCTGGAACAATCCGGCGGCGTCTTTGCCGAACAAATCATCCGCCCCACCGGCCTGCTCGACCCGCCCGTCGAAATCCGCCCTGTAGAAATGCAGGTCGACGACGTACTGTCCGAAATCCGCATCGTCGCGGCCAAAGGCCAACGCGTACTAGTCACGACCCTCACCAAACGCATGGCCGAGGACCTGACCGAATACCTCCAC
>DFBM01000138.1 GCA_002366645.1 Rhodobacterales bacterium UBA3080 | reverse complement strand
ATTCATTGATCTCCCCCAAAGAAGCCCGCCTTGACGATTTCGAAGTCGCTGGCGATATTTTCCTCAAGTAAACTTGATTTTATTGCATAATAATATTTTATTGCATAATCATATATGTGCAAATGTTAATGTGACGCAGGGGCTGAAACACTGGGCATAAGTATTGGCCTTAAGGTGAACGCATCAGGACACTACAACGCAGAAACCAGTGGCAATTCAAACCAACTGCTCACAACAGAGCCGCCACTTCCGTTTCTAGTGGAAATCCACCCAAACTCGCCCGAGTTACAGTTTTCCCTTGGATTTCGCAGAAGTTTCGTCACCTTTTCGAGTGACAAGATGGTGACACCGGGCACTTGTTTTTTGGTGACAACATACGTCAGAGGTAGTGGATTACCCCGTAACCCGTTCCAACATATATTTAAAATATTTCGGAAAATGGTACCAGCGCCCCGATTTGAACGGGGGGCCTCTTGATCCACAATCAAGCGCTCTAACCAACTGAGCTACGCCGGCACATACTTTACTTCGTATTGCGCGGAGTAATCAGGTTTTCGGCGACGGTCAATACCGAACTCGCAGCTATTTTGCCCGAGTTCCGGTTTTTTCGCTGAACCTTGCCGAAGAATTTCAGATTCTCCGATTCCAGTAAAAGAATCTTTCACTTGAAGAAATCGTTTCGGGCAAGTAGCCATGCGGTAATTCAAGGAGATGCACTATGGGTATTAACCGCGAGAGCGAAGTCGCAGCAAATCTGCAAATCGGACCGACCAGCCTTGGCATGGTGCGTCTATTTATTGATGCGGGTGAAATCGAGCTGCCGTTGGATTTTGAGCCAGAAGAGGCGGAAGAAATCGCCGAGGAATTGCGGGCCGCTGCTGCGCGGGCGCGGGCGATGAACGCCAAAGGCAAATAACCGGTTACCCGATTAGACCGAGTGCGCGAAACCTTTCCAGATATCGTTGCGCCTGCATATGCGGGGTGTAGACAGTTTGCAAAAGCTCTTGCCCTGCCTCGGCGCGCAGTTTTGCGCCCTTTCGGTCCTCGTAAACCTGCTGCATGGTATCAGCCAGTGCGTTGACGTCGATATCCGCCCAATGTGCACCCGAAACCGGCTCGATCGTTTCGCCTTCGCGCGCTGAAATCAGGTTGTATTCGACCGGATAGGCGGTGTCTTCGGAGCAAATATCGCGGGTGCCGGAGTAATCCGTCGCGATAACGGGCCGGCCGTACCAGAGCGCATAGGCGGGTATGTATCCAAATCCTTCGGCCCGATGCGGGGAGACGACGCAATCAGCGCGCCGAATGAGGGCTAGCAGTTCTGCAAATGGTAACATCCGGTCGTCGAGGATGATCCGCTCGTCTTTCATGGCTAAACGCCGGATCGCCTGCATTTGTCCATTGGGGTCGCCCCAGTGCGAAGGGCCGACGGGTGTGGTTTTGATGATTATGCGGACGTCCTGCCGACTGCCGAACGCCAGCACAAACGCCCGAACTGCCGCGAGCGGGTTTTTCCGTTCGACCGAAGAATTGGCGTCAAAGCTCATCAGAAAGACATAGTGGCGGGCGTTCAGGTTATAGCAACTCAGGTCCGAAGGCACGACCTGCGGCAAGGAAAAACCTTTGCGCATGTTCACGACATCCCGATCATAGTGCTGTTGATAGACGTCTTGCACAAAGGTACTCGGCACCCAGATTTCGTCTAGCAAGGTACCGGCGGGCAGATGGGATTGGGGTAGGGAGTCCAGCTCCCACAACAAAAAGCCGATGTGATAAGACTTGCCGGCGGCACGCACCTGTTGCGGGATACGATCGGCGTTGATGTGATGCAGGGTAACCGGACGACAAAGCTGATGGCGCTGCGCGGCGCTGTCTACTGGCGGGGTGATTTGAAAAGGCAGGACGGACCCGACGCAGGGAATGCTGGCGATTTTCAGGGCTTCGATGCTCATCAGGGTGTTTCGGGCCAGCCCGCTTTGACCTTCGGAAATTCCCATAATTCTGACGGTGTCCGGTGGGGCCGTGCGACGGTTCCCCTTCTGAGTTGCGCCTCTGTTACTTGGATGCAGCGCCGCGCGTTGAAGGCGGGTTGCCAGTTGCGCGGCTGAGGGTGATCGATGAAACACACGAGTCTTTCTTGGGTGTCTGAGCGCAACCAACATCAGCAAACCCGTGAACCAGAATGGAGCCGCCCGCGAACTCGACTCGCAAAGCAGCAGAGCGCAGTTTCTTGAGCGCTTGATGATCTGGTAAGTCAGGACCAAGCGCCGATATTCCTCCATTCGGCGGCTGCGCCAGCGGGGTTTGTCTATCGCGTCGAACGCAAGCCCGCCGATGGAAATGACTGCGTCGTATGGCGTTGCGAGAACTGCACTTAGGGCCTCGCGGGTTCTTGTCCAGTGGCGACGGGTGCGAAATCGCGGGCGAAATCGGGCGATGTCTTCTGCGCGGGCCGAGACTGCGGTTACGCGCTCCCCTGAACTGGTAAGCAGCTCTAGCAGTTCGGCGATGGATGCATCCGCGCGGTCTGGATCAGAAGGAAACGGTGCGAGCAGGACTATCCTGCGGGGATTTATCCGCGCGGGTTTTCCGGAAATTGACTGCAGAGGCAGGCGGCTGTGGAACATCGGACCTCGGACGGATGGACTGGTTTGACCGCAGGTTTCAACAATATCTGTAATATTTGGTTAAACTTTGCGATGGCCCTTCAATTTTTTATGCGAAAGGCTTAGATTGGAGAGTGGCGGGTGCTGACCTTCTCGTGAGAGGACTACATCCTAGTGGCCTTAAATCTTTGAAAGGGAGCTGGCTCTGTGATTGGTCGTGGCCTAACTCACCCGGTGCCCACCTGTGTATGCAGGCTCTCAAGGATAAGATCCCTCCACGGCCGCGACGGGCCCGCCACTTGAATATTTCCGATCGAAAAGCTGCCGCGCGCAAGGAAGGTTTTGCGCGCCGGAAGGCTGCGCACGAGAAGCGCGGCGATTGTGCCAGTCGAGCGACGGGGCACTTGTTGTCCTATGTCGCGTCGCTGGGCGAGGAACTGGTGATCGCGGGGTATATGCCGATCCAGACCGAAATCGACGTTCTACCAGCAATGGAAGCCCTGCACGCGCTGGGCCACCGGATTTGCGTGCCGGTTATCGTGCGTCCGGGTTTGCCGCTGTCGTTTCGCGAATGGACGCCGGAGAGCGAGATGGTTAGCGGACCTTTCGGGGCTGCGGTGCCGAGGGCAGGGGATTGGCTAGCGCCCCAACTTCTGATTGTTCCACTGGTGGCCTATGATGCGCAGGGGTTTCGGCTTGGCTATGGCGGTGGGTATTATGACCGCTCGCTGGAATTGCTACGCAAAAAGAAGCCCACGTTGGCGGTGGGCTACGCCTATTCTTCACAGATGGGGGCTGTGCCGGTGGAAATCACTGACCAACGGCTAGACGCGATGGTGACCGAGGTTGGAACACAGATAATTTAACGGTTATGGTTTCTTGTTTGACGGGCGAATTATTGCTAGAGTTTCTCCTTTAGCGCGAATTGATGCCCAGAAGTTTTAGGAACAAGCATGTTACGCGAAAATTATGAAAGTCACGCCGTTTGGCAAAATATTGAGAAAATAGAAGCCGTATTGGAAGGGTTTTCAGACACTGCGAAGAATGACCTGCGGTTTTTGGATTTATCGAAGAAAACAGAATTCGTTCGATGGATATTGAAGAACTCCGAACCGGTACTGTTTTCAACTGCGGAGTTGGATAAAATAAATCGCGGTATAGAAAATGTCGCCGAGAACGTCCCGAATGATGCTTTTGATTGGCTGTATTTTTCAGAAATTGAAACCTACTTTTCACAAATCTTCCAAATAGTCCCATACGCGCGCGTACAAAAAATATTCAAGACGGATGCCAATTCGTTTTTTGAGGAATGCGAACTTAAAGTATTCGACCTTAAGTCGGACGCGGACGCGCAACTTGCTGTACTCACAGAAAAAGCTGACGATCTAGCGACATCCCTGCAAGAAACTGCGGAAAATATTGAAGAACTCAAGGTTGATTTGACCAAGTCTAACGATGACATAGAAGACCAGTTTGGCAATTGGGAAACGCGCCTTGATACCGAGATTAAGGAAAAGTTGGGTGCGTTGGCTGAAACATTCTCTGGCGCACAAACGAAAAGGCGTGAGGGGTACGAAAGCCTGTTGAACGAGATATCGGAGACGTTGCGTAATGCCCAAAGCAATACCGATACAACCATGTCGGTGAACAAAAAACAAATTGATGAAGCGAAGGCCGAGCTTGTCGAATATCACAAAAAGGCTGTTGTCGACGCGGACGATATTCTGGATAAAATCAAAAGAATTTACGAAGTTGTAGGGAAAACCGCCCTAGCTGGAGAGTTCGTCGACGCGGCCAAAAGTGAAGAGAAGTCCTATAAGTTTTATTCGCGAGCAGCATCCTTCGCCTATATTTTTGCTACGGGAGCGTTTGCTTATTTGGTTTTCTCACAGCTAAAGGAAGCCGATTTCAGTTTGACAAAGGTTGTGGCGCAAATACCTACTGCCGTTATTTTCTTCGCACCCGCCATATACTTTAGCACGCTGGCACAAAGGCACCACAGGGTTGAAATCTCTCTCCGGTCACTGGGTATTCGGATCGCTACATTTGATGCCTATCTGGCAAATTTCGACGACGCCGAAAAGAATGCCGAGAAACAGAAAATGACGGAGGTTTTCTTTGATGCCAAAATTTCGTCCGAACGCACCCAGCCCACCGATACCAAGGACTTAGGCAAGGCGCTTGATCAGCTAACGGGACCCTTGGGCAAAGTATTGAGCATGGCCGGCCGCAAGGAATAACCTTACTTCGGTGCCAGACGAATTGCGCCGTCCAGCCGGATTACCTCGCCGTTGAGCATCGGGTTTTCGGCGATATGGCGCACCAATGCTGCGTATTCCGATGGATCGCCTAGACGTGAGGGGAACGGGACCTGTGCCCCGAGGGCGGCTTGGACTTCCTCTGGCATACCTGCCAGCATCGGGGTCATGAACAAGCCTGGGGCGATGGCCATCACGCGGATGCCACTGCGCGATAGATCACGCGCCATGGGAACGGTTAACGCCGCGACCCCGCCCTTGGAGGCAGCGTAGGCCGCTTGCCCGATCTGCCCCTCGAACGCGGCGACTGAGGCTGTGTTGACGATCACGCCACGCTCCCCGTCGGCATTCAGCGGATCGGCCTTGGTCATACCTGCTGCTGCTTGGCTGGAGACATTGAACGTTCCGATCAGATTGATGCCGATGGTCTTGGCGAACATATCCGGCTGATGATAGTTCCCGTCGCGATCTACGGTTTTCGCCGCAAAGGCTACACCCGCGCAACTGACGCAAATGCGTTCCTGCCCGTGGATCTGGCGCGCTTGCGCAAAACCGACCGAGACGCTTTCGACGTCCGAAACATCCACTTTGCAGAACAAACCACCAATTTCCTTGGCAACCTGTTCACCGCGCTCGGCATTCATGTCGAAAATCGCGACCTTTACACCCTCGGCCGCTAACGCACGTGCCGTAGCTTCGCCTAAACCCGAGGCGCCGCCTGTTACAACGGCCGCTAAATCCTTGGAAAGTTTCATGCCTCGACCCTTTCAATTGCAAGCGCCGTGCCTTCACCGCCACCAATACAAATCGCGGCCATACCTTTGGTTTTGCCGTGACGTTCAAGCGCGTGCAGTAGGGTCACGATGATCCGCGCGCCAGACGCCCCGATAGGGTGGCCGAGCGCAGTCGCGCCGCCGTTAATATTCATCTTTTCACGGGCAATGCCCATTTCATGCATGAACGCCATCGGTACAACGGCAAAGGCCTCGTTAACTTCCCAGATGTCGACGTCATCTACAGCCCAGCCAATGCGTTCCATCAGTTTCTTCGCGGCAGGGACAGGGGCGGTGGTGAACCAGCCCGGTTCCTGCGCGTGGCTACCATGGCCCAGAATGCGTGCACGAACGGTTAACCCGCGGGCCTTCGCCTCGCTTTCGCGCATCAGAACCAGCGCCGCCGCGCCGTCCGAAATCGACGAAGCATTCGCCGCCGTGACCGAGCCGTCCTTCTTGAACGCAGGCTTGAGGTTTGGAATTTTCTCGGGCCGTGCGTTGCCGGGTTGTTCGTCAACCGTCACCGTCACGTCGCCCTTGCGCGTCTTGATCGTTACCGGGGAGACCTCTGCATCAAACGCCCCGCTTTCAATCGCTTCAACCGCGTTGGACAGGGATTTCAACGCATAGGCATCCTGATCTTCGCGGGTAAACTGGTACTTCTCGGCGCAATCCTCGGCAAAAGTTCCCATAAGGCGGCCCTTGTCGTAGGCGTCCTCAAGCCCGTCAAGGAACATGTGGTCGATCACTTGCCCATGCCCGATCCGCGCCCCTTCGCGCATTTTTGGCAGAAGGTAAGGCGCGTTTGTCATGCTCTCCATACCACCAGCCACAACGATCTTGCCGTTGCCCGCCAGCAGTTGGTCATGCGCGCTCATCACCGTTTTCATGCCCGAGCCGCACATTTTGTTCAGCGTCGTCGCTGGCACTTCCTGCCCTAGACCGGCGGCAAAACCGGCCTGACGCGCAGGGGCTTGTCCTTGGCCGGCAGGTAAAACGCAGCCCATCAATAACTCGTCCACCTGATCAGGGGCAACGCCACCGCGATCCAGCGAAGCGCGGATCGCTTCTCCGCCCAATTCGGCGGCTGTGGCACCGGACAGGGCGCCTTGAAAGCCACCCATGGGCGTGCGCGCAGCACCGACGATTACGATTGGATCAGACATGATAAGCCTCCGTTAGAACTGAACGTTTGGTCAGTTAATCTACGCCGCATTTTCTTCGGCGTCCAGTGGTGCACACAATCCGGACGCAACGTCGCTAGGCGTCGGTTTGTGACCCACGCTCGCGATAAGGCGTGGTCGAGAAATGCGTGCGATAACATTTCGAGAAATGCGAGGGCGAGGTAAACCCGCTCGCCAGTGCTACGTTGATCACCGACATATCCGTTTGCAGCAGCAGGTTCCGCGCCTTGTGCAAGCGCAATTCCATATAATACCGCTTTGGCGAGCGGTTCAGATACCGGCGGAACAGGCGCTCCAGTTGCCGTGTTGAAATCCCGACATCATCGGCCAGCGTGGAGGGCGAAATCGGGTCTTCGAGGTTGTCCTCCATCATCTTGATGACGGTTGACAGTTTCGGGTGCCGCACCCCGATCCGGGTCGGGATCGACAGGCGTTGTTCGTCTTTGTCGGTGCGCACGGTCGTGTAGATCATCTGGTCCGCCACGCCATTGGCAAGTTCTGTTCCGTGGTCGTTCGCGATCAGGCGCAACATCAGATCGGCCGAGGCCGTCCCCCCCGCCGAGGAATAGCGGTTCTTGTCGATCGTGAAAATCGCCGTCGAAATTTCGAGTTCGGGAAAATCCTCGATAAAGCTTTCGCGGTTTTCCCAGTGAATCGTTGCCACCCGCCCATCCATCAGACCGGCCCGTGCCAGCAGATAGGTTGCGGTGCATAGTCCGCCGATCGGCATGCCTTTACGCGCCTCGCGCCGCGCCCAGTTCAGCATTTTTGGTGTCACGGCAGGTTTTATACTCAAACCGCCACAAAAAAGGATCGTCTCGTTACGTCCGATGTCTTCCAATCCCATGTCGACATTCAGCGTCACACCGGCCGAACAAGTGGCCGGTTCACCGTCTTCGGACGCCAACCGCCATTCGTAAATTTTATGCCCCGCCATGCGGTTGGCAATCCGCAATGGTTCGATCGCGCTGGTAAAGGCAATCAGCGAGAATTTCGACAAAAGCACGAATACAAATTTGGTCGTTTCCTGGTCTGTAGAATTGATCATTGGCACCCTCGCGGAATTATCGGCGGCAAAGCACATTTGCGACGTCGCAATAATACCATTCTGGATTTTGAGGGTATGGTCAACGTAAAAAGCATCCCCTATAACAGCCGAGCAATTTTTATGGATAGGAGCAAGACCATGCCCGCAACTTGGAACAAATCTGACTGGCGCAACAAAGCCCGGATCCAGATGCCCGAGTATACAGACCTCGCCGCCCTTAATCGCGTTGAGGAAAAGCTGGGATCCTATCCACCCTTGGTCTTTGCGGGCGAGGCCCGTCGTCTGACCCGTCAACTTGGCGAAGTGGCCGAAGGGCGTGCGTTCCTTTTGCAAGGTGGCGACTGTGCCGAAAGCTTTGACGAATTCGGCGCAGACCAGATTCGCGATACTTTCAAGGTGATGCTGCAAATGGCAGTTGTGCTGACTTTCGGTGCCAAAAAGCCGGTCGTAAAGATTGGCCGTATGGCTGGTCAATTCGCGAAACCGCGATCCGCCGATACCGAGACAATCGATGGCGTCGAACTACCATCCTACCGTGGTGACATCATCAACGGTTTCGACTTCACTGCCGAGGCCCGTATCCCTGATCCAGATCGTATGCTGCAAGCGTACACCCAGTCCGCCGCCTCGCTTAACTTGCTGCGCGCGTTTTCGCAGGGTGGTTTTGCGGATATCAAACGTGTGCACCAGTGGACGCTTGAATCGACCATGGGTGGCGAAGGCTACGAGGAATATCACGAGCTTGCGAACCGCATCTCGGAATCGCTGGACTTCATCGAATCCGCAGGTGCTGGCGATGCCGAAAGCATGAAACGTGTCAGTTTCTACACCAGTCACGAGGCGCTGTTGCTGGAATACGAAGAGGCCTTGTGCCGTATCGATTCCACAACCGATCTGCCCATTGCAGGTTCCGGCCACATGCTGTGGATCGGTGATCGTACCCGTCAACTCGACGGCGCGCATGTTGAATTCTGTCGCGGCGTTCAAAACCCGATCGGCATGAAATGCGGCCCTTCGATCGAACCTGACGACCTGCTTCGCCTGATCGACCGTATTAACCCCGACAACACGCCCGGTCGTATGACCCTGATCGCGCGCTTCGGTGTTGGCAACGTCGACAAACATCTGCCTGCCCTTATTCGCGCTGTTGAACGCGAAGGTAAGAAAGTCGTTTGGTCTTGCGATCCGATGCACGGCAACACGATCAAGTCGGAGAGCGGTTATAAAACCCGTCCGTTCGACCGTGTTATGGGCGAGGTGCGTGAATTCTTTGCTGTCCATCAGGCCGAAGGCACCTACGCAGGTGGTGTGCATTTCGAGATGACCGGCAAGGATGTGACCGAATGCACCGGCGGAACGCGCGCAGTTGCCGACGGCGATCTGTCAGATCGCTACCACACAGCTTGCGATCCGCGTCTGAATGCAACGCAGTCGCTGGAACTGGCATTCCTTGTGGCTAAAGAGCTGCAAAAACGCGACGAAGCGTAAAGGGTAGTGCGCTACCTTGTGATAACGGCTTCGGCGGGGGTGTCAGACGATCTTGCTGATCGCGCCTGCCGATTGGTTAATGGCGACACGCCGGTCCGCTTGTCCGCGAACGCGGTCGAGATTTCGTTTCCGGGCGAGGCTCCCGCCGATTTGCTGGCGGGCGAGCCGGTGGACGTCAACATAGTTCCCGCCGAAAACCGTCGCAAGAAACTGCTGATTGCCGATATGGACAGCACGATAATTCCGGTCGAATGTATCGACGAACTGGCCGATTTCGCCGGAGTTAAAGACCACGTTGCCGACATCACCGAACGCGCCATGCGTGGCGAACTCGATTTCGAGCAAGCCATAAACGAACGTGTTGGCCTGCTAACAGATCTGGCGGAAACTGCATTGGAGCAGTGTTACGCCGAACGGATATCACTAAATCCCGGCGCGAAAACTCTGGTGGAAACCATGAACAAGCTCGGCGCGATGACTGCGTTGGTTTCGGGCGGGTTCCTGTTCTTCACCAGCCGTGTTGCCGCTGAATCCGGCTTTCAGTTGAACCGTGCCAATACGCTTTTGGTCGAGGACGGGAGCCTGACTGGCAAGGTCGGCATGCCGATTCTTGGTCAGCAGGCGAAACTAGATACCCTGCATGAGTTGTGCGCCACGGGTGGTTATACGCCGGCCGATGTGATTGCAGTGGGCGACGGTGCAAATGATCGCTCGATGGTCGAAGCTGCCGGTCTGGGCGTCGCGTTTCATGCCAAACCAGCCTTGGCGGAAATTGCCGACGCCACGCTATTTCATTCCGACCTGACGGCATTGCTGGCGCTGCAGGGCATCGCCGAATCCGAATACGCCTAGTCGACGAGTTTCAGATAGTTCGGCGCGCGTCCCGTCCGGTTTTGCCGTATGGTGCCGCCACCTCTGATCGCCCGAAACGCCGACGTGCCATCCATGATGAACCCGACTTTAGGTTCCGCAAAGCCGAATGTGCTGGCCGGATTGTCGGTTTTGCCCTGAAACACGGGCTCCATATCGACGGAACGGACATGGAAACGCACCGGCGCCGCGAACCCTTTGTCCGGCGCGGTCACACAGCCGATCACGCGGCTCACGTCGCCAAAATCACTGCGAAGCGGCAACAGGATCATCTCGGCTGTGGCTTCGTTGCCCATTTTGTCGGTCGTATCCAACCCCAGCTGCGCGATCGTCGGGCGCTCCATCACGTCGGTAATTATCGCCGCAAACCGCCCGCGCGCGTTGTCGCTGAAGAAGGTCTCTGGCGACTGCCCCCGTACCTCCATGCCCATCATCTCGCACAGGGTTAATCCGGCGATCCGCACCCGAATATCCGTAGGGTTCAGTTTTTCCAGAATAAACAGATTGTCCAGCACGTCCGGCATCGCCCGCGGATCAATTTCCGAGCGCAGCGGCAATTGCCGCCCCTCGCGCAGGTTCTCCCAGTGGGCCCGAAGGGTTTGAAGGGTCGTCTTGATCATGTTGCTTCCTGTACTCCGGCGAAATTTTCGGGATTTCTTCCCCCGCCGCTTTAAATCGTTACTGTTTCCTTAATATATAACATTTCGCGGTATTGGTTGGACTTTGGAGCACATTGGTTAATAGCTCGTTAATACATGCAATTTTATTAAAATGTGGGTTGTTTGATGCGCATGCGGCTCCTCGTCAAATCCCCCTCGCTTTTGATCGTAAGCCAGCCTAAATTGGATGTCTGAGCAAAGGATCGGATATGTTCGAGAACAACCAGCATTTACGCATTAAGCGCGCGCACGAGGTTTGCGGCCCTGCGGCGCGCAGTTTTGCGCTGATCGCCTGCGGGGCACAAAAGGGCGCGGTGATCTGGATTTCGGAGCGCAAGAACCCCGAACAGCTTTTCCCTGCCGGTGTCGCCCGTTTCTGCGATCCCGCGCGGATTATCTTCGCCAACGCCAAATCTTCCATCGATGTGCTGTGGTCCGCCGAAGAGGCGCTGCGCTCCGGCGCGGCCTCGATCGTGGTGGCCGAGGTTGAAAAACCGATGTCCCTGACCGCTGGCCGCCGCTTGCAGCTCGCCGCCGAGGCAGGAAAAACCCTTGGCCTGTTTCTGATCCCCGAAGGTATGGGCAGCAACGCTGCCGAAACCCGCTGGCGCTGTTCGCCGCAATTTGACGCCAAAGACTCGACTCTACTTTACTGGCAACTTATAAAGAACAAATCAGGAACATTAGGAGGTTGGGTCGTTCGTTGGGATGAACAAGCGCGTCGTGTCATTGTGGTTTCCAAGGTTGGCGAGCGAGCGGGTTCTGCGCGCGCGCCCGATTGACGCGCCTTTTGCACTGACCCAGACCCAAAGCAACACGCAGCGGATTTATTGCCTGAACGAACAGGCCGAACAGCAGGGCTTGCGCAAGGGCATGGGCTTTAGCGACGCGCGCGCGCTTTGCCCTGATTTGCAGACAGGGCTGGCGAACCCGCGCGAGGATACACGGTTTATTCAGACACTGGCGCGCTGGACCGGGCGCTATTGCCCGTGGGTCGGGGTGGACGAGGATGGTCTGGTGCTGGATGTGACCGGTTCGACCCATCTTTGGGGGGGCGAGGCCGGTATGCTGGACGACCTCCACGCCCGCCTTGATCGCGCGGGCCTTACCCATAAAGCCGGCATGGCAGATACGCGCGGTGCCGCCTGGGCCTTGGCGCGGTTCGGGGGTGGTGTGGCTGCCGAAGGGGAAATGTTGCAACACCTCGGCCCGCTGTCCGTCGCCGCCTTGCGTATCAGCGACGAGGTTTGCAATGCCTTGCAACGCCTCGGGGTGCGCAGCATTCAGGATCTGGTCGCCTTGCCCCGCGTCACAGTTTCCCGCCGCTTTGGTCCGGATTTGCTGCTGCGACTGGATCAGGCCTTGGGCGAACATCCCGAGCCGGTCTCGCCACAAGCCGACCCCGTGAACTTCGCCGTCCGCATGACTTTGCCCGAGCCTATCGGTCTGGCAGGGGATGTTTCGGCGGGGCTGGAACGCCTGCTGGAACGCCTGTGTTTGACGTTGACGGATCAGCAAATGGGCGCACGCCGGTTGGAATTCACCGCACGGCGTGTCGATCAGGCCAGTAGCCAGATCGAGGTCTGCCTTGCGCGCCCTATGCGCGACCCGATCCGCATCGCCGCCCTGTTCGCGCGCGGTATCGAGGGGCTGGACGCGGGCTACGGCATCGACCAGATCCGCGTTGAAGCCGTCGAAGTCGAAACGCTCCCGCTTCGCCAAGCCACACATCACGGCGCGCAGGAAGGCGACAGCCTCGCCGACCTGATCACCCGTATCGGCAACCGGATCGGCCTTGAAAGTATCACCCGCTGCCTGCCCGCCGACAGTCATATCCCCGAGAAAAGCTTCACCGTCTCCCTCGCTGCCTATTCGCAACCCGCCGCACAGGGCGCATGGCCGTCCACAGGACCACGACCGGTTTATATATTTCCACCGGAATCGATTGCGGGTTATGCACCAGAGCCGCCCAGACGGTTCCACTGGCGCCGCATGTCTTTTGTGACTGCGCGAGCGGTCGGCCCTGAACGCATCGCGCCGGAATGGTGGCTGGATGACCCCGCATGGCGTTCTGGTCTTCGGGATTACTGGCGGATTTATACGCGGGAAGGGCGGCGGTTGTGGCTGTTCTTCACACCGCAAAATCCGGGATGGTTCGTCCAGGGAGAATTCGCATGAGCTATGCCGAACTCTGCACCACCAGCAATTTCACCTTCCTCACCGGCGCCTCCCACCCCGAAGAGCTGGTAACCCGCGCCGCCACCCTCGGGCTGGAAGCCATCGCGATAACCGACCGTAATACGCTGGCCGGTGTGGTCCGCGCCTACTCCGCCTTGAAAGAGCTGAAACGCGAGGCCGACGAGGCCATCAAAATCCGCTCGCAACAGCGTCTTGATCCATCCAGCCGTCAGGATCGCGGCGCGGGGGAGGCGATAACCCGTCCGACATTTGACAAGTTACCAAAGCTGATTGTCGGCACACGGCTGGTTCTGGACGAAAGCCCTGTGGAATGGCTTGCCCTGCCAACCGACCGCACGGCCTATGCGCGGCTCTCGAGATTGCTAACGGTAGGTAAACGCCGCGCCGTCAAAGGGGAATGCCGTCTGTTGCAAAGCGACCTGCTGGAATGGGGCGAAGGCATGATCCTGATCGCCTTACCGCAACGCGACCCGCTGGCGCGCGGCGCGGGTGTAACCTTGCAGCACATTCAAACCGTCGCGCGCCGCTTCCCCGGCAAAACCTTCATCGGTGCCGCACCGCGCTATGACGGCCGCGACCAGAAACGCCTCGACATCTACGCAAACCTTGCGCACCGCGCCGCCGTGCCCATGGTCGCCGTCGGTGACATCCTTATGCACCACGCCAACCGCCGCCAGCTGGCCGATGTGCTGACCTGTCTGCGCGAAGGTATCAAGATCGACCAGATCGGCAACCGCGCCCTCCCCAATGGCGAACGCCGCCTGAAATCCGCCACCGACATGGCCCGCATGTTCCGCAACCACCCCGCCGCCATCAAACGCACGCTGGAAATCGCCGGCCGCTGCACCTTCTGCCTCTCGGAACTCTCGTATGAATACCCCGACGAAATCACCGACGGCGAAGAGCCGGATGACCGTCTGATCCGCTTGACCGAAGAAGGCCTGAAATACCGTTTCCCCCAAGGCGTACCCGACGCAATGCGCGCCAAGGCCGACAAGGAACTGGCGTTGATCGCAAAAATGGGGTTCTCGGCCTATTTCCTGACCGTCTACGACATCGTCCAGTTCGCCCGCAGTCAGGATATCCTCTGCCAAGGACGGGGCTCGGCGGCCAATTCGTTAATATGCTACGTGCTCGGCATCACCGAAGTCGGCCCCGAAACCATCGCCATGGTATTCGAACGTTTCATCTCCGAAGCCCGCGGCGAGCCCCCCGATATTGATGTTGATTTCGAGCACGAACGCCGCGAAGAAGTCATCCAGCACATCTACACCAAATACGGACGTCACCGCGCTGGCATCTGCGCCACGGTCATCCACTTCCGCTCGCGTGCCGCCATTCGCCAAGTCGGTAAAGTCATGGGCCTCTCGCAAGATATCGTCGCCGCCCTTTCCGGCCAAATCTGGGGTTGGTCCAACAAACCGATCGAGAAGGACCGCATCCGCGAACTCGGCCTAAACCCCGACGACCCGCGCCTTTTTCAAACCATCCGGCTGATCCATCAGATCGTCGGCTTCCCGCGTCACCTGTCCCAACACGTCGGCGGCTTCATCATGACCAAAGGGCGGCTCGACGAACTCTGCCCGATTGAAAACGCCGCCATGGAAGACCGCACCGTAATCGAATGGGACAAAGACGACATCGACGCGCTCGGCATCCTGAAAGTCGACGTCCTGTCACTGGGCATGCTCACCTGCATTCGCAAATGCTTCGATCTTATTTCGCACCATGGCGGTCCTGAATACACACTCGAAAACATGCCCAAAGAAGATCCGACGACCTACGACATGTTGTGCCGCGCTGACGCCGTCGGTGTGTTTCAGGTCGAAAGCCGCGCCCAGCTAAATTTCCTGCCCCGTATGAAACCCCGCGAGTTTTACGATCTGGTAATCGAAGTCGCGATCATCCGCCCCGGC
Source organism: Rhodobacterales bacterium UBA3080 (assembly GCA_002366645.1). Taxonomy (GTDB): domain Bacteria; phylum Pseudomonadota; class Alphaproteobacteria; order Rhodobacterales; family Rhodobacteraceae; genus NORP23. Next base: position 8,296 of record DFBM01000138.1, on the reverse strand, counting down.
CCGATTCAGGGCGGCATGGTCCACCCATTCATCCGCCGACGACAAGGGTTGGAGCAGGCCGACTTTCCCTCCGAAGAACTGCGAAACGTGCTGGGCAAAACCCTCGGCGTGCCGTTGTTTCAAGAACAGGCCATGCAAATTGCCATCGTCGCGGGCGGGTTTTCAGCCGAGGACGCCGACCGCCTGCGCCGCTCCCTCGCCACATTCAAGCGCATGGGGACCATCAGCACATTTCGCGACAAATTCATCGGCGGCATGCTGGGGAAGGGGTATGATCTTGCCTTCGCCGAACGCTGTTTCTCGCAAATCGAAGGCTTCGGCGAATACGGTTTCCCCGAAAGCCACGCCGCCAGCTTTGCGCTGTTGGTCTACGCTTCCTCATGGCTGAAATGCCATCACCCCGCCGTTTTCGCTTGCGGGTTGCTGAACTCGCAGCCGATGGGGTTCTATGCCCCCGCCCAAATCGTGCGCGACGCCCGCGAGCACAGCGTCGAGGTGCGCCCGATTTGCGTAAACGCCAGCCATTGGGACAACACGTTGGAACGCCGCCCCGATGGCAGTTTCGCGTTGCGACTGGGGTTTCGCCAAATCAAAGGGTTCCGTCAGGAGGACGCCGAATGGATCGTCGCCGCGCGTGGTAACGGATATCCCGACCCCGACAGCCTCTGGCAACGCGCCAATATCCCCCCCAAATCACTGGAACGACTGGCCGAAGCCGACAGTTTCGCCAACATGGGCCTAACCCGCCGCGCCGCCCTTTGGCAAGTCAAAGCCATCAAAGGGCAATCACCCTTACCCCTGTTTAACGACCAGATCGAAGGCGAGGGTATCCGCGAACCCTTGGTGGTATTGCCAAACATGCATCTGGGCGAGGAAGTGGTCGAGGATTACGTCTCCATGCGCCTAAGCCTGCGCGCCCACCCGATGGAACTGCTGCGCCCCTCGATCCAGAACCTGACCCCGAACGGCGAGCTGCTCACCGCCCCGCTTGCCCGAACCGTAGTTTGCGGCCTCGTTATAACCCGCCAGCGTCCGGGAACGGCCTCCGGTGTGATCTTCATCACGCTCGAGGATGAAACCGGTGTTTGCAATGTGATCGTCTGGCCCAAGGTTTATGAGAAATTTCGCCGCGCGGTCATCTCGGGGCGTTTGTTGCGCGTAACCGGTTATTTGCAACGCGAAGGCATAGTCACTCACCTGATCGCGCAAAAGGTCGAAGATCTGTCGGACCGCTTGTCCCTGCTGGGCCACCCCGACACCGACGTGATCGGCGAAACAACCCCGCAAACAGATACCGCCCCCCGACAAGCACCCCCCTCACGCGCACGCCATCCACGCGAACAGGCAAAGGTGCTGTTTCCAAGCCGGGATTTCCATTAACCGGCCGGAGGCGTCGCTAAATCACCACCGAAATATTCCAAAACCGCTTTAGCTGTTCTTCACATTCATGCTGCTCCCGCTCGGTCGTGCCCGTGATTTTTTCGACACGAAACCCGAATTTTTCCAGCCCCGAGTATCTACCGCGATAGAATATTATAGGTGTCACGTCTTTCTCCATCGCTAACGCTGCCATCCTCATCGACAACTCGGACCTATCGTCACTGTCGTCGCTAACCCGAACCGCGATGCATACCGTAGCCGGATTCTTGAACGGCTTCTTCCCATGATGCCAATCTCCCGTCGGAAAGCGGTTTGTCCCGCCATCGCTAAACCGTCCGTCATGGCTCTCCAGAATGTCGTCGATAGGTTCGGCAAAGTTCGGTGTGATTTTCGTAATGATGGTCGCCCATTCATCCGTATTCATAGGCTAACTCCTCAATATATCGGGCGGCAGCAGCATTGCCGGGCAACCGAAGCTCCAGTTCTGCCAAAACAGATTTAATATCGCCCGCTTTTGGTCCCTCGAGGCAATCGTCGATTTCCCGATCAAGCGTCGACATCTGTGTCGGTTCGATCAGGATAGCCGCACCGCGCGACGAAGCCGCCTCGGCGCGGGCGCGCTGGTCGTCCATGAACGAAGACATCTGCGGGATGAAGATCGTCGGAACGGCGTTATACATCGCCTCGTGGAAAGAATTGTAACCGACCGCGCTAATGAACAAATCGCAAGCCGAGACCAGCGGGTTGGCATGATGCGTGCGTACAATTCGCGAGTTTTTCCAGCTGAACCAGCCAGGATCAACGCGCGCCGTCGGCCAGGTCACCACAAGGTTTAACGTATCTTTTCGCTTTTCCATCCCAGCACAAATTGCTTGAACCTGCGCCGTGCGATCCGCAGCAACACCGCCACCCAGCATGGTTACAGTCAACTTCGAAAAGTCGAAACCGAAATGTTTTTTCAAACTGTCACGCAATCTCTCCCGATCGAAAACCGCAAGATCGGGTTGCTGCACGATCGGGCCGACAGTTTTCAAGCGCGGGCCGTCGGAATACTGGTGGTTCAGTTCCTCGAATGCTTCCATCGGGACAATGACACGGTCGAAAATCTTTTCTCGATCGAGTGCTACTGAATTATTCTGCTGTGCTTGCCACAGGCCACGCCTGATCCAGACGCTGCGTAGCGTCTGATTGGCAATCGTGCGGAAGATGGAATCAAAAACATAACCCCCGTCAAAAACCATAATATCCCCTGCATCGGTCGAGGAAGACAGGCGCATGTAGTTCAGTAGGTCGTTTGAATGCGGTTCGGCATGCAAATCCGAGCGGCTGACCAGTGCCAGACCATCAAACCCGTAGCGGTTCAGCATTGGAAGGCAACTGGGGAAGGCAGCGAATTTGGCCTTGTTAGCCACCGTCAGTTCACTTGCTACAAGCGAGCAACGTTGCGCATGCCCCAGTCCAACGCCGTTTGTCGGCACAAACAGGATTGAAGGTGGGTTCGAACTTTCGACAGATTGCGACGGTTCGTCGGTGTCGATTGCGCCCAGAAGTTTCGAAACGTTAACTTTTGAGGCTAGGCGTGAGAGCCGCGCGCTCTCCCCCAGATCGGTGGCATTCGGGAGAATTTCCTGAGTAATATATGCTGACAAGCTAGCGATATTTATTGGCCCCTGCACTGCGAAACCGTCGAGACTTCGGCCAAAGTCGCTTTGCGTGCAGTCTATGATCGCTGCGCCTGAAATAATGACATTCCAAAGTATCGTCTTAGCCCGCAAATTGCGTGTAACATTCTGCATCAAAACGCAAATATCGGTGTTTACTGACAGATCTACCGGGGGCAATTCGCTGAACTGAAATATCCGTGTTCCGAAGCCGAAGGTCTTTTGCCAGATATCCTTCGATTTACCATTCGTGATTATTGTCGTTTCGTATTTCTTTGAAAGGGAGACGGAATAGACATCTTCGAGTGTTCGCTGGTCTTCGAGATTTGGCGCAAGAAGCAGTACGCGCGGAGTGTTGGTAGCTTTCTTGGGCGCCGGAACGCCGATTGCAAATAACGAGTCATCCGGGCAGTTTCGAAAATCGGCATTGTCTATAAGAACAGGGTCTTTCCCCAGAACATAGGACAGTTTCGACAGGACCGATATTTTTGTCTGGGGTTCAGCAAAGCTGCCGATCGCATAGATTCCGGTTTCCGGGTGCAAATTCAAAGTGCGTAGATACGCCAACTTGGCATTGCCAATGGTTTCGGCGCCAAGCAAAACCACCTTTGAAACTTCGGCCGGAGAAACCTCACAGAGGAAGGGTTCGACTTCGTATTGCATATTGCGATGCAAAGGCTGGGGGAGGCGGTCGACGTTAATTCTGGCTTTCTGTCCGGCAGCATTCATCTGGCCGACAAAAACGACCAGTTCTTCAAAGGCATTCGGGGTATCGTTCGCGTGTTCACATAAAATCAATTGTGGCCTCGAGGGGTTTGCTAAGGAAGTCGTCGATGGATGTGCTGAACTGTGCGGCCGAGAATCTGGTAATCGCGACTTGGGCTTTTTGCACATGATCGACGTAGGAACGGGGGTGGGCGATATAGTAGGCAATTATGGCGTCAACTTCATTTGGTTGAGCGCTGATAACCGCTGACCCGAAAGTTTTCGCTGTCAGGCTGTCGGTGATCACGAGTTTGCCGGCGGCGACAGCTTCAGGGATGACGCGCCCGAAACTTTCCTGCAAGCCGGGGTGCGTAAAATAGACAAAGAAGTCAATTCGATCCAAAAATGGTTCTATGGGGATTTCCTGAAACCGGTAGAGGTCCCAATGAGAAGGGGCGTCGCCTCCGATTAAAAAACTGTCTGCCCCGAGTATACCGCAATACTCCGCATGCGGCGGGAACAACATGTTCATGGTTTCGACATCCGGAAACTTTTCAAACCCCGCCCGCGACAGTCGTCCGCGCCTGTCCGCGGGTTTCGGGTTCGGGGCTAGTGTTTCGAAATCGCAAATGTTGAACCAGTCGACTTCTGCAAGTTTCCAAGGCGTATCGGATGCATCAAGCCAGCGCTCGACTGTACCGCGATTATACCCGGAAACCGGCGCGATAAGATGTGATCTTGCCAATGTGTTTTTTGAAATCAGGGACAGGCATTTATCGACATCAAATCCCGGACTGCCATTCGGGCGCAGAAAATTCTCATGCGAAACCGCGATCATGCGATTACAGACAAATCGTGTCGATAGCGAGTTGTTGAATTTTAGAAACGACGGATTGTGCAGAACGATTGTATCCGAAGTGACAACCACAGGGTCAACCTCGGGAATGATGCCGAGCTCTTCGAACACAGAGGTCAGTTTGGGGTTGTCCGCGGCCCCTTTAAACATGTTCGAACTGATAGCAACAACCCGAACGCGGGCAATTCCTGAAAGCGCATATAGTTCCCTGGCGACGGCGGATGACGTGCCACCAGGGAATCTGGGGTCCAGGACCAGTGTTACCTCTTTGGTCAAAACCAGTCGCCCTTAGTAGATTGCAGCGCTTGCATCGACCTTACTGAGGTCCGGCATGGGTATATTATCGAAGCTTAAAAACGCGATAATACCTTTGGAAGCCTCCATGAATTGCGCTAACTCCAAGGCCAACGCGTCGTCACCCTGTAGAAGTTCCGGATTTGCCGAAATATAGCGACGTAGATCCGTCCAGTGCCCTTCATTGATCAAGGTTTCGATTTCCAGAAGTTGCTGCGTTTTGAAGTGCGCCGCAGCTGGCCCACCCATATGTGCGGCCAATATCAAGGCGGATACGGTGACGATTAATGAGCGTTTCATGTTGCTTCCTTTATCAATGCAATTTCGATGACTCATTTCTACGAATCAAGCGTTGACAAAGCGTTAATGTAAACGCCGAAATACCTATAATTTTATGAGGTTTTTCATGATAATCGGCACCCTCTATAACCCGTACAGGTCGGCCAGACGACGCGCCACCACTACCCTCCACTTGCTCGATATTGGTCGAGATACGCCAAAAAATCGGCCACAGGTCATAAAGACGGCCGAAATCATGCGCAGCCCCTCTTGCATCAGCGAATGATTCCCCGTATTCCAGCCTTCGCACGGTACAGGGGTTTAGCTCAGTTGGTAGAGCGCCGGTCTCCAAAACCGAAGGTCAAGAGTTCGAGTCTCTTAGCCCCTGCCAGTGCCTCTCTCCGCTTATCGCCACCACAAATAATCACGATACTTGCGCGTCATTACTTGCGCGTCATTGGTTTTGCGGCATAGAATGAACTCCGGTTTAACCAGTTGCGTAACGTAGATTGAAAACATCTTGCGACAGAGGTCGTTTGATCGGGCAAAACGGGGCTAAACGTGGTCATTACAAAATTTTCGAAAGTTACGCTTCTGCTTGTCGGCTTGCTGCTGCTTCTGGTTAGCAATGTCAGCCCAACGGCCGGGCCAGCCCAGACCCGTGCCCAAAAATCTATTATCATCCAGCTTTTATGGCAGAATTTGCTAAAATGTTATTCGGCGCCCGAGGAACGGGTAACTGCCGATGACGAGGTTTTGTTGCGCGTCGAGTTAAACACCCACGGAGATTTAGCGAACCTGCCGGACCTGATGGCCCCGCCAAAACTGTCGGCGGGCGAGCGCGCTTTGCTGCGTGAAGGCACGATTGCACTAATCAACTGTACTCCGGTGATTTCCGGTGGCGGCGAAAAGTCGATTTATGGCAGGTTCGAGATGGTGCTGAACCGCGATGGCTTGTCCTTGGCGAATGTGGACGCTGCCGTCGGGCGGGCCGAAGTGATGCCGACTCTCGATTCGCTTGAAATCGAAGAGCCGGAGCCCGAAACCGAAGAACCTTCTGTAGGCACAACCAGCATAAACACCCCCACCGGCGTGCTGGCGACGCTGGAAAGTGAAACCGCCCTTGGCCTTACGCGTTCTGAACGTCAGGAAATCCAGCGCCGTCTGGTGCTGCTTGACTACAACACCCGCGGTGTCGACGGTGTCTTTGGCAAAGGTAGCCGCGCGGCTATCGGGGAATGGCAGGGCAGCAATGGAATTCCGGTAAGCGGATATCTAGACCTGAACCAGATCGCGAAGCTTCGCGAAATGTCTCAGGAAGCCTACCTTGCGTGGGACAGCCGCCCCAAACGTTATACCGACAAAAACGGCTGCCTGCGCGAACCAAACGGCACAATCATTCAAGGCCGGTCCTTCAATTGCGACCTTGCCGCCGCCTCGCAAAGCCTCGGGCTGTCGCGGTAATACGAAAACGGCATCAAGCGCGACTAGCGCTTGTCATTCAGGATATAGCTCCGATGGTTGCTACCGAAACCGGATTTGGTACGGGCGGAGCGTCTGCACGGATCGGTGAAAGGTTAACGAAATTTGTACATACGCATTGTGTACGTGATGTGTACGTCGAAAATGCAGGTTTCGATGTAAATGTTAACGCGCGCAGGCGGTACTTGAATTCCCGTCGCAGAAGCCGTATGTGGAACGCAGATATGCATTCACTAAAGTTCAGGAGTCGTAATAATGGCAAAAGCCAACCCGTTGCAGTTTGCACAGCAAGTGCGGGCCGAAGTTTCGAAGATCGTTTGGCCAAGCCAACGCGAGACGCTCCTGACAACCGTTATGGTGTTCATCATGGTTTCCATTGCCGCAGTGTTTTTCTTCACCGCTGACCAGTTGATCCGCATTGCACTGGACACGATCCTGCGCTTAGCCTCTTGATTTCATTGGGGTAGCGCGGTATATGCGCGAACTCCTACCTGACATGAGCGTGCTTCGATTCGTCCGCACGCTCTGTCTAGTTTTGGATTAACGGCGCAAGCCTCTGATATATTGAATAAAACGGACGCTAAGCGTTCTGATAACTAAAGGTCGAGCAACTATGGCATTACGCTGGTATTCGGTGAGCGTTCTCTCGAACTTCGAGAAAAAGATTGCAGAGTCAATCCGCGAAGCCGCAGCACAAAACGGTCTCGAAGGCGAGATCGTCGAAGTTCTGGTTCCAACCGAAGAAGTTATCGAAGTCCGAAAGGGCAAGAAGGTTCAAGTCGAGAAGCGCTTCATGCCGGGATACATCCTCGTGCGTATGGAGATGACTGACCGCGCCTATCACCTGATCAACGACACCAACCGCGTTATGGGCTTCCTTGGCCCGCAGGGCAAACCGGCCCCGCTGCGCGATAAAGAAGTTGCTGCGTTGCTGAATCAGGTTGAAGAAGGTCTGGAAAAGCCGCGCTCGATGATTTCTTTCGATGTTGGCGAGAAGGTCGATGTGGCCGACGGCCCGTTCGAAGGCTTCTCGGGCATGGTCGAAGAAGTAGACAACGAAAACGAGCGCCTGAAGGTGACCGTTTCGATTTTTGGCCGGGCAACCCCGGTCGAACTGGAATTCATGCAGGTTAAAAAGCAAACCTGAATGTAGCCTGTGGGAGGTAAGCGCACGCGCGAACCGAACCACTAAACCAAGGCCCGACGGAGTGTTCCTGACGGCGGTGATAAATAGGAGGCCGTAATGGCTAAAAAAGTTGCTGGCACTATGAAGCTGCAGGTTCCTGCAGGTAAAGCCAACCCATCCCCACCCGTGGGCCCTGCATTGGGTCAACGCGGTATCAACATTATGGAATTCTGTAAGGCGTTCAACGCCAAGACACAGGATCTGGAAGCCGGCGCACCTTGCCCGACTATCATCACATACTATGTTGATAAATCCTTCACTATGGACATCAAGACGCCACCTGCGTCGTACATGTTGAAGAAAGCTGCGAAGCTTAAATCCGCTGCGAACAATCCTGGTAAAGAAATTGCCGGTTCCGTGACGCGCAAGCAGGTTAAAGAAATCGCCGAAGCCAAAATGGCTGATCTGAACGCGAACGATATCGAAGCCGCGATGCTGATCATCGCTGGTTCC
>DFBM01000111.1:7958-11534 GCA_002366645.1 Rhodobacterales bacterium UBA3080 | reverse complement strand
AAAATCGGCGAAACCGTCGGATATAGCAGATATCCAACCACCGCGACCAACACCATTACGATCGCCATAGACACAAGTTGCCGGATCGGCTGGGTGAATTCCGGTTCGTTTCGGGTATCGAGGAACATTATGCAGCTTTCCTTAATGTTGGGCCGATAGTTCGGGCTACCTTAAAGTCGCCCGCAAAGAATTCCAACACCGATTTCGACCTAAGAATAATTTGCATTTTCCGCCCAAACCCCCATATATATTACGCAATTCACAGGCAAATCGGCATGTCCGCATTTACTCGCTTAGGTTTAGTCACGCATATCAACCTGAATAACAGGTAGAGGGAAGGTTTTTTCATGTTCCAATCAATTGGCGCGCCGGCACTGGCGATTTTAATCTTTGCCATCATCACGCTTTATCTGACCGTCAAAACCGTTCCGCAGGGCGAAACATGGACGGTCGAACGCTTTGGCCGTTACACACGAACCCTTAAACCCGGCCTCAATTTCCTTATTCCGCTGATGGACAAAGTCGGTGCGAAAATCAACATGATGGAAACCGTTCTGGACATCCACTCGCAAGAGGTGATTACCAAGGATAACGCCATGGTTATGGCTGACGCGGTGGCCTTTTATCAGGTGGTTGACGCTGCTCAAGCAGCCTACGAGGTTCGTGATCTGGAACGCGCCTTGACCAACCTTTCCATGACCAATATCCGTGCGGTTATCGGTTCGATGGATCTGGACGAAAGCCTGTCAAAGCGTGACCATATCAATTCCCGTCTACTGACCGTGATCGACGAGGCCTCGCATTCCTGGGGCGTAAAAGTTACCCGCGTCGAGATCAAAGATCTGGCCCCGCCAGAGGACATCAACGAAGCGATGGCCCGCCAGATGAAAGCGGAACGTACCAAACGTGCCGACATTCTTCAGGCCGAAGGTCAGAAACAGGCGGCAATTCTGGAAGCCGAAGGTCTGCGCGAATCCCAAATCCGCGAAGCCGAGGGTGCCCGCGAAGCTGCGTTCCTCGACGCAGAGGCCCGCGAACGTGCCGCCGAGGCCGAAGCAAACGCGACACGTATGGTGTCTGAAGCGATCGCAAAAGGTGACATTCAGGCGATCAATTACTTTGTGGCGACAAAATACACCGAAGCGTTGCGCGACGTCGCCGCTTCACCAAACAGCAAAACCGTTATGATTCCGCTTGAGGCCGCCGGCCTGATCGGTTCCGTCGCCGGTATTGCCGATATCGCTAAAGCGGTAACAAAGGAGTAATTTCATGGAAACCGGACTATTTGTTTGGCTTGAAACGCTCTCACCGTGGTGGTGGGTTACCCTTGGTGTTGGCCTGAGCGCACTCGAAATGGTGGTCTTTTCCTTTGTCCTGATCTGGCCCGGTCTGGCTGCGATCATGATGGCGATTATCTTGTGGATCGCGCCCGGAATGCAGGGCGAACTGCAAGTCGCGCTCTATGCGATCCTGTCAATTGTGCTGATGTTCGCCGGCCGCAGTTTCGTCAACAAATTCGGCGACGGCGGCCCGGAGTCCAAGCTCAACAGCCGCACTGAACAGATCGTAGGGCACCAAGCCAAAGTCGTAGATTTCGGCCTCGGCGAAGGCCACATCGAGATCAACGGGCTACGCTGGGCTGCCACATGGCCCGAAGGGCAAACCTCCGAAGTCGGCAAGATCGTCAAGATCACAGCCGCGCGCGGCATGTCGGTTCAGGTTGAAAACCTCTGACAACCTGTCATAATTGCCCCGCGCGAGAGCTTTGCCTTCGCTTGAGGTAATCTATCTGGGGATCCGAATATTGAATAAACTACTTCTGGCAGCCTTGGCCTTATCCGCCGTAGCGCTGTCACCAATTTCGGGCCACGCAGAGGAAGTCTGCGCCACGCATGTGGTTGCCAAAGGCGATACCCTACGCGAAATAGCCAAACAGACGTACGGTTCCGAAAGGGATTACCGCTATATCTACGATGCCAACCGGCCCAGACTGGGGATCAGCCCGCACATGGTCCGGATTGGTATGACACTGGTGCTTCCATGTATTGAGGGTTTGACAACTGCCAGCGCTCCGACAATCGAAGCCGAACCCGAGAAGGTCGAGGAAGTCGCTGAGGTCGAGGAGACACCGGTCGCAACCGCCTTGCCAACTCCGCCAAAATTTGAGCAGACACAACCCTCGGCAGCCGAAGCACTCGCTGCCGCGCAGGCCCGCGCCGATGCCAAAGTCGCAGCACAAGCCGAAGCCAGAAGAGCAACTGCAGCAAAAGCGACCGCCGATGCTGCCGCCAAAGCCGCTGCAATCGCCGCAGCACAGGTTGAAGAAGAAACTGCCGCTATTGAAATCACGGAAGTCAAACTCGTCGGCTTTGCCAACAATCCGCCCTACTCCGATCCGGAACTTCAGAACGGTGGCCTGATCGCAACCATCATCCAAACCGCACTGGTTCGCGGCGGCGCACCCGAAATCACGGAAACAGAATTTGTAGATCGGGCTGTCACTGACAAGGCCTCCGCCGCGCTACCGGAAAGTTTCCACCTGTCTTTCCCGTGGTTACTGCCGGATTGCAAACTCATCGAGCTTGATCGGGACATCGCCGACCTATGCGATAACTTCGCCTTTTCCGCCCCCATTTACGAAGCTCAAATGGCAATGTTTACCACCAGTGAGGGTTCCTTCAGTGGTGCCACAATGGAACACGATCTGGTCGGCGCCCGCATTTGTCGCCCAGCCTCCATGCACACCTACGACTTGCTCGAAGACGGTATGACCGAACAGGCGATCTCGCTGGAGTCCGCCGCCGATCTTGCGAATTGCTTCGATGACCTGCAAAATGATGTCGTTGATATCGTCAGCGTCAACGGCCTTACTGCAGACGTTTATTTCAACGCCACCGGTAGCCGCGATAACATCGTCGAGCTAACCGAACTTGCGAGCATCCACACCGTGCACGCCATGACCCGCAAAGATAACCCCGAGGGCAACATCGTGCTTGACCAGTTGAATTCAGGTCTGTGGGAAATGTTCTCGTCCGGCGAATGGGGTGCGGTTGCCAAAGATTACCTGACAGCGCAAATTCAATAACCTAGCCAGCGGCAGCCTTTACCAGTGCAACCAGACGCTCAAGGTCGGGGTCCGAAATCCCGAGCTCGATCAGATGTGCGACGGTATTGAACAAGTATTCGTCATTCGGTCCGGCAGATCCAACCGCATCCGCGATGATAACCGCCTGATCCTCGATGCTAAGATCGCCGCGATACTGGTGGTGGTTCTGGTCCATAACGTAACAAACCGCCTCGGCATCGCCCCCTTCGTGAAAGCTGATCGGATGGCGCTCCTCGACATACGCTGCCGAAATAAGTTCGCGTTCGCGCAGATAGTCCATCGTTTCATCCGCCATTTCCGGCGCTACGCGAAACCCGACGCCGTGACACTCGGCTACATGATCGGGGTCAAGCGCCAAGACCAGACCCGGCGCTTCGGTTGTGCCGCGATAGTGGATCGAGCTCATGCAAAACGAACGGTTGAACCCGCGCAACGTCGCCACGCGCCGCTCGACGAACTCGAAACCGGGG
>DFBM01000111.1:0-7828 GCA_002366645.1 Rhodobacterales bacterium UBA3080 | reverse complement strand
ATGGAGTGGTTGGTGGGTTGTCGGCACAACCGCCCAAAAATCCGCCATCGAGGGCTGGATGGAGCACCGGCGCGCCGAAGGCTGGACCGCCGAAGTTGACGAACTCGAAATCAACGGATTTCCGAGCCGCTTTGACAGCACCTTCACCGATCTGGTTCTTGCCAACCCCATGGCCGGCTGGACTTGGGAGGCACCCAACTTTCAAATCCTCGCCCTTTCCTACAAACCGAACCATATCATCGCGGTCTGGCCCGGAACGCATAGTTACACCACCGCCAGCGGCACCACCGAAATTTCCAGCGAAGGTTTTCGCGGCTCGCTCATTTTCAAACCGGACACTGCGCTTTCGCTGAACCGGATGCAGCTTGAAATCTCGGATTTGACGCTTTCCGGAGACAACGGCTGGAAAACCACCGCATCCGAGGCAGGCGTTGCTTTCTTTTCCAGCAACGCACCAAGCCTGCCTGACAATACCTACGACCTGTATCTCAAAGCCCTCGACTTCACCCCGCCCACCTTGTTGCGCGAAAATCTGGAGCAGATCGACAGCCTGCCCAAAACTATTCCCGAGGTCATATTCGACGCCGCACTAACCTTCGACCAACCGTGGGACCGTTTTTCCTTCGAAAACTCGAACCAGCAGCTGCAAGCCCTGAAGATTCGAAGCTTGCGGTTCGTCTGGGGAGAATTGGAACTATTGGGCGAAGGATCACTCGACGTGGTCGCTGACGGCACTTTAGACGGTGACTTCACTCTGAAAGCCCACCAGTGGCGCGCGCTGCTGGACGTGATCATCGCAGCAAACCTGCTCACCCCGGAAACACAAACCGCACTGGAACGCGGATTGACCTTCATCTCGGTATTAGCAGGCAACCCCGAAGATCTCGACATTCCGCTACGCTTTGCAGACGGGCTGTCCTACATCGGAACGATACCGATCGGGGCTGCGCCAAAGGTGTATTAATTCTCGGGAATGGTCACGATCTGCCCGACCTCAAGAAGGTTCGGATTGCTCAAAACCTCCGTGTTGGCCAGAAAGATCGAGCGATACAGCAGAGTATCCCCGTAAAACGCCAAAGCGTAAGCTGCTAGGGTATCCCCTTGAACAACCTCGATCGTGCGGTTGCCATCAACCATCTTTACCCGATCAAGAATCGCCACAATTGCAGGATCACGATTTTCGTCAGTGGGCGCTGCTTCTTCGGCAACCGGTGCCGCAACAACACCATTGGAACTCTCCGTCGTCGCCATATTCGCACTTTCCGCAGTCAGCGCCGACAAATAATTTGCATCAACTCTGGGCGCAGCGGCAACAGCTTTACTGTCAGCGATACCGCGGAAAAGGCTTTGCGCGTCAATCTCGCCATCGAGCCCTTGAAGAATAAACGGAATTGGCCCTGAAAAACGTACCTCTACTTCTTGTGCAAAGAAGATCGCCACGTTTTCAACTGATAAATCCGCCTTGTCACCAGCGTCAATCAACCGCTCGATCGCTGATCGCAACGCGTTGGTTGTGTCGTTGGAAATTGTCGCCCCATTCTCGCCCGCGGCCAAATCCTCGTTCGCGAGGTCAAATAGCGCCAGAATCGCCATGTCGGAGTAAAATGTTAACCGACGCAACGCGGATGGTGAAACCGCATCGAGTGCCGCGTTCTGAACGACCAGTGCTCCACGGTCTACAATCCCGCTGGCCTGATAACCCATTGGCACAGGACTTGCGACCACGGCACCGGCCAGTAGCATCGAGCCGCAAAATGCGCCTATTGCTATTCGATTTTGAATCACAAACATCGACTCGCTCCACTTTACTCAGGAATAATTACGCTCAGCCCCATTGAGACCCACGACTGCATACCGCCGCGATAATAAATCAGCTGCTCGGGCGGATAACCGATGCTCAGCAGGTTGTTGATAGCAAGCGGTGATTGACCACACCAAGGACCGTTACAGAACAGCAGCAGTTTCGTGGCGTTGGTAAAGTCCCACTCGCCACTGGCTAGCAATTTGCCGCCAAGCAATACCAGAAGCTGGTCGAGGAACGGGTTAGTTGCCGAAGGAACGAACATATTGAACGGCATATTCACGGCACCCGGAATTGTGCCCTCGACAAAGAAACTTTCAACACGTGCATCGACCAGAAAGCCTAAACCGGGTTCCACATAGTCCTGCATGAAGTCCAGCAGCTCGACCTCGCCAACAGTTTCGACTCCTTCCGAAACAACCATCGGCTGGATACAGAACGGCGGGCAGGCACGCGAAGTTTTGGCGAAACCATCCGCAATCCGCGCTTCGTTATCTTGATCCCGTTCAATCAAATAAAACTCGTCTCCGACTTCAAACTCGAAGAACGGCATATCAGGTGTGATCCATACATCCTGAGCATGAACCGGCGCTGCCAACAGCAGTGCTACCGGAGCGATGGTGCGGATTATTTTAGTCCAGATGGTCATAGAGCCTCCTTTGACCCTGACGGGTAATAACAGAAATGGTTTCTTGGTCTCGCTATGCCCTCGTGGCTATCGACCACTTCGGGCGTGTCTGAAAAATTCGCAGCGCCGAAAGGCCCACCGTTGCCAGCGCTGCGGTATTGCGTTTTCGTGATCAACTCCGATCACGGATCCATACTTCTACACGCCGGTTAACAAAGCGCCCGTGTGGGGTGTCGTTGCAGGACATCGGCGATACTTCACCAAGTCCGAGGGTTGAGAATGCCAAGTTATCCAACGCACCCGTCGGCGCCGCAGCCTTTAACAGATCAAGCACTTGGCTCGCTCTTTGCTCGGACAATTCGGCATTAACCTTCGCGCTACCAACTGAGTCAGTGAAGCCGACCAGCAGGATTTCCTTGTTGGTGAAATCCTGACCTGCGAACAGGTTCAGCAACCGGGCAACGTCGCCCTCGGCACGAACATCCAGCGTGCTCGAACCTGCGCTAAACCGGAATGTCGTCGACAAGCGTTGCGCGTTAATCAACTGTTCGGTCATGTTGCGAAGCTCGGGCAGGCCTATCTCATTGTCCGTTGCCAGAATGGAGTTTGCAAACCGCAGACCTTGGTTATGCACGCTTTCTGTCGCGACACTCAAGTTAACGAACCCGGCTTCTGCCGCATCCATTTGCGCCGCGTCCGTGCCTAAGTAGTCCAGCAATTCGGAGGCTACACGTGGCAGCGTTTTGTCCGGCGAATACACTGTTAAGCGGTTCGCGAAAGGATACTCTTCGGTTTTGATCGAGAATTCAGACGCCGCGGAAATAATTCCGCAACTGCCGATGACCGATACAGCCTGCGCGTCGCCAAGACCGGAGAAGCTGGAAAACCCTATCCCGAGCGGGTCGGCGTTAACCATTTGCGATATATCACCGTTGCTAGGAATGATCGCGGCAGTCGAGGTGAAATCCCCGCCCGTAAGTGCTAGCACTTCGCTGCGGAAAAACTCGGAGTCGCCCGCAGATACGTTCTGTCGATAGACATTGATCGTCGCATCCGGACCACCAACATCGCCCCAGTTCGTGATCTTGCCGGAGAAGATATCGCCGATCTGTGCAGCACTCAACGCCTGTACCGGATTGCCGCTTGCGACCAATATCACCAAACCGTCGAGCGCCAGAATGGTCTGGCGATCTCCGTTTGAAATATCCCCGGCTCCAGCGTCCCGAATGCTGCCGATCTCTGCATTCGTCGCAGCGCGCGCTGACATGCCCAGCGCAGCAGATCCGTTTGCAAGCCCTGCAAAGGCCTCGCCCGAACCGGCGTTGGCAAGCGTAATAAGGGCCACGCTCTCGCCTGCACTATCTATCATTTCGACCGTCGAACCTGACGACACCATCTGATATCCGGCCTTGGCGCTATAGGCCCCCATCAGCGCAGGCAACAAAGACCCGCCGACGGATTCAGAACCGGCTATCGTAAATTCTTTTTGATATTGAGAAAGATCAGGGCAATCATCGCCAATACAAACGACCTCTGCCAGATTTACGGACACTTGTCCGAACACGCTTTTTAAAACGTATACACTACCGTCAAAGTCAACCAACTCGCCCTTAAGGGAAAAAGCCCCGTCGGTAGACTGGAGCGTAATATCGGCCGCCAACCCGTGCGTTGCAACCATTGATAGCATCGACGCGCCGAAGATTGTCGCCTTCGAAGTTCTCTTCGCCATGCACTTTCCTTTCGCTTACATTTCGCCTTTCACCCATGTTTACTTACAGTAATGCGACACTTTCCCACCGATAACGCCGTACCACTTTTTACTCATTAACTAGACGATACAAGATATTGGTATTGTTTTTTATTCGGTATTATCTGGTCTTAGGCTAAACGGGTTATCCTTTAAATTGCAACAGTCTTTTGATATCTCTCTAATTTGTTGTAAATGTGTCACAAATACGAGCATCCCCCGTAGCGAAAAACACAATCTATGATGGTATTCGTACTTACTTCAATCAACGCAGATTATATTTCCGCACAACTGCTCACATCGCGCCTTGGCCTTCGATAATTATTGTCAATATGCGGAAATTCTAATCTACAAATCCTGCTGTGATTACAGCCGCTTACTTCACGCTTTGCTGCGTATCCAGATTTCGACACGTCGATTCATGAACCGCCCGTGCGCGGTGTCATTGCACGCAATCGGAGACACCTCCCCACGCCCGACAGTTGTAAACGTAAAACCTTCCAACAGCCCTTCGGGCGCAAGTTCACGAATGCGTGTAAGCACCTGATCGGCGCGTTTCTTGCCAAGGTCGTTGTTGATATTGGCACTTCCGACGGAGTCGGTGAATCCAACAAGGAAGATTTCACGCGCCGAAAAGTCCTTTCGCTCCAATTGGTCAAGCAACCGTTTGATGTCCGTTTCCGCCCGTACATCCAATCTGCTGGAGCTTTCATCGAAGCGTAAGGTCGTCGATAAACGCTCCGCGTCAATCAGTTCTCCGGTCATATCCAATAGTGCCCGCAGGCCAACCTCGTCTTGCGATGCAAGGATCGCGTTGGCAAAGCGGAATCCCTGATCGTCGGCGGTCGCGGTTTCAACCATGCCACTAATGAACCCGGCCCGCTCGACCGCGTCCTGCGCGGCGTCGGTCACAACATAGTCCATGAACCCCTGCGCGACATGCGGCAACGTTCCATCCGGCACAAAGGCATAAAGCCGGTGCGAAAACGGATATTCTTCGGATTTAATGTTAAAAATGGTTGGCGAGGCCAAAATCCCACAGCTCCCCCGAACAGACAACGCCCGCGAGTCCGCTACTTCCGAGAAATGTGAAAATCCGATCCCGAAAGGATCCGCCGCCACAACATCCGACAGCGAGCCCTCGTCCGGTATCGTCACCGCATTGGCCGGAAACGCGGCATTTCGATTGGTGAACACATCATTTCGCAACACGTTGGTAATCGCATCTTCGTCCCGACGACGGTAAACTCTGATCGGCACATCGTTCCCACCCAGTTGCGACCAGTTGGTGATCCGGCCGGTGAAAACATCGTTCACCTGTTGCACCGTCAAACTGCGCACAGGGTTTTCGTCGGCGACCAGAATTATCAACGCCTCCATCGCGATAACTTCCTGACGTCGGGATTGCGAAAGATCGCCTTGCCCCGAACCGGCGATCGCGGCCACCTCGGCAGGGTTAGGCGGACGTCCGGCCAGCACAATCGACGCCGACCTTTCGGCCAAAGCCACGTAACCGTTTTTCGTTCCGGTGCCTTTAACCGTCACAGCCGCCGCCATCTGGCTGGCTTCATCAAGGAAGTCGACCTCGACTGAACCGCTCTGATTGCCGCCACTGATGCTGACCTGATAGCCAGCTTCGCTGCCGTATTCGATCAGAAGCGATGGCAGCAGGGACTTGGTCAGAATTTCCAGCCCCGCGACACCGAACTCCCGATCTATCGGCGTGAACTTCAGACAATCATCGCCAAAGCACTCTACTTCGTCAGCGCGGATGCTGACTTCGCCAAACACACTTTTCAATGTATACAGCCCGCCATCAAACCCGAGCAGTTCGCCCGTCAGGGTAAAATTCCCGTCCGTTGATTTAGGAACCACCTCTTCCGCGATTGCAGTCGAGGATAACAGCCCCGCCAGACTTGCCCCGATCAAACCGGATTTAAAATAACCATACATCACGAAACCTTCCAAATTGCCCAAGAGTTAAAGCGCGTTAGGCAAAATGCGGATGGTGAGGCAATCAGGTCAAAGTAGACGTGTATTCGCGTGATAATCGCGTGTTTTGCGCGTGATCGGGTAAGGATCAGAACGTTTGAAAAGCATAAGTTTTTAACGTGGGGGATCGGTAAATCGCAGTAACATCACGTTAACCCATACGTGAGGAAGGCTAACCGCAGTAGGCGCCGCCGCGATAGCTGGCCGTATCGAAATGCATATGGTCCTGATGGTAACGATCGGAGTCAGGGCTAAGCGTCGTGCCAAAAGTTCCACACGCGCGGGAGTACATCCGATTCAGCACCGGCCCATATTTGTTCAACCGCCAATGCTCCAACACCGAGATCACACTGCCGTTGCTAAGCGTAAAGCTGGCGATATCTATGGCGTTACCTTTGGAATGTTCCGACAGCTTCGCCCCGGCCTGACCGTTACGTGTACGGCAGGAATAAGACGACAGTACCCGGATATTCGTAATCTCGGCATTCAAACGCGCCACCGACGGCTGCGCGGCTTCGTCAACCCACTCGCGCAAGGTGCGGGCGGTGTTGCAGTTCAGGACCGGGCGCTCGTTCAGGGCGATGCCGGACACAAAATGCACCTCGACCGGATTGGCGATACCACAGGCGCTACCCGTTTCCCTGATTGCCGGTAAAACCACGCCCGCCAAACCCGGGTCACCGCAAAGCTGAACCAGATTCGCAGGAATAGGCGGGGCGCTCTGGCGACGGCCACAGGAAACTGCGGCGGTCAACACAAGTAAAACCAGAACGATCCGCTTTGCTATCATGTGTCGGTGCCGCGCCCGAAATTCGGTGCGTCCGTGTCCTGACCCGCTTCGATAATACCGCGCCTGATCGCACGTGTGCGAGTAAAGTAGTCGAACAAGAAGTCGCCATCACCCATCCGGATCGCTCGTTGCAGGGCAAATAATTCTTCGGTGAAACGCCCGAGAATTTCCAGCGAGGCGTCTTTATTGTTCAAAAACACATCGCGCCACATTGTCGGGTCGGACGCGGCGATACGGGTGAAGTCGCGGAAACCTGCCGCAGAATAATTGATGACTTCGGTCTCGGTGACGCGTTTCAAATCGTCGGCCACACCGACCATTGTGTAGGCAATCAGGTGCGGCGCGTGTGAAGTCACCATCAACACCAGATCATGGTGGTCCGGTTCCATCTCGTCGACATTCGCCCCGAGCGCTTCCCAGAACGTCCGCAACCGTGCAACTGCCGCCTTATCCGTGGTTTCATCCGGCGTCAGCAGACACCAGCGATTGTCGAACAGGCTGGCAAAACCGGACTCGGGACCGGAGCTTTCGGTTCCCGCGAGCGGGTGACCGGGCACAAAATGCACAGCTTCCGGCAGGTTCGGGACAACCGCGTCGATAACCGAACGCTTCACCGAGCCTACGTCAGTGACGACAGCGCCTTTCTTCAGGAATGGCGCAATCTCTTTGGACACGGATTCCATCGCGCCCACGGGCACCGCCAGAATAACCAGATCAGCGCCCTTAACAGCCTCTTCGGCCGTGTCGAATATCTTGTCGCAAAGCTTTAGTTCCCGCGCCTTGCCCCGCGTCGCGGCCGAGCGTGCGTAGCCGGTAATCCGTGTCGGCATCTGGGCACGTCGAATAGCATGGCTGATGGACGAAGCAATC
>DFBM01000130.1 GCA_002366645.1 Rhodobacterales bacterium UBA3080 | reverse complement strand
CGGATTCTACGTCTACGGTCGAACAATCGACCAGACACGCGCCAGCTTTCATCGCCGGAATGATTTCAGCGGCGACACTTCGCAAAATCTGACCGTTGGGCAGCATGGTGATCACCACGTCCGCTCCGGTGGCCGCTTGCGCGGCGGTTGTGGCTGTTTCGACGCCCTCGATGGTAACGCCGGCGACGTCAAAGCCCGAAACCTTGTGGCCAGCCGCCACCAGATTGCGCGCCATCGGCCCGCCCATGTTTCCAAGTCCGATAAATCCGATATTCATGTGTTTATCCTTTAGGTTAAGCTCGGCATCGCCAAGCGGCAAAAGCATCTGCATAACTTTCAGGTCGAGGACCTCTTCTATTGTCCGTATTTTCCACTGCGGATTGCGATCTTTGTCAATGATCGCCGCGCGGATTCCTTCGACAAACTCCCCGTCCGAGGCGCTGCGGTAGGTGAACCGGTATTCCAGCGCCAGCACCGGCTCGATAGTGCCAATTGCGCGGACGCGGTGGATCAGCTCGACCGTCGCTGCCACTGAAAGCGGGCAGTTCCGGCGCATGGCTTTTTCTGCTTTTTGCGACCACTCGTCGTCGCCCATACCGCGCAGGATATCGCGGGCGGTGTCACCACTAAAGGTCTCGTCAATGAGTGTCCTGTTTTTCGCCAGATTGCTAACCGGAGCAAGCTCCGCCATTGTGTCAACCAACGTCCAGTCGCCGGATTGCACCAGCCCGTCCGTCAGCTCCTCCCATTTTTCGCGCGGGATATAGTAATCGGCAAAGCCCGCGTAAATCGCATCGCCCGCATCCATCCGCGCCGCCGTTGTACCCAGATATTCGCCCAAGCGCCCCGGCGCCTGCGCCAGCAGCATCGAGCCGCCCACGTCCGGCACCAGACCGATCCCGCATTCCGGCATCGCGATTTGCGAGGTCTCGCAGACCACTCGGTGCGATCCGTGGCACGAAACTCCAACGCCGCCGCCCATCGTGAAGCCCTGCATCAGGGCGATGAACGGTTTCGGGAAATTCGCCAGCTTGGCGTTCATGCGGTATTCGTCCGCCCAGAACTTGCGGCCATATTCATAGTTGCCGGAACTTGCTGTGTCGTACATTTCCTGAATGTCGCCGCCCGCACAAAAGGCTTTGTCGCCAGCCGCATCGATCAGGATCAGCGCCACGCGATCATCGGCGGCCCAAGCGTCCAGCGCCGCCTCGATCTCAAGGATCATACCGTAGGTAAGCGCGTTCAGTGCCTGTGGACGGTTCAGGGTTATGCGGCCGATCTTGCCTTCTATGCGGATGTCGATATCAGCCACGGTCACGCTCCGCCAATAGGGTGCGGGCAGTGATCAGGCGCATGATCTCGTTGGTGCCTTCAAGTATTTGGTGCACGCGCAAATCGCGGACGATTTTCTCGATACCGTAGTCAGACAGATAGCCGTAGCCACCCAGCATTTGCAGCGCATCATTGGCCACCGTGAAGCTGGCATCCGTCACAAACCGCTTGGCCATAGCGCAGAACTTGCTCGCATCCGGCGCGCCGGTATCGAGCTTCCATGCGGCTTGGCGCAGGAATGTGCGGGCGGCTTGCAGTTCGATCTCCATGTCGGCGATACGGAACTGCAACGCCTGAAACTGGTCGATGGATTTGCCGAAGGCTTTGCGCTCACCCATATAATTCAGCGCGATATTCAAGGCGTTCTGCGCCCCGCCAAGCGCCGAAGCGGAAATATTAAGACGGCCACCGTCCAGCCCCGCCATGGCATAGGAAAACCCGCGACCTTCCTTGCCAATCAGATTATCGGCAGGGATTTTGCAATCGTCAAACTGGACCTGCGCGGTTGGTTGCGCCTTCCAGCCCATTTTCTTCTCGAGGGCACCAAAGGAAAGACCGCCAGTGCCAGCCTCGACCACGACGCTCGAGATGCCTTTCGGGCCATCTTCACCGGTGCGGGCCATAACCAGATAGGCATCGGAATACCCGCCGCCCGAGATAAACGCCTTGGTGCCGTTTAGGGTATACCCCTCGTTGGTTTTGTCGGCTTTGGTCCGCAAGGCGGAAGCATCCGAGCCTGAACCCGGTTCCGTCAACGCATAGGAAAACACCTTTTCCATCGTACACGTATCGGGCAGCCACTTGGCCTTGGTCTCGGGCGAGCCGAACTTATCGATCATGCCGCCGCACATGTTGTGGATAGACAGGAAGGAGCCAACGGCAGGGTCGGCCATGGCCAAGGCCTCGAATACCAGTGTCGCGTCAAGGCGCGAGAGGCCCGAGCCGCCGAATTCTTCGGATACATATAACCCGCCAAACCCTAATGCCGCAATTTCGGGCCAGAGAGTTTTGGGGATAGTGCCAGCTTCTTCCCATTCAGACGAATTGGGGGCGATTTCGGATTGGCCAAAGTCATAGGCCATATCAAAAATCATCTGCTGTTCTTCTGAAAGGGCAAAATCCATCGCCGGCTCCGTATCGAAATGAATGATTGTTCAGTTAATATAGAAAGCCGTCAAGCGTTTGGAAAGCAATTATTCATGGAAGTATGCACAAAATGTTGGCGCCTTGTAACTTGGGCCTAAAAAAGCACTACCTTCAGCACATAAAGCGCCATAGCGATCACCGCCAAAGACCCAAACGTGTAAAACGTGGCGCGGACTTCGTGGGTCTGTTTGGATAAGTAGGCAATGGAATGTAGCAAACGCGCGCCTACAAATCCGTACATCAGTATATTTGCCCAGATGACGGAAGGCTCTGCTGCGACAAATACCAATCCACAGGCCAGAAATGCGGGAATATTTTCCAGGTCGTTACGATGCATCCGGCGGGAGCGATCAACGTAGTCGTTTAGTTCCAGCTGATCAGGCCGCGGGTTTCGGTTGAGAACCCCGGTCTGAACATCTTCGGGACTGGCAAGTCCGGAGTCGCTTTTGAGCATGCGGTAAACAGTAAGCCAACCTTGCCCCATGATCTTCAGAACCATGATTGCCGCTACGATCATGTACGTGGTGAACACGGGGTTTTCTATCGTAAAACTGGTCATATCTCTCCCTTTCAGAACGTGTTTTTTACCGAGCTTCTCCAATTTTCCCGTTTTTGCAATAAAAAGGGCTCCGGCGTCCCGCGCCGGAGCCTTTAATCGAACTGAATTGTCAGCCTTATTTCATCGTCGGGATCGAGAATTCAGCACCTTCCTTGGTGCCCGATGGCCAACGCGACGTTACAGTCTTGGTGCGTGTGTAGAACTTGAACGCATCAGGGCCGTGCTGGTTGAGATCGCCGAACGCCGATTTTTTCCAGCCGCCGAACGTGTGGTAGGCCAGAGGCACAGGGATTGGCACGTTGATGCCGACCATGCCGACGTTGATACGGCTGGCGAAATCGCGCGCTGTGTCACCGTCGCGGGTGAAGATCGCGGTGCCGTTGCCGTACTGGTTATCCATTGTATAACCAACAGCCTCTTCATAGGTCTTGGCGCGAACGGTCGACAGAACTGGTCCGAAGATCTCTTCTTTGTAGATGTCCATGTCGGTGGTGACATTGTCAAACAAGGTGGCGCCAACGAAGAAACCATCCTCGTAGCCTTGCAGGCTGAATCCACGGCCGTCTACAGCCAGTGTTGCACCCTGTGCTACGCCGCTATCCACCAGCCCGTTGATTTTCTCTTTGGCTGCAGCGGTTACAACCGGACCGAAGTCCACGTCGTCGCCCGATGTGTACGGACCGATCTTCAAGCTCTCGACCCGAGGGGCGAGGGCGGCGATTAGACGATCCGCTGTATCTTCGCCAACCGGAACAGCAACCGAGATCGCCATGCAGCGTTCGCCAGCGGCGCCGTAACCCGCACCGATAAGCGCGTCGACAACGTTGTCCATATCCGCATCCGGCATGATGATGGCGTGGTTTTTCGCGCCGCCGAAGCACTGAACGCGTTTGCCGTGCGAACAGCCGCCACCGTAGATGTATTCGGCGATAGGTGTGGAGCCAACGAAACCGATCGACTGGATGGTCGGGTGCTCGATAATTGCGTCCACGGCTTCTTTGTCGCCGTTAACGACCTGCATGATGCCTTTTGGCAGACCGGCTTCCTCGAACAGCTCGGCCAGCATTAGTGGAACCGAAGGATCACGCTCGGACGGTTTCAGGATAAAGGCGTTACCGCAAGCAATCGCTGGAGCACACATCCACAAAGGGATCATGGCGGGGAAATTGAACGGTGTGATACCGGCAGTAACACCCAACGCCTGCTTCATGGAGTACATGTCGATGCCAGGGCCAGCGCCGTCGGTGTATTCACCTTTCAGCAGCTCGGGCGCGCCGATGCAGTATTCGACCACTTCAAGACCACGGATAACGTCGCCTTTGGCATCCGGCAGAGTTTTGCCGTGCTCGCGCGATAAGGCTTCGGCCAGTTTGTCCATGTCGCGGTGAAGGAGTTCAACCATCTTCATCATAACGCGTGCGCGGCGTTGCGGGTTCACTTTGGCCCAAGCGGGTTGCGCGGCTTCGGCAACCTTAACAGCCATGTCCATCTCGGCGGCGTTCGCCAATGGAGCCTTGGCAATAACTTCGCCAATTGCCGGATTATAAACGTCTGCGAAACGGCCGGACGTGCCATTGACGTGCTCGCCGTTGATGTAATGCGTTAATTCTTTCATGATTTTCTCCCGTTGGAATACTTCACGCGCGATCATATGCTTGCATTTTTGCATTTCGTAGAGGCAATATGACAAAAATATAATGCAAATATGCAAAGGGCGGCTATGGCGATCAGCAAACTACGATGGGACGATCTGAAAGTATTCCTGCAAGTCGCACGGCTCAACAGCCTGTCGAATGCGGGGCGGGCGTTGAAGATGGATCCGGCAACGGTCGGGCGGCGGGTGCAGCGGCTGGAAGATGATCTGTCGGCGCGCCTGTTTAACAAAAGTCCGCAAGGGTATGATCTGACCGAAGCTGGCCAGCGTTTGATGGCGCATGCAAATTTGATGGAACAATCGCTGCACGCGGCGGAATCCGAGGTTAGCGGACAGTCCAACGCCTTGACCGGTAGTATCCGTATCGGGGCGCCGGACGGGGCGGCAAACTATCTATTGCCGCAATTGTGCGCCGAGATTGTTGACGAGAATCCGGGGCTGGAGGTGCAGATCGTGGCGCTGCCGCGGGTCTTTAACCTTTCGAAACGCGAGGCAGATATGGCGTTGACGGTGTCGCCGCCACAAGCCGGACGCCTGACGGTGCAGCGGATCACGGACTACAACCTGCATCTGGCCGCGAGCGAGGACTACCTCAAAAGCCACGCGCCGATCACGGATATCGCCGACCTCAAGGACCACCGCATGATCGGCTATATCAACGATCTGATCTTTGACAAGGAACTGGACTATGTGGATCAGGTCGGCCGGGATCTGCATATCGAACTGACCTCGAACAGTTTCCCGGTGCAATTGAACTGGGCGCGGCTCGGGGCGGGGGTGTGTATCGTGCATGACTTCGCAATTCCGACCTGCCCGAATATCAGGAAAATCCTGACCGAAGAGGTGTCGATCAAACGCAGTTTCTATCTAATCCGGCACCGCGACGACCAGCGCGTTGAACGCCTGAACCGGTTCGCGGAGCTTTTCACCAAGAAATTACGGCTGGAAGTGCAAAGGTTAGAGGCACTTACTTGACAGGTCACCGCAGCCTGATGCACGCTTGAACCATACCACAAAAGGGAGATTACCATGCTCGTACGCGATATTCTTTCCACCAAACAAATCGGAAAAATCATTTCGGTGACAACATTCGACACGGTTTCCAGCGCAGCTGAACTGTTATCGGAGATGCGGATCGGGGCGGTGATTGTGCGCGATAAGGGTAACGAGATGGACGGTATTCTTTCGGAACGCGACATCGTGCGCGAAATCGGACGGCGCGGGGTTGGCTGTATGAGCGATAGCGTTAGTGCGTTGATGACCACTAACGTCAAGTCCTGCACCTCGACGGATACTACGCAAGCGGTGATGCAAATGATGACCGACGGGCGCTTTCGGCACTTGCCGGTGATGGACGATGGCAAACTGCTCGGGGTTATCTCGATCGGCGACGTAGTGGCTGCGCGGATCAAGGAAGTGCAGTTCGAGAATGAATCCATGGCGGATTTGATCGCCGGAAATATCTGATTCCGCTTGACGCGCCGCGCGCAATATTGTTGCGTCGCACAAAACCGGAGGAAATAACATGCGCGTCGGATTATATCCCGGAACTTTCGACCCGATAACGCTCGGACATATCGACATCATTACACGTGCTTGCGCGCTGGTGGACCGTTTGGTGATCGGGGTTGCAATCAACCGCGATAAAGGCCCGTTGTTCACCCTCGAGGAACGTGTCGCGATGATCGAGGAGGAGTGCGGGAACATCCGCAAAAACGGCACCGAGATCGTCGTACATCCCTTCGAGAACCTGCTGATAGATTGCGCGAATGACGTCGGGGCCAAGACCATTATTCGCGGTCTACGTGCGGTATCCGACTTTGAATACGAATTCCAGATGGTCGGCATGAACCGCGCCATGGATGCCAGCATCGAGACCGTGTTCCTGATGGCCGACGCTAACCATCAGGCCATTGCCTCGCGTCTGGTTAAAGAAATCGCGCGTCTAGGCGGGGATATCTCGACCTTTGTGCCCAAATCCGTTGCCAAAGAGTTGTTGAAAAAATTCGGGTAATCTTGCCGCAACCCCTTTTGTTTTGTGCGTGGGCAACATAGTTTCCCCTCAACATTCATTAGGAGGCAGAAATGGCCGATATCAAAGATCCAGAGAATACCGTTATCATCGAACTTAAAGACGGTAACGTCACAATCGAGCTTCTACCCGATGTGGCCCCGAAGCACGTCGAACGTATGAAAACCCTCGCACGCGAAGGCAAATACGACAACGTCGCTTTCCACCGTGTGATTGACGGCTTCATGGCGCAGACAGGCGACGTGGCAAACGGCAACATGGAAAACAACTTCAACCTTCGTGCGGCTGGCACAGGTGGTTCCGACTATCCAAACGTTCCCGCTGAATTCTCCAGCCTGCCGTTTGACAAGGGTGTTCTTGGCGCTGCGCGTTCGCAGAACCCTGATTCCGCCAACTCGCAGTTCTTCATCATGTTCGAAGACGGTCACTTCCTGAACAACCAGTACACGGTTTTCGGTCGCGTGATCGACGGTATGCAGCACGTTGACGCGATCCAGCGCGGCGAGCCGGCGCCAAACCCTGACCGCATGATCTCGGTTAAAGTCGCGGCAGAAGCTTGATGCGTCGCGCGGTTCTTAAAGGACTAGCGGCCATTGGTTTGGCCGCTACATTCGGTTTTTCTGCGAATGCCCAGACCGAAGCCGACCCTGAAAACGTTCTGGTGATCGAGATCGCAGGCGAGGGGGCCGGCACTGTCGAAATCCTCATGCGTCCCGATGTGGCCCCGTTGCATGTGGACCGCATCAAGGAACTCGCGCGTTCGGGTGCCTATGACGGCGTGGTTTTCCACCGCGTTATAGAAGGCTTCATGGCGCAAACCGGTGACGTGGAATTCGGACAACTCGAAGGCTACGACTACCGCGTGGCTGGTCGTGGAGGTTCTGGTCTGGACGATGTTCCGGCAGAATTCTCGAACCTGTCCTACGTTGAAGGCATCGTCGGTATGGCGCGCTCCAACAGCCCGGACTCGGCCAACTCGCAGTTCTTTATCGTCTTTGGTGACGCATCGTTCCTTGACGGCCAATATACCGTCATCGGTCGCGTGACGTCGGGAATGGAATATGTCCATGCTATCAAACTTGGCGATAGTGCCGCCAACGGTCCGGTCTACGCAGACCCGGATTACATGGCGAGTGTGAAGGTTAAGTCAGACCTTTAAGACGTTTATATAAAATAGAAAAAGCCCGTCAGGTTCACGCGGGCTTTTTTATTGCGTAATCGAAATAACGATTGAACCCAGCCGTTGTTCCGTCTCCACCAACCGATGCGCCAATGGGGCGTCCTCCATCGTTAACACCCTGTCGACAACTGAAACGATCCGGTTAGCTTCTAGCATTTCGCCCAAAACCTGAAGTTCCTCAATGGTTTCTCCGGCAAAAGCAAATTTTGCGGTTTTGTCGGTAAAACGTGTTGTTAGCAAACATCGGATCATGTTCATTATCCGCGGATTTCCTGTCAGATACCGGCCTTTCGGCTTCAACATGTGCACACATCCGGCGATCGAACTCGCCGCGACCATGTCGAAAATAACGTCATAGGTGCGGTCGCTTTGCCGGAAGTCCTCCTTGGTATAATCGAAAAACTCGACAACCCCGAGATCGCGCAACATCGTTTCTTTGTGACCTGAATCGACCACCGAAATTTCCGCGCCCATGTCCTTGGCTATTTGCATTGCGAACAGTCCAATGCTGCCGCCGGCGCCGTTAATCAAAACGTTCTCGCCGGGTTTTATGTTTGCCAAGTGCATAAAGTGAATCGCGTTCAGCCCACCCAAAGGCACGGCGGCGGCTTGCGCGAAGCTTTGATTTTCCGGCTTGATCGCCAGAGTATTGGTATCGGGCAGGCACACATATTCCCCGTAAGCGCCAAACCGCAGGCCGGAATTCCCGAAAATCTGATCGCCTGCTTTGAAGTTCGTGACATCCTTGCCGACCGCGTCGACAACACCTGCGAAGTAACTTCCCAGAACCGGACGTCTTGGCTTGGTGATCCCGAAAGCCATTCGGAGCGGCAGCCAGAACCATTTCACCGGAAATTTGAAGCTGCGAAGCTCGCAGTCAGACTTGGTTATCTCGGTGGCGCGGACATTAACCAGCAACTCGTTATCTTTTGGTTGTGGTTTTTCGATTTCCGCGACATGCAAAACGTCGGGGGCGCCGTATTTCTTGTAAACAATTGCTTTCATGTGCATTAAACCAATTCCACTCCGGACGTTTAAATAAGCTTGCACCGTAAAGAGCCGTTTGTCTAACTTCCTTTGAAATCTCGCAATACCTCAACTTGACGTGAGAAGGGGTGGCGCGGCGGGGATTGCGTTGGCAGGTTAAGACAACACAACCG
This sequence comes from Rhodobacterales bacterium UBA3080, assembly GCA_002366645.1. Taxonomy (GTDB): domain Bacteria; phylum Pseudomonadota; class Alphaproteobacteria; order Rhodobacterales; family Rhodobacteraceae; genus NORP23. The sequence continues at coordinate 82 of DFBM01000130.1, read as the reverse complement.
CAAAAGGAGTTCGCCATGTTCCGTCGAGCAGCGCTAACCGCAACGTTGATAGCTTTCGCCCTTCCGGCTCTCGCCCAAACCG
>DFBM01000100.1 GCA_002366645.1 Rhodobacterales bacterium UBA3080 | reverse complement strand
ACTGTTACAGCACCGGACTCGTCGTTTGCGAATTTTGCGAATAGTTTCATAGTGATCCCCTTCCAAGGATTAAGTGGTTAAATTGTTTTGGTCCAACGTGAACCGATACTAAAATGGCTTATGCCTTGACTTGGCCCCGAGATGCGGAGCAAATAACTGGCTAACAACTTATTAGTGTCAGTGAACCAATTGCCCCCTTTATGTCGTGCAAATCGGGCAGAAATTGGGCAGCTTTGAGAAAATTTAAGGCAGGTGAGGTTTTTCTCTTACGCGACAGCTGGTTGCGCATGTAACCTTCGGAAAATAAAGGGAAAATATTTTAATAAGATTTTGTTCTTATTGGTTGGAGTTCGGTTGACTAACTGGATTTATGCGAAAATTGCGACAATTTTTGACAGAATCCTTTGGAATCCACGCCGTTTAACAATGAAATTTGGCGAATCTCGATTGGGCCCGCTGGTGATTCACAAAATTTCGAGTGCATCGTTCGAGATAGCGCACTAATCTCCAACTGATTGAATGGAATTTGTTAGGATACGGGAATGTCAGACAAAAATATCCCGCTCGTTGTGGATGTTGATGGCTCGTTGCTCAAGTCGAATCTATTGTTAGAGACATTATGGGCCGCGTTGGGAAAAGATTTTTTTGCTACGGTTTGGCTGGTGATAACTTCGTTGTCATCCCGTGCTAAGTTGAAGCGAAAACTTTCCGAATTGGCCAAACTGGACATTTCGTTGCAGCCCGTAAATTCGGAAGTTTTATCTTTGTGTGAAGCGGCAGCTGATTCCGGCAGCCGCGTTATTCTCGCTTCGGGCTCCGATCAACAAATGATCGACGCGCTCGCGATGCATTTGAAGATTGAAGGTGAACACTACGGTTCTGACGGTGTTCACAATCTAACGGGAAAAAACAAAGCTGCGATGTTGATCGACGAATTCGGGGAATACGGGTTTGACTATATCGGCAATGCGGCACCGGATCTGAAAATCTGGAAGCACGCCCATAGCCGCATTGTTGTGGGGCCAACAAAAAATTTAATGAAAAAGGTTAACAAGCTCGGACGTCCGGTTCAGGTGGTTGGCGAAACATGGGAAGTATCCGCGTTGATCAAAGGTATTCGCCCGTTCCAATGGATAAAGAATGCACTGTTATTGGTGCCGGTCCTCGCAGCGCATACAACCGACCTGTCAGCGTGGCTTCACGTTTTCCTTGGAATAGTTTCGTTCAGCGCCGGTGCTTCGACTATATATATAGTGAACGACCTCCTTGATTTGGAAGCCGACCGTCTGCACCCACGCAAAAAATTCCGCCCATTTGCTGCGGCGAATGTACCGATAAACATCGCGATGACCGCGAGTATTCTCCTTGCTTTGCTGGCATTGGCACTCGGTACAATGATCAGCTGGGGTTTTGTCGGAGTTGTCAGTTTATACATGATGACGTCTATGGCGTATTCTTTCCGGCTCAAAAGAATGCGTTGGGTCGATATATTTTTGCTCGCCTGGCTTTATACCTTGCGGGTTTTGGCGGGGATCGTTGCGGCAACTGTCGCTTTGTCTGGATGGTTGCTTGTATTGATTTTCGCGGCTTTTCTGTCACTTGGCGCAGTGAAGCGCATGACGGAGCTGGCAAAAGCGAAAACCGACGCGCAGCTTCCCGGCCGTGGTTACGCGCGCTCGGATATGGATGATTTGTTCAACATATCCGTTATGGCCGCCGTAATTTCCGTTGGCATTTTTCTGGCTTACACATTTAGCCCCACTGCAACAGCGCTTTACTCCAATCTTTGGGTGCTTCGCTTAGCGTCAATACCGATCGCCGCATGGCTTCTCCGAATGACTTTGCTTGGAAGGCGAGGGCAGCAGGATTACGACCCGGTAGTTTTCGCCGCGCGCGATAAGATCGGGTTGGCACTTGTGCTGGTGACCGGTGTTCTGGTGCTGCTGGCTGCGTAGATAAACTCGGCTGCAATTTCCGAAATTCTCCACTGCAACTTGCGCCTGAATTGTCAGGCTTGATTTGTAGGCCCATACTGATATATCGTATTGTTTGAATGTATGTTCAACAATACGTCATAGCCGGGGAGAAAATTATGGCATTTGAATACGAAGGTAATACGATCGAAACCAACGCGAGTGGATATCTTGAAAATATCGCCGACTGGAATGAAGGCGTAGCCGCTGTTTTGGCAGCTCAGGAAGGTATCGAGCTTACAGACAAGCACTGGGACCTGCTCAATTTCCTGCGCGAGGAATACATTGATAACGGTGGAAACCAGCCGAATACACGTAACATTGTGAAAGCAATGAGCAGCGCGTGGGGCAAAAAGCTTAGCCAACGGGACGTGTATGACCTGTTCCCGGGCGATCCATCAAAGCAGGGTGGCAAAATTGCTGGCCTACCTGAAAGCCGCCGTAAGGGTGGTTACTAGGCGTTAACGAATTCTGGCAATAGCCACGCCAGTAACGATGAAAAGTAAATCCCGCGTTCTTTCTGCATCATAGTAGACAAGACGCGGGATTTTTCAATTGACTATACAGTTTTTCAATTCTACCTGCACCGCACACTTTGCTTACAGCCTCATCCTCTTTCGGCGTCCGCGTAAATCAACTGCACGGCTAACCCAAAAACCGCTGTTTTTGTGTATGAGGCGAGTAATCGGGGGAGGAGAAGTGACAACGTAACAATGATGTACTTCAGAGGTTTAATGGCGGAGAGACAGTCCGACTAACTATAACCTTAGTTGATTGTTTTTATTTTATATTTGGTTGAGATAACTTGTTAGTTACCACATTACTTACCACATCGTGACAAATCCACTCAATCAGTTTTTGCCCGTTTCACCGCACTGAACCCCCAACTCTATTCCGAAAAATGCCCCATTATGTTTTCGAAGCTATCCTTTGAAGTCAAATTGAGGCAGAAAGCTGTCCCGCTTAATGCCCACATTTCTTATAGACATTCTCCATACACTCACGGGCCATTTGCTAGGCTTTGGAAATATCTTAACCACATTTACGCCTGAGCCTCCACAAAGCCCATCGTTTCCGCTGCGCCGTGGCAATCCTTTCTCGCCCCTCCTCCGTCTTCGGCCCAGTAGACATTGAAGTGGTCCTGCTTTTTGGG
>DFBM01000073.1 GCA_002366645.1 Rhodobacterales bacterium UBA3080 | reverse complement strand
TGCCGCCTAGATCAGCCGAAATAACGCGCGCCGTCTTCAGCAAATTTCGTGCGCGGGCGTAGTACCCAAGTCCAGCCCATTCCCCCATAACGTCGGCGTCGTCGGCATTGGCCAACGCATGCACGGTGGGCCACCGGCGTTGAAACGCCAGAAAATACCTGACAACCGCCGCAACTGTCGTCTGTTGCAGCATGATTTCGGAAAGCCAGATATGATAGGGATCGGGGCGGATGCCCTTGGCGCTTTCGGTCGGCGGAATACGCCACGGCATCGCACGGGCATTGGCGTCATACCACTTAAGTAAAATTTCTGGATTGATCATATGTTCACGTAAGCGTTATTGCGCCGAGCCTTAATGAGGGATGGACCTTGTCGGTAGCAACGTTACTATAAGTTAAAGACAAATTCGAGAGTCGCATGGCGGAAAAAGCTGACGGAAAATTCATTAAAGGCAAGGCTTCGTCGCCAGTCAGGCGTCGGTCCCGTGGGTTTTTGCAAACCGGTGGTCTCGTCAGTCAACGTATCCGTGCCGCAACGGAACGTCGCGGCTTTGCAGAAGTGCGATTATTGACACATTGGGCGGAAATCGTTGGTCAGTTGGTTGCCGATATCGCGCGACCGGTCAAAGTTTCTTATGCCCGCGAAGGGTTCGGGGCGACGTTGACGGTTATGTGTGACGGCGCACGGGCGCCGGAGTTGCAAATGATGCTGCCGGAACTTCAGGGGAAGGTGAACGCCTGTTATGGCTATAACGCGATTTCCCGGATCCGGATCACCCAAACGAGCAGCCACGGATTTGCCGAACAAGCACATGCTTTCGAACATCAGGTACGCGCGCCCAAATCTCTTTCCGAACCGGATGCCGCCGAGGTTGCTGCCACTCTCGCTCCGATCCGCGACGACGGTTTACGCAATGCGCTGGAAAACCTCGCGAAAAACGTATTAAGCAAATGACAAAAACACTTCCAAAAGGGAATATGATGACTGACAATTCTAGCCTTACCCGCCGCGCGATTCTAGCCTTGCTAGGGGCGAGTGCCGCCACAACCGCCATGCCGGCTTTTGCACAAAGCACAGAAAGCGGAGAACTTCAAGAAATGTCGATTGGTGCGGAAGATGCGCCGATCACAATGATCGAATATGCGTCATTCACATGCCCACATTGCGCAAATTTCCATTTGGACGTGCTTCCTTCGATCAAGGAAAATTACATCGATACCGGTAAAGTCCGGATGATCTACCGCGGCGTCTATTTCGACCGTCTAGGATTGTGGGCAGACATGTTGGCGCGTTGCGGCGGTCCAGACAGGTATTTCGGGCTTACGTCGCTGGTCTACGAAAAACAATCCGAGTGGACGTCTGCCGAGAGTGCGGTTGGCGTTGTCGATAACCTTTACGCAATTGGCCGTCTTGCCGGTTTGAATGATGCAGATATGGAGGCGTGCATGCAGGACAATGAAACCGCGCAGGCCATGGTGAAATCCTCGACTGAAAACGCAGAAGCTGATGGCATCAATGCAACGCCAACATTTGTGATCAACGGTCAGACGGTGTCCAATATGGCCTATTCAGGGTTCGTTGACGAATTTGAACGCCTGCTTGCTGAATAATTGGTGAACACTACGCGTCGGGCGGAAGACCATTTTGCTCGGCGCGTTTTCGATTTTGAAGAACGGCCTCTTTGGAGGCCTTTTTACTAAGCATCTCCAGCGATCGCACCTTTGCGCTGGATCGCATCGCTTCGTGACGGCGTTGCTCCTTCTTCAAAGCTACGTGATGTCTGCGATGTTCCAGCTTGGTCATTTCCGATTCAGCCCAGCGTTGCCATACCGCAATGGATTTGAAGTCGTTGGCGGTCACCAGACCCTTGTTGCGACGTTCTATCCCTAGCGTCCGGATTTGGTGATCGATTTTTTCAAGGTCGCCGGAAACACTCACATACGCCGCGACATCCCGCAGTTTCGCTTGCTCCGCCAACGCACGAAGTTTCTCGATTTCGGCGAGCGTCATGCTCCCGCCCTTTCGCGTGATTTTTTACGCATAGTTTCTGCGAAACGCAGCGCGGCGGCGATGGCGCGGTAGTGGTCGGGCGCGATCTCGTGTCCGATTTCTACGGTGGAGTGAATGGCTCGGGCGGTGGGGGGATCACTGTGGATTGGCACGCCGGATTCATTCGCGATTTCCCGAATACGCGCGGCAATTTCGTCTTCGCCCTTGGCCACGCAAACCGGTGCGGAGCCCTTTTCTTTGCTCCAGAGCAGAGCAACGGCATAGTGCGTCGGGTTTACGACAACAACATCGGCTTTGGGAACCGCCAGCAACATACGGTTCGTTGCAATATCCCGTCCGCGCTGTCGGCGCTGCGCTTTCGTGTGTGGATCGCCTTCGGCTTCTTTGCCTTCATCCTTTAATTCCTGAAACGACATACGAAGCTTTTTCTGGTGATCGTATTTTTGCCACAGCAGGTCGGCTATTCCTATGATTATGGCCAGAACGCAGACCGCAACCAGCAAATCTACGAGTACTTCCATCAGCATGCCCGTCATCGCGTTTGGGCTAGTGCGGCTTAAGCCGATAATCTCGTCAATTTTGCCGTGTAGATAAAATACCACGGTCAAACCTACTGCCAGCATCTTAACAAAAGTTTTGACAAATTCGACCAGCCCAGACATCCCGAATTTGTTTTTGATACCAGAGATTGGTGAAATTCGATTTAGTTTCGGCGTAAGTTTTTCCGGAGCTACAACGATGGCCTGTTGGCCGACTAGCGACAAAATTGCAGTGAAAAATGGCAGTGCAAATAT
>DFBM01000057.1:4191-4332 GCA_002366645.1 Rhodobacterales bacterium UBA3080 | reverse complement strand
ACATGTCGAGGTTCCGATGCTGGAGACCCTCGCCTCGTTTCTGCTGGTGGAACACATGGCGGCGGCCACCTTTGAGGAGGAACCCGAAAGTTTCGGCTACAAACGTATGCTGGTTCCCCATCGCCGCCCCGTGCAAACAAA
>DFBM01000057.1:3731-4144 GCA_002366645.1 Rhodobacterales bacterium UBA3080 | reverse complement strand
ATCGCGCTGGAACGCACCACAGATGAATGGATTGAGCTGATGGACCAAGCCGATATTCCAGCCATGCCCGTGCGCTTGCTAAAAGATCTGCCCCAAGACCCGCATCTGGCCGCCACCGGTTTCTTCCAGAAAATCGACCACCCTACAGAAGGCCAGATCTGGACACCAAAACCGTCGGTTAAATACTCGGCCACGCCCGCACGATTTGATCTTACCCCTGCCCCAAAGCTAGGGGAACACACCGAAGAAATACTGAACAAGGTTTAGCCGAATTAGCGGAGAGCTCCTCTGAACAACGATCAAGCGCAACCGTTCGGGTTAGTTGCTGTTAGCCAGATCATCTACAAAACGTGCGAACATGTCGACCGGCTCGCGGTCAGGGGAAAAGTGGTTCTCCGGCGCGCTCATGTCAG
>DFBM01000057.1:0-3604 GCA_002366645.1 Rhodobacterales bacterium UBA3080 | reverse complement strand
TTTGCATAAACAGACCCAAATCCAGCCATGATCCCAGTTCAAGCTCGCGATCAATGGTGATGAACATCCCGACCGGTGCATCGAAAAATCCAAAATTGCGGGCGTGCTGTGCTACCATCTTGTCTTTGTCGCCCTTTACGATCCCCAACGTGCCATAAAGCCCCCAACCTGTGGCCCGCCGCCGCGCCAGATATGGCTCGTCCCACGGGTCCGGCGCATAGGCATATTCTTCGCTGTATTGATCACCAGCCATAAACGCCGCGACGATTTCATCACACAATTGGTCACGCACGGCACCGCGCACAATATGCACCTTCCAAGGCTGGGTGTTGGTGCCACTGGGAGCTCGTGACGCCAACGTCAAAATCTCGCGTATTGTTTTATCGTCCACCGGATCGGGCAAAAATGCCCGGATCGAACGACGCGAGAGGATAGCCTCGTCAACAGTTGCGCTTGGGTGATGCCGGATAGCGTTTGTTTCTTCAGTCATGGAAACTTCCTCTAGGTGAATTCAAAGTTCATTGCGCCTTTGGTCCTTTTGCAACACAGAAACTAGCATCCGCGACGATAGCGCCGCACTACCGTCAGTGACCGAATAATCCTTCCATGCCGCAGCAACCTCTGCCTCGATAACCGAGGTAATCTTGTTCTTCAACCAAGGCATACCCATCATTCTCTTGCGAAAGTCATCAAGGTTACTGAAGTTCACAATTCGTATGTAATCGATAGTTTCGATAATCTTGAACTCCCCCGTCGAGGCACGTTTGATCGCATCTAACGCCGCTGCTCGCACAATCCCTTCATCGTGGAACAAGCGTAAGATATCGTTGAACGGGCCGGCATATTCCGGCTCGCAGATATAAATCTGCCCGTCGGGGCGCAACACCCGCGCCAGTTCGGCAAAAGCCGCATCCATTTGCGAGATCGGCACATGATGTAACGATTTCATCATCACCACCACATCTATACTGGCATCGGGTAACGGCAACGCCTCTGCCGCACCCGTCAAATATCTCACCCCGCCGCCTTTCTCGTTTGCGCGCGCAATCTGTGCTGCATCAACATCAATCGCGGTCACACTGTCCGCGCCGGTTTCGCTGGCAATCCGCCGTGCCAAACTACCAATACCACACCCCAAATCCAGCACATCGGCCCCTGAAAGCGGGACCGCCTGCATCAATGGCAGTAATTCATCTTGTTGCAACAAAGGCTTACTCATACGTTCATCTCCAACCTCTTGTCAGGATACGGAAGCGAGGTGTTCAATCCGAAGCGTGTTGGAATAGGTAAACCGTTCGGCGGGATAAAGGCTAATAGCAACCTCGTAAACATCCAACGCTTCTGTCAGATAATGCCGCGTGATCCGCAACGCTGGATCCCCCTCGCGGGCGGATAGATTTTCGGCTTCGGCGCGGCTCAACGTGGTCGCCGATATTTGTTGACGCACCTCGGCGGGGACAACTCCGTAACGAGACTCGATCAACGACCAAATCGGAAGGTCCGCCCCGTCGATATCGCCCAGAACACCTCGATAGGTGCGTGCAATATAGGCATCCATCAGCGCCACGACCTCATCGCCTCCATCCGTCACCCGAACGCCTCGCAGTTTGCTCCAAGCTTGCCCTTTCGAACAACCCAGCAATGCGGCGGCATCTGCATCAGCCTCAATATCAGTCATCTCAAGCACGTTTAAAACCATGTCTTTTGCGTATTGATAAAGGTCTGAAATCGTGTCGCCCACTTGTACATACCGTTGCGCGATATGATTGGATTTCACCTGCGTTCCAACTCCGGCGCGGCGCGTAACCAACCCTAACGCCTGTAAACGGCGCAACGCCTCGCGGGTAGTGTGGCGGCTAATGTCAAACTGTGTGCAAAGTGCGTGTTCGGAGGGCAAGATTGCACCCACCGAATAGCGACCAGACAATATATCCTCGGTCAAGGCCTGCGCAACCACAGCATATCGTGGCTGCCCGGCAACCCGTGAACTTCTCATGCTGGGCTCCTCTCAATCAGGTGTTTGACGATGACACTACGCTACAATTTTGCTCGTCACGCCCCTTGGTGACTGGGGTGGACAAATTGTCCGGACATTCGTAACAGTAGCGCAAGAACCTGTCAACGCGCGCCATAGCGCCACTTAAGGAGTTAGATATGTTGCCACTGGACGGCCTTCTGGTCATTGCATTGGAACAGGCGGTTGCTGGTCCGGTGTGCACTCTTCGGCTGGCAGATGCCGGCGCGCGTGTCATCAAAATAGAACGACACGGTGGCGAAACCGCTCGCCACTATGACAGTGCCGTTCTTGGAACCAGCGCCTATTTTGCATGGCTCAACCGTGGCAAAGAAAGCCTGGAACTGAACATTAAAGAGGAAAACGACCGCGCAATGCTGGAACGTATGGTTGCCAAGGCAGACGTTTTTGTCCGAAACATCGCCCCAGGCGCAGCCGATAGGTTGGGCATGAGTGGCGCTGAGATGGTTGAAAAGTACCCGCGCCTGATTTGTGTTGATATCTTTGGCTACGATCAAACCAGCAGTTACGCTACACGGTTGGCCTATGACATGTTGATTCAGGCTGAAAGCGGCATCTGTGCGGTTACCGGTTCACCCGAAGAGCAGGTCAAAGTGGGGGTCTCGATGGCAGACATCACCACCGGTGCAACCGCTCACACAGCCATCCTCGAAGCCTTGATAGAACGAGGGATCACCGGCAAAGGCAAAGCGCTGGCGATTTCGATGTTCGATTCAATGGCCGATATGATGTGCGTGCCGTTACTACACTATAACTATATGGACCGCGAAACGCCGCGTATGGGCCTTGCCCATTCTATCATCGCACCCTATGGCAAGGTCAGTTGCCGTGACGGCGAGGTTGTTATCGTCTGCCAGCAACATTCCGAATGGGTGCGTTTCTGCGAAGGCGTATTGCAACGCCCCGATTTGATCGAAGATCCCCGCTTTGCAACCAACGCCGACCGCGTGGCCAATACTGACTCGCTCTACGCGATAATTGCAGCCCGCTGCCAACGCCTAACCCGCGCCGAACTGATCGCACTGCTAGAGGATAAAAAGCTTCCATGGGCGAATGTCTCCAGCGTGCCAGATCTCTCAGTCCACCCAGCCCTGCGCCAGATCGAAATCGATACCCCTGGTGGCAAAGCCATGGTTACCGCCTCGCCGCTGCGGGATGATATCAAACGAGGATCAGTGCCGGATGTGGGTGAACACAACAACCAATTGCGCGCCGAATTTTCCCGGTAATTTGGGTATCTGAAATCAAACCACCGCCCAGAATCGATCCCGCCCCAGTGAGTCTGTAAAGGCGTCGTTATAATTCGAATAGTTTTACACACTCTTTGTTAGAATATTTGGGGTTTGAAAATTATTCGAGCCCAGAGAGCGCACCGGGCTGGTACAAATTATTTTCTTTTGATTGAGCCGCTCATAAAAAGGGGGAAATGGAGGTGAAAACAGGTTTTATATATCTGGTTCAGCAGCTGATTTTCACAGCGTTGATAATAATCCTTATCTTAATTGATAGGACCAGTGATTTAAGCGGAGTTGCATTTTATACTCTTGTGTCTGACGTCAGCGCCTATGG
>DFBM01000144.1 GCA_002366645.1 Rhodobacterales bacterium UBA3080 | reverse complement strand
CCGGTGAAGGTTGCGCTTTCGATCTGGACGGGGTCGAAACTTACGGACGAGAGCGAATAGGTCAGGAACCAGCCCAACGCGACCGCAAAGCCAACGCCTGATGCCATGAACAATATTCGTTTTCCGACACGGTTTTTGTAGGCCACGTAGAGAGCGTAAACAGCGAACCCCAGACCAATCACAGCACCAAACCAGCCGGGTAAACCGAGGCTGTCCAAAATCTGGACATTTGCGCCGTTCGGGGTGATCCACAGGCCAGCCAACCAGTCGCGCAGGGGTGACAACAAGCCATGCAAGCTCATTTGTGCGACAACTGCGAAAACAAGGCCCGAAATGACGGCCCTCAAGTTTCCTGTGGCGGCCAAAACCAGCAGCCTTCCCGAACAACCACGCGCCAGCACCATGCCTGCGCCAAAGATCAAACCACCGATGATAGCGCCGGAGATTGAACCGGGAGCGGCCAGCATGCGGGCTTGGTCGAGGGAGATAACATCGAAGAAAATCGCGCCTTGGGTCCAGAAAAGCGCGGTGGCGAAGGTCAGCAGCCAGATCGCGGTTTTGGGTCCGATGTTACCGCGTGCGAACTCGACCGCTGCGGCGCGTAGACAAAACTGCGAGCGTTGCGCGGCGATTCCGAAGACCACGCCCACTAGTAATCCTGCCAATGCGACAGCGCGATCCTCGCCAATAGTTTCAAGTAGCCAGACTAAATCCATGATGCGTTCCGGTTTTCTATATTAGAACACACGCATATATAACTCGCGGCATGCGCCCTTGATCTATGTCATGTCCAATGCACATTGTTCTGGTCATTCGGGGGAAAGGGCCGTAATCCTGCCGAATGTCCATATTCCGCGCCAAAAGAATAGTTACGCTGACCGAGGCCAAGTCCTTGCCACGATGGCAACAGCCGGTGACTCTGCTGATCGTCATGGCAGCCGCCTTGCCGTTGGCGTTTTCGACTTGGTTGGCATTGCTGAACAATTTTGTCATCGAAGTGGCGAATTTCGACGGAGTCGACATCGGTTGGCTTCAATCGGTTCGCGAGATTCCCGGTTTTCTGGCCGTTGGTGTTATCGTGATAATCATGTTTATGCGAGAACAAGTATTGGCTTTGGTGAGCCTGCTTGTGCTTGGTCTGGCGGTGATGGTCACCGGCTTTTTCCCGACCATCGGCGGTTTGCTGGTTACGACCATGATCAGTTCAATCGGGTTCCACTATTACGCCACCGTCAGTCAGTCGTTGCAGTTGCAATGGCTGGACAAAGACAAAGCCCCGCAGATGCTGGGATGGATCGTTTCCGCTGGTTCAGCGGCATCGCTTGTGGCGTACGGATTGCTGGTTTTGGGGTGGAAGACACTCGGGTTGTCCTACAATTTTGTTTACATGGTCGGAGGCGGAGCAACGGTTCTGATCGCGATTATCTGTTGGTTCGCCTATCCGCAGTTTGAATCGCCTGAAACGCAGCACACCAAAATGATCCTGCGCAAACGGTATTGGCTATATTACGCGCTGGAATTTATGGCCGGTGCGCGCCGCCAGATTTTTGTTGTTTTTGCGGCCTTCATGATGGTTGAACGATTTGGATTCGAGGTCCACGAAGTGACCGCCCTGTTCCTGATTAACTTTGTCGCAAACATGCTTTTTGCGCCGTTGATGGGTCACATGGTGGCGCGGATTGGCGAGCGTAAGGCGCTGGCTTTCGAGTACGTCGGCCTGACGCTGGTATTCCTTGCCTATGGCGGCATTTTCTTTTTCGGCTGGGGCGTCGTGCTGGCCGCCGCGCTGTACGTCATCGACCATCTGTTCTTCGCACTGGCTTTTGCGCTGAAAACCTACTTCCAGAAAATTGCCGATCCCAAAGATATTGCCCCTACGGCGGCGGTTTCTTTTACCATCAACCATATCGCGGCGGTGTTCCTGCCCGCCGCGCTTGGCTACTTGTGGATCACCTCGCCCAGCATGGTGTTTGTGCTGGCGGCGGGTATGGCGGTCACTTCGCTGTTGCTGGCGCTGATGATCCCACGGCATCCCGAAGCAGGGAACGAGACAATATTCTCGCACCGTCGCTCGGCTGTTTCGCCCTAAACTTCGGGGCGGTCACCCATCAAATATCTCGGCCCAACACCGTTTTTCGCCGCACGGTCCTGCGGATTGTAGAGCGCACATTTTCGCAAAGACAGGCACCCGCACCCGATACAGCCATCGAGGTTGTTTCGTAGTTTGGTCAGGGTTTCGATCCGCTGATCCAACTCGGCGCGGAAACCGCGGCTAATTCTGGTCCAATCCTGTTTGGTCGGAGTACGCCCATCCGGCAACGCCGCGAACTGCTCGCGAATTTGGCCGATCGTGAATCCGAACTGCTGGGCGATCTGCACAAACGACAGCCGCCGGATATCGGAGCGCAAGTACCGCCGCTGGCCACCGGCGTTCCGTTCCGGATGGACCAACCCTTGCGTCTCGTAATAGCGGATTGCGGACACGGCCAAACCTGTGCGTTCTGC
>DFBM01000081.1 GCA_002366645.1 Rhodobacterales bacterium UBA3080 | reverse complement strand
GCGCGTATGATATCAGATTTATTTGTTAGCTTTCAACCAAGCCAGAACTGTTTCTGGCGCAGATTCGCCGTATGGGTCACCTTCGCGTTCATCAACGCGACCAGGTTCTTCGAACCATGCTTCAATAACACCGTTGTTGACGACCGCAGCGTAACGCCAAGAGCGCATGCCAAAGCCCAGATTATCCTTGGAAACCAGCATACCCATTTGACGTGTGAAGGTGCCAGAACCATCAGGAATAACCTTTACGTTTTTAAGGTCCTGCGATTGCGCCCATTTGTTCATCACAAAGCTGTCGTTTACCGACATACAGTAAATCTCGTCGATACCTTCAGCCGCAAAATCCGCGGCGCCGTTTTCATAACCGGGCAACTGGTATGTTGAACATGTTGGCGTAAACGCTCCCGGCAGCGAGAATAGAACAACGCGTTTATCGGCGAAGTAATCGTCCGTGGTCATATCCTGCCAACGGAACGGATTGTCGCCGTCCACAGATTCGTCACGCACGCGGGTTTTGAAGGTGATTTTCGGTAGTGTTACGCCAGCTTGCATTGGTCAATCCTTATACTTGGCTTCAGTTTAGAACCGTTCTAATCGGGGCAGCTCTGCTTTTCAATAGACGAAAGGCCACATCCAGACATTTCCCAATGGACGCATGCGCGGCAATCCGGTAGCCACGCTACATGTTATCATATCAGCACGCATATCATGCCGGTGGCCCTGCCGACTTGCACAAACATATCGCCTTGGCGGAACTGCTGGCGCTGCTGACCCGCAAAGCGCGGCCGTTAACCTATATGGAAACGCACGCGGGGCGGGGGCTCTATGATCTGGCTTCGGCCGAAACCGCTAAAACCGGCGAGGCGGACGCCGGAATCGCGAAAATCGACTTGCCTGACTGCCCGTTCACCGACGCGCTTAAAGCGATCCGCAGCCGCCATGGCGAGACCGCTTACCCCGGATCACCAGCAATTGCACAGGCGCTGTTAAGGCCGACTGATAAGTTGCACCTGATGGAATTGCACCCCGCCGAATATGCGGCCCTGAAGGCCAACATTAAAGGTGCCGGTGTGTCCGTACAGCATCGTGATGGCTATGAGGGCGTTCTGGCAATATCGCCACCGAAACCGCGCAAAGGTCTGGTGTTGATTGACCCCTCATACGAGGTGAAGACCGAATATCTGCAGGTGGCGGAGTTTACAAAGAAGCTGGTGGCAAAATGGCCAGAAGCTACGGTCCTGATCTGGTATCCAATCCTGAAAGCAGCACGCCACAAGGAAATGTTGGCAGCGCTACGGTTGCCGCATCTGGTCGACGAAGTGTCCTTTGACCTGAAAGAGAACAAGGGCATGACCGGTTCCGGCCTCGCCCTTGTCAACGCACCTTACGGCGCAGAAGTGATTTTCAGCAGAACCCTTGAACTGGCCATGCCGGTATTGAAGGCCGCAGTTTAGGTTAGTCTTCCTGCAACGCAAAAATTTCCTTGATGCGTTTTTTCGAACCAGCAAGGACAACCACCACGATGGTTTTGACGAGGTGCCAGCTAACCCTTGCCGTTTCCACGATCCTTCATGGCCCAAACGATCGGTTTGCCTAAATTTCCATAGCCGGTATTTGCCGAGCTGTCACCATGATCGGCGCGTAAAATCGTGCCGCATGTCAGGGAAGCATCGTCAGTGCAGGGAGCCATTCCTACATGTAGAAATCCGCCAGTATCACCGGGTTCGGTTTTAAACACGCCCGTCAAAGTCTCGGCGCTCGCTAGCCCGGGTAGAACCAGAGCGATTATCATTAGAATTTTTTTACGTTATCCTCCTGTTTGAAATGCGATCCCACTCGATTACCCTTGTTCAGGTCAACATTTACTTTAAGTCAGGTGGCAATCACGATATGTAACGCGCGAACCTGAATTTGGAGACGTTCTGATGATCCTTTACCCAGCTATCGACCTGAAGGACGGCAATTGCGTGCGCTTGTATAAAGGCGAAATGGATCAGGCGACGGTGTTTAGTGACGACCCCGCCGCGCAGGCGAAATCCTTTCAGGACGCCGGTTGCGAGTGGTTGCATCTGGTTGACCTGAATGGCGCTTTTGCGGGTGAGCCTGTGAACGCCGCGCCGGTCGAGGCGATTTTGAAAGCTTGCGATATTCCCGCCCAACTTGGCGGCGGTATTCGCGACATCGCAACGATTGAACGCTGGCTGGACAAAGGTCTGGCGCGGGTGATTTTGGGAACCGTGGCGGTACGTGATCCCGAACTGGTGAAAGAGGCCGCTCGCCTGTTCCCCGGCAAAGTCGCCGTCGGCATCGACGCACGCGACGGCATGGTCGCGGTTGAAGGTTGGGCCGAAACAACCGACGTAACCGCGCTGGACTTGGCCCGTAAGTTCGAAGACGCAGGTGTCGCCGCCATCATCTACACCGACATCGACCGCGACGGCGCAATGCAAGGCCCGAACGTAGCAGCCACAGCGGCGCTGGCAAACGCAGTCTCGATCCCCGTGATTGCCTCCGGCGGAGTTAGCTCAATGGACGATCTGAAAGCCCTGAAAACCTGCGGCGCTCCACTTGATGGCGCAATCTCTGGCCGTGCGTTATATGACGGCGCAATTGATGTGGCCAAAGCCGCTAAATTCTTGAAGGGGTGAATATGTCTCATGAAATTGGAATAAAACTTTCACCAGAGGAAGCTAGTTTTCTACGTTCGTGCTTAGTCGAAGTCTGGGGGGGCGGAAGTGTAAAAGAAATCTCGCGCATTTTTAATCGAGATAAAACTATTGCGCAGAATATTCACAAACAACTTAAACAACCAAGTGAGTCTTATCAATTTAGCGATACAGATTGGCGTATAATATACGATGCCGTAAATGCAACGATATATGGTTTAGGTGCTAATGAACTTCAGATAATCACAGGCAATTCCCTTATTGAGGCAGTTAACACAAATCAGAAAATAGCTTCTGTTGTTTGGGGGTGTTATGGTGGCTGCCTTTGGGAAAAGTCCAATGCTTAAAACCCGCATAATCCCCTGCCTAGACGTCAAAGATGGTCGTGTCGTTAAAGGCGTCAACTTCGTCGACCTGATCGATGCTGGCGACCCCGTGGAATCCGCTAAGGCATACGATGCGGCGGGCGCCGACGAGCTATGCTTCCTCGACATCGCCGCAACCGTCGAAAATCGCGGCACTATGTATGATCTGGTATCCCGAACAGCCGAGCAATGCTTCATGCCCCTGACCATCGGTGGCGGTGTCCGCACCCCCGAAGATGTTCGCAAGCTGTTGTTGGCGGGGGCGGACAAGGTCTCGTTCAACTCCGCAGCGGTGGCTAATCCGGATGTGATTGCTGACAGTGCCAACAAGTTCGGCAACCAGTGCATCGTTGTGGCGATTGACGCAAAGACGGTGTCGCCCGGCAAATGGGAGATTTTTACGCATGGCGGATCGAGGCCGACAGGCATTGATGCGGTCGAGTTTGCGAAGCTTGTTGTGTCCAAGGGGGCGGGTGAAATCTTGCTGACCTCGATGGATCGTGATGGAACGCGCGACGGGTATAATCTGCCATTGACCCGCGCTATCGCTGATGCGGTGTCTGTGCCGGTTATCGCCTCCGGAGGTGTGGGAAACCTGCAACACCTCGTTGACGGAGTGGTGGAGGGGCATGCTTCGGCGGTACTCGCGGCTTCCATTTTCCATTTTGGTGATTATACCATTCGCGAAGCTAAAGAATTCATGCAAGAGGCCGGCGTGCCGGTGAGATTATAATGGCAAATGTCCTGACCCGCCTCGCGCGGAAAATTGAAGCCCGCAAGGGTGGTGACGATAAAAATTCCTACGCAGCGAAACTATTCGCGCGTGGCCCCTACAAATGCGCCGAAAAGTTTGGCGAAGAGGCGGTCGAGGCGATTATTGCGGCGGCCAAGGACGACCCCAAGAACCTGACCGAAGAGGCTGCCGATGTACTGTTTCACATGCTGGTGATGCTTTCATCGCGCGGGGTTAAATGGGAAGATGTTCTGGAGGAACTGGAGCGTCGCGAAGGCATATCCGGCATCGTCGAAAAACAATCCCGCAGTAAGTAGCAATCGCCGAGCGAAGCGAGGCCACCCCCAACGGGAGGGGTTTCGTTTGGCGTGCCAAACGACGCCCTGACGGGCGGGAGCCCGCCGTTATGGTTGCCCTGTTCCGGCCAGTCGGGCAAGTAATCCGGCGACGTTTTTCACTTCGAATTTAGACAATAGTCTGGCGCGGTGATCTTCTACCGTTCGTGGTGATATGGAAAGGCTGCGCGCTATCTCCTTACTGGTCCGGCCTTTTCGTAACAGCAGAACAACCTGCCTTTCGCGCGGGGTCAGGCTGAACGGCTGGTGCGTTTCCGAAATATCGGTGAAGGTCAGGACAGTCCGGCCCAGCGGATCGTCCGGTGTTAGAGTGTGGGCGCGAAACCTGCACCAGAACATCGTGCCGTCGCGATGCAGCATAAGCCTCTCGTCGGTGTAATCTCCTGTCTCGCGCAAGGGGGCCAGACCGATATCCCGTATTTCGTCGAATTCCTTGCGGGTTTCGTACAGCATACGGAACGACTGGTTAACCAGTTCCGCTACTTTATACCCGAACAGCTCTGCGAACGTCTGGTTGCAGGACTTGATTATCCGGTTCTCGGTCAGGACGAGACCGACCGGGGCGTGATCGAAGGTCAGTTGTGTCAGGTCGTCCATGTGTCCCCGTATTTCTACCGTATTGCTGCGGCGAGATCATATCATCAGACTGGTCGCTTGTTAAACACAGTTAATATTGGGGCGTCACTGCATGAATCGTCAGGATACGAAAACCGCTGAATTTTTGGCTAGAATTGACGCCGCCAGCGATGATTTGATAGCGCTGACACAGGATTTGATCCAAATTCCAACGCTCAATCCGCCGGGCGAGAACTATTTGCAGATTTGTGAATATCTGGCGCGGCGACTGGCTGGTCGTGGTTTTGCCATTGAAATGGTACGTGCTTATGGCACCCCCGGTGACAGCGACAAATACCCCCGCTGGAATGTTGTTGCACGACGTGAAGGCCCACGCGCCGGTGATTGTGTGCATTTCAACAGTCACATCGATGTGGTCGATGTCGGGCAGGGCTGGACCTATGACCCGTTCGGTGGCGAGCTGGCTGACGGTAAAATTTATGGTCGTGGGGCCTGTGATATGAAGGGGGGGCTTGCCACCTCGATCATTGCGGTCGAGGCATTTATCGACTCATGGCCGGACTATTCCGGCGCTATCGAGATTTCCGGCACCGCGGATGAAGAAACCGGCGGGTTCGGGGGCGTCGCCTATCTGGCCGAAAAAGGGTTCTTTACGCCGGAACGGGTTCAGCACGTCATCATCCCCGAGCCGCTCAATAAAGATCGCGTTTGTTTGGGACATCGCGGCGTCTGGTGGGCCGAGATCGAGACGCACGGGCATATTGCCCACGGCTCCATGCCGTTTCTGGGCGATTGCGCGGTGCGGCACATGGGCGCTGTGATGGAAGAAATGGAGGCGAGTCTGTTCCCCGCCTTGGCACTGAAACGTACCGATATGCCGATTGTGCCCGAGGGGGCCAAGCAGTCGACGCTGAATATCAACTCCATCCACGGCGGGCAGAAAGAACAGGACGACGATTTCGACGGATTACCTTCACCCGTTGTGCCGGACAGTTGCAAAATGATTATCGACCGGCGGTTCTTACTTGAAGAAAATATCGACGATGTGCGGCAGGAAATGCTGGATGTGCTGGATAAAGTGCAGTCGGAGCGTGAGAAATTCCGCTATGATATCCGCGACATGCACGAGGTCCTGCCGACGATGACCGACAAGAAGGCGCCGGTTGTGGCCACGGTTAGCCGTGCGATTGAGCAAGTTCTTGAGAAATCGCCGGAATATGTTGTTTCACCGGGCACCTACGACCAAAAACACATCGACCGGATTGGGCGGATGAAGAATTGCATCGCCTATGGACCGGGTATTTTAGACCTCGCGCACCAGCCGGACGAATATATTGCAGTGCAAGATATGATAGACTCCGCCAAAGTAATGGGGTTAGCTTTGGCAGAGTTACTGACGGATCAGGGCGCATAGCCTTGAACGCCCCAAAATAAACCGGAGGGAAATATGAAACACACAACAATGAAGCTGGCGTTGACCAGCGCGCTGGCGATCACGGCCGGTATGGCCTACGCCGAAACAACCGATATCACTATCGGTATGCAGCTTGAGCCACCGCACCTCGACCCGACCGGTGCTGCGGCTGGCGCGATCGACAGTGTCGTTTATGCGAATATTTTCGAGGGTTTGACGCGCTTTGCCGCTGACGGCTCGATCATGCCGGCGCTAGCCGAAAGATGGATGATTTCGGAAGACGGTTTGACTTATACCTTCAGCCTCCACTCCGGTGTGAAGTTCCACGATGGCACCTCGATGGACTCGCAGGACGTGAAGTTCTCGCTGGACCGCGCGCGTGCTGAAGAATCGACCAACGCACAAAAAACGCTGTTCGCAGGTATCGACACGGTCGAAGCGCTCGACCCGACAACTGTTCGTGTGACATTGTCCGCGCCAAACGGCGCATTCTTGTTCAACATGGCTTGGGGTGATGCGGTTATCGTGGCACCGGAGACCATCGACGACGCCAAAACCCATCCTGTCGGCACCGGCCCCTTCACGTTCACAAACTGGGTGCAGGGTGACAATATCACCATCACCAAGAACGCCGATTATTGGGGCACACCTGCGAAACTGGACAGTGCGACCTTCAAATTCATCTCTGACCCGACCGCCGCATTCGCCGCCGTTATGGCCGAAGATGTCGATGCTTTCCCGCAGTATCCCGCCCCTGAAAACCTGCCGCAATTCGAAGCAGACCCACGTTTCCAAGTGCTCGTTGGTTCCACCGAAGGGGAAACCATCCTTTCGACGAACAACAAAATGCCACCCTTTGACAACGTGAAGGTTCGCGAGGCCATGTCCCACGCAATCGACCGTCAAGCAATCATCGACGGCGCAATGTTTGGTTTGGGGACACCAATCGGCACACACTTCGCACCGCACAACCCCGACTATATCGACCTAACCGGCCAGTCGAACTACGATCCAGCCTTGGCGAAATCGTTGCTGGCCGAAGCGGGCTACCCAGACGGGTTCGAAACCACGCTGAAACTGCCACCACCAAGCTACGCACGTCGTGGTGGCGAGATTATCGCCGCACAGTTGCGCGAAGTCGGCATCAACGTCGAAATCAGCAATCTGGAATGGGCGCAATGGCTAGAGCAGGTTTTCCGTGGCTATGACTTCGGCCTGACTATCGTCTCGCATACCGAGCCTATGGACATCGGCATCTACGCCCGTCCGGAATACTACTTCCAGTATGACAGTGCAGCCTTCCAGGAACTGATGGAAGACCTGAACGCGGCAACCGAACCCGGAGATCGCAGTTTCATCCTGAAGGCAGCACAGCGCATGATTGCGGACGATTACGTCAACGGTTATCTGTTCCAGCTTGCCAGCACGACCGTGGCAAACGCCAACATCGTCGGCCTTTGGCAGAACGCGCCAACACAGGCGACTGATCTGACGGCCGTTTACTGGAACGACTGATCCAATTAGCCGAGGCGCTCGCGCTCGCCTCGGCACTCCTCTCCTTTGAAAACCGGTTCCCATGCTTCGCTATACGCTGAAACGAATGCTATCCCTTGGCCTGAGCTTACTGGCGGCAAGCGTCGTGATATTTGTGGCGATAGAGGTCGTCCCCGGTGACCCGGCCTCCTATATGCTGGGGATCAACGCCCAACCGGACACCGTCGCCGCCCTTCGCGAAGAACTGGGCCTGAATGTATCCGCAATGACACGGTATATTACGTGGATTACCGGAATGATGACCGGTGATTTCGGAACCTCCTATACCTATCGCACCCCTGTCGTGGACATGGTCAGCGACCGGATTATGATCTCGCTACCTCTTGCGATCTATGCCCTTACCCTGTCGACGTTAATCGCATTTCCCGCCGGTATACTTGCGGCTTCACGCCGTGGTTCTGTTGCGGATGTGTCTGTAATGGGCGTAACCCAGCTGGGCGTCGCGGTGCCTAACTTCTGGTTCGCGATGTTGCTGGTTCTGGTCTTTTCGATCAACCTGCGCTGGTTCTCGGCAGGTGGCTTTCCGGGGTGGGACAAGGGGCTGTTTGTCGGACTAAAGGCGCTGACCTTGCCGACCATCGCGCTGGCGTTACCCCAAGCCTCGATCCTTGCGCGTGTCATGCGCTCCTCGCTGATCGACACGATGTCCGAAGATTTCATCCGCACCGCCCGCGCCAAAGGCCTGTCCAAACGCCAAGCCCTGTGGCGCCATGCCCTGCGCAATGCCATGATCCCCGTTCTAACCATCATCGGTCTGCAATTTTCCTTCCTGATGGCTGGCGCGATCATCATCGAAAACGTCTTCTTCCTACCGGGCCTCGGACGGCTGGTGTTCCAAAGCATCTCGCAACGGGACCTGATCGTGGTGGAAAGCGTCGTCATGCTGCTGGTCTTTGCCGTCGTGCTGGTGACCTTTATCGTCGATATCGCTTACGCCGCCGTCGATCCCCGATTGCGGAGGCGTAGCTGATGGCTTTCCTGCGCAACCGAAGCTTCATGATTGGCGCGGTCCTCGCGACTGTGTTCGTCGCAGCGGCGCTACTTTCGTTCCTCTGGACGCCTTTTGACGTCACTAAACTGGACATCGCCCACAAACTGCAAAAACCCACGGAACTGCACTGGTTCGGCACAGACCACTTCGGCCGTGACATATTCTCGATGATCATGGTTGGCGCCCGCACTTCAATCGCCGTCGCAGTACTTGCGGTGGGCATCGGTATTCTTCTGGGCGTGCCCCTTGGCCTCGCTGCCGCAGCGCGTAAAGACAGCTTGCTCGACGAAATCATCATGCGGACCAACGATCTGGTCTTTGCCTTTCCGGCACTGCTAATCGCGATCATGATCACGGCGGTTTTTGGCCCGTCGGCCGTCAACGCGATTATCGCCATCGGCATCTTCAATATTCCGGTGTTTGCCCGCCTCACGCGCGGCGCGGCGCTAACGCTCTGGACCCGCGACTTCGTGTTGTCGGCCCGTGTTGCAGGTAAAAGCGCCCCGCATATTTCGCTGGAACATATCCTCCCCAACATCCTCAACCTGCTGATTGTCCAAGGCTCCATTCAATTCAGTCTGGGTATTTTGGCCGAGGCGGGCCTCTCCTACGTTGGTCTTGGCGCCCAACCCCCGATCCCCAGCTGGGGCCGGATGCTCGCGGAAAGTCAAACCATGATCAGCTTTGCCCCGCATTTGGCGATTTTTCCGGGTATGGCGATTGTTCTAACGGTGCTTGGTCTTAACCTGATGGGCGACGGGCTACGCGATCTGCTAGACCCGAAAATCCGGCGGGCGCGCTGATGGCTTTCCTGCAAATCGAAAATCTCGACCTGTCGATTCACGGTACCGAAATCCTGAAAAGCGTGTCGTTAAGCGCCGCGAAGAGCGAAATTATCGGTGTTATCGGCGAAAGCGGCTCCGGCAAGTCGATGACCGCGTTTTCGGTTATGAATCTGCTGCCGGTGGGTGCAAAGGTTAGCGGCAAAATAACGCTGGACGGTCAGGAGCTGCTGTCCAAAACCGAAGCCGAGATGTGTGCAATTCGCGGTAAAGACATCGGCATGATCTTTCAGGAACCGATGACGGCTCTCAATCCGGTGAAAACAATCGGCGACCAAGTGGCCGAAACGGTTCTGATTCATGGCGACGCCGAGCGAAGCGAGGCCACCGCCATTGCCCGGGATACCCTCGATCGCGTGGGCCTACCTGCCGAACAGTTTCCCATGTCGCGCTATCCGCACGAACTATCCGGCGGCCAGCGGCAACGTGTGGTCATTGCCATGGCCATCGCGCTTCGCCCCAAGCTGCTGATAGCAGACGAGCCGACAACGGCGCTTGATGTCACGACACAGGCGCAGATTCTCGACCTTCTGAAAAAGCTGGTCGCCGAAGATGGCATGTGCCTGATGCTGATCACCCACGATCTTGGCGTCGTTGCCGAAGTCGCCGATCACATTGTCATCATGAAAACCGGCGAAGTCGTCGAGGCAGGTGAAACCCACGCCCTGTTCCGCGAAATGAAACACCCCTACACCAAAGCGCTGTTCGAGGCCTCCAGTCATGTGCCCGAAAAAGGCGATACCCGCGTGGCCAAACCCGCACCCTTGCTGGAAGTCAGCAACGCGGTGCGTGACTATCGACTGCCGCGCACATCCCTGTTCGGTAAACCGCAGTATTTTCGCGCCGTGAACGATGTCAGTTTTGCAATCCATAACGGCGAGAACCTCGGGCTGGTCGGCGAGAGCGGTTGCGGGAAGTCTACGCTGACCCGAGCTATTTTGGGGCTGGAAGCCCTGCAAGGTGGCGAGATCAGGGTGCACGGTGTACCCGTCGAGGCCGGATCCCACATGCCCGCCGAATTACGCCGGAAAATGCAGGTGGTGTTTCAGGATCCTTACGGCTCCTTCAACCCCAGACACAAGGTGGCCCGGCTGGTCGCCGAGCCGTTCCATTTGCTGGAGTCCGAGCCGAAAGGTGCTGCGCGGCGGCAGGCGGTCGAAGATGCCTTGGTCGAGGTCGGGATGCTTCCGGATGATGCGGACAAATACATTCACGAATTTTCCGGCGGCCAACGCCAACGCATCGCCATCGCACGGGCGCTGATCATCAAACCCGACCTGATTATACTGGACGAGGCGGTCTCGGCGCTCGACGTTTCAATTCGCGCCCAGATCCTTGATCTTCTCGCCGATCTGTCCAGCCGTCTGAACTTGTCTTACCTGTTCATTTCACACGATCTGTCCGTGGTGCGCTCCGTTACGGATCGTGTCATGGTAATGAAATCCGGCGAGATCGTTGAACACGGTGAAACCGAAGAGGTTTTCACCAACCCGCAACATGAATACACTAAAACATTGATCGCGGCGGCTCCGAATTTGCACGACGCGCTTGCGAAGGGAAAAATCTGATGACTGTCCAAAACGACCTGTGGTTCGACGCCTCGAAATGCTTCATCGGCGGGAAATGGGTGGCGCCGGTTGGCGGCGAGACTCTGGCGCTCGAAAATCCTTCGGACGGTAGCGAGATTGCGCGGATAGCGCGGGGACAACGCGCCGACGTGGATGCGGCTGTGCAGGCGGCAGAAGCCGCGCTGACAGGTTCGTGGGGTCGGAAAACGGCGGTCGAGCGCGGGCGGATACTTCACCGCATCGGACAGCTTGTATTGGAGCGTGTCGAGGTGTTGGCGCGCCTCGAAGCGGCGGATGTTGGCAAGCCGCTTAAACAGGCGCGGGCGGATGCGGTGGCGTTGGCCCGATACATGGAATTTTATGGCGGTGCTGCGGATAAGATCCACGGTGAAACGATCCCGTATCTCGATGGGTACACGGTCTATACTTTACGCGAACCTCACGGGGTTACAGCGCATATCGTGCCGTGGAATTACCCGATGCAGATCATCGGGCGGTCGGTTGGCGCGGCTCTGACGATGGGCAACGCTGCGGTTCTAAAACCAGCCGAAGAAGCTTGCCTGACCGCGCTGGCTTTCGCCAAAATCGCCGAGGAAGCCGGCCTGCCGGCGGGTGCGCTCAACGTCGTGCCGGGCCTTGGCGAAGAGGCCGGCGCAGCCCTGTCGTCTCACCCCGATATCAACCATATTTCCTTCACCGGCTCGGTCGGCGTCGGTTCCTTGATCCAGAAAGCGGCAGCCGAGGCGATTGTGCCGGTAACGCTGGAACTCGGCGGCAAATCCCCGCAAATCGTGTTCGACGATGCCGATCTGGACGCCGCCCTGCCGTTTCTGGTTAATGCAGGCGTGCAAAACGCTGGCCAAACCTGCTCGGCCTCGTCGCGTATCCTTATGCAGCGCGGTATTTACGACAAGCTAAGCGCAATGATGGCGGAAAAGTACCGTGCCCTTAAGGTCGGACCGGCCACGGACGATCTGGACGTCGGTCCGCTGATTTCGGCGCGGCAAATGGAAATTGTCGAGGGCTTCGTGAATCACGCCGACCCCGCTCGTATTGTGGCGCAAGCGACCATCGTCGACACCGCGCCAACTTCGGGTCACTACTTTGCACCGACACTCTACGGCGGTATCGATCCCGACGACCCGCTGGCGCAAAACGAAATCTTCGGGCCGGTGCAAGCCATCATCCCGTTTGACACCGAAGAAGACGCCCTAAGGATCGCCAATAACACCGCTTACGGGCTGGTGGCGTCGATCTGGACCCGCGACGGTGCGCGACAAATGCGGATGGCAAAGGCGCTTAGGTCAGGGCAGGTGTTTATCAATAATTACGGCGCTGGCGGCGGGGTGGAATTGCCTTTTGGTGGCGTCGGAAAATCGGGCCACGGTCGTGAAAAAGGGTTCGAGGCGCTATACGGTTTCTCGGTACTGAAAACGGTAGCAGCGCATCACGGATAAGGAGCGAACATGAGACTTTCAGGAAAAACAGCAATTGTAACCGGCGGAGCCTCGGGGTTCGGGGCCGGTATCGTGAAGAAATTCATTGCCGAGGGTGCGACCGTGATGATCGCAGACATCAACGGTGATGCGGCACAGGCGATGGCAGACGAAACCGGAGGCATCGCCTGCACGGTGGATGTGGCGAATTCCGACAGCGTCAAGGCAATGGCCGAAGCGGCGACCGCAAAAATGGGGCACATCGACATTCTGGTAAATAACGCGGGCATCACCCACCTGCCAACACCAATGGAAGACGTCAGCGAAGACGAATTCGACCGCGTGTTGGCCGTCAATGCCAAATCGGTTTTCCTGACCGCCAAACACATCGTCCCGCATATGAAATCCCGCAGAACAGGCGCGATCCTGAATGTGGCCTCGACGGCCGGTGTCAGCCCGCGGCCACGGCTGAACTGGTATAACGCTTCGAAAGGGTGGATGATCACCGCGACCAAAGCGATGGCCGTCGAGCTGGCGCCCGACGGCGTCCGCGTTAACGCCATTAATCCGGTGGCTGGTGAAACACCGCTGCTGAAATCCTTTATGGGCGAAGACACCCCTGAAATTCGCGCCAAGTTCATCTCGACCATCCCGATTGGCCGCTTTTCCACCCCTGAAGACATGGGCAATGCCGCCTGTTTCCTTTGCTCGGACGAAGCGAGCATGGTCACCGGCGTCGCGATGGAAGTCGACGGCGGGCGCTGCATATGAAGGTCGGTCCACGCAATCTGATTACCGATGTCGAGGGGCTGATTGTCGGCAACGCTCAGGACGACAAGCTGAAATCCGGCTGCACGGTGCTGCTGGGCGATAAACCCTTTACCGCTGCCGTGCATGTAATGGGCGGTGCGCCAGGTACACGCGAGACCGACCTGTTGGCACCCGACAAGCTGGTGCAGGAAGTGGATGCGCTGGTGCTGTCGGGCGGCTCGGCCTTCGGTCTGGATGCGGCTTCGGGCGTTTGCGACGGACTTCGGGCCGCAGGGCGGGGCTTTAAGGTTGGCGATGCCATCGTGCCGATCGTACCGGGTGCAATCCTGTTCGACCTGCTGAATGGCGGCGATAAAAGCTGGTCCGAGAGCCCGTATAAATCCCTCGGCGCGGATGCGTTGAAGGACGCTTCGCAGGATTTCGCGCTCGGAACAAACGGGGCAGGCACAGGGGCGACAACGCGGGAGCTGAAAGGGGGCCTCGGCTCCGCCTCGGTGGTTCTCGACAATGGCATTACGGTTGGGGCTTTGGTGGCGGTGAATGCCGTCGGCTCGGTGATCCAGCAGGACCAGCCGTATTTCTGGGCCGCGCCTTTCGAGGTTAACGGCGAGTTCGGCGACCACGGTTCCGCGCCCAAGCTCGACCCGTTACAGTCAGCGCAACCGGCCACACCGCCGACCACTGGCGCCAATACCACCATCGCGATCATCGCTACCGACGCAGATCTGACGCAGGCCCAGACCCAGCGACTGGCGGTCGCCGCGCATGACGGTATGGCCCGCGCCATCGTCCCGAGCCATACACCCTTCGACGGTGATCTGGTGTTCGCGGCCGCCACCGGACAGAAACCGCTAACCGACGGCTCGGTGGACCAGTTGGCGCTTGGCGATGCGGCGGCCATGTGTCTGGCCCGCGCGATCGCTCGTGGTGTTTACGAAGCCAAAGCTGCTGACGGAGATACCCTTCCGGCTTGGCAAGACAAATGGGCGTAAGGCGGGGGCCGACCTGCCACCGCATCGACCTGTAAGGTGCTCAAATACCCCAAAGGTTAACGCAATTGTACATACGAGTTGTGTACGCATTGTGTACGCGTTGTGCACACGAAAAACCGCCGTTTATA
>DFBM01000001.1 GCA_002366645.1 Rhodobacterales bacterium UBA3080 | reverse complement strand
CCACCACATCCGCTACACCAACGACGCGATCAAGTCGGCAGTGGATTTGGCAGCGCGCTATATCAATGATCGTAAGTTGCCCGATAAAGCCATCGATGTGATCGACGAGGCCGGTGCCGCGCAAATGCTGGTGCCGGAAAACAAACGTCGCAAAACCATCGGTGCCAAGGAAATCGAAGATGTCGTCGCGAAAATCGCGCGCATCCCGCCAAAGAACGTCTCGAAAGACGATTCCGCGGTGCTGAAGGATCTGGAAAAGAGCCTCAAGCGCGTGGTCTTCGGTCAGGACACTGCGATCGAAGCATTGGCGTCCTCGATCAAACTTTCCCGCGCGGGTCTGCGCGAGCCTGAAAAACCGATCGGCAACTACCTGTTCACCGGTCCAACCGGTGTCGGTAAAACCGAGGTTGCAAAACAGTTGGCGGATACGCTCGGCGTTGAACTGCTGCGTTTTGATATGTCAGAGTACATGGAGAAACATGCAGTTTCCCGTCTGATCGGTGCCCCTCCTGGCTATGTCGGATTCGACCAAGGCGGATTGCTGACCGATGGCGTTGACCAACAACCGCACTGCGTGTTGCTGCTCGATGAAATCGAAAAAGCGCATCCGGACGTGTTCAATATCCTGTTGCAAGTTATGGACCACGGCAAGCTGACAGATCACAACGGCAAGCAAATAGATTTCCGCAATGTTGTGCTTATCATGACATCGAATGCGGGTGCTGCCGAGCAAGCCAAAGAAGCTATCGGTTTTGGTAAGGATCGTCGCGAGGGCGAAGACACTGCCGCCGTCGAGCGGACCTTCAGCCCCGAATTCCGCAACCGTCTGGACGCGGTCATCAGCTTTGGCGCCTTGCCAATGGAAGTGATCATGAAGGTTGTCGACAAGTTCGTGCTGCAACTCGAAGCACAACTTATGGACCGGAATGTAACCTTTGATCTAAGTGAAGATGCCGCCGCGTGGCTGGCTGACAAAGGCTATGATGAACGCATGGGGGCACGGCCACTGGCGCGCGTCATTCAGGAGCATATCAAGAAACCGCTGGCCGAGGAACTTCTGTTCGGCAAGCTCACCAAAGGTGGCCTGATCAAGGTTGGTGTGAAAGACGGCAAAATTGATCTGGTGATCGAGGAACCCGCCAAAGTGCGGATCGGCAACAAGAAGCCACCACTACTGACTGCTAAATAAAGTAAGGGCCGGGGCAAATTGCTCCGGTCTTTTAGTTTGAGGATTGATTTCTTAAAATCGCCCGTTTCTGTTCAACGGAGAGGTGGCACGTCATGTATAAACAAACCTACAAAGATCGCCTTGATGCCGGTAACATTCTGGCTGGCTTATTGAAGCAAAATTCCTATCCCGATCCGGTGGTTCTCGCACTACCGCGTGGCGGGGTTCCGCTCGGGGCCATCGTTGCCAAGGAACTCAACGCCCCGCTCGACTTGATCCTTGTTCGAAAGATCGGCCTACCCGGTCAACAAGAAGTCGCGGCGGGTGCGGTCGTAGACGGCGACCCACCGGTTCTGGTCTTCAACGAAGATCTCATGCGCCGCCTTGAACTGACAGAGCAGGATCTGGCAGACACCATTGCCGAGAAAATCAGACAGATTGGTGAGCGCCGCACCAGCTACTATGCCGGTCGAAAGCCGATATCCGTAAAGGGCAAAACCGCGATTGTCGTCGACGACGGCATGGCCACCGGCGCCACCGCACGCGCTGCGGTCAAGGGCCTGCGAGCGCGGGAACCTAAGTCCATCGTTCTCGCAGTGCCGGTCGCCAGCAAAGAATCCTATGAACGCCTTGCCCTCGAGGTGGATGAAATCATCTGCCCGACCCTGCCCGAGCCGTTCTGGTCGGTCGGTACGCATTACCGCACCTTCGGTCAGGTGTCCGACGACGAGGTGATCGAAATCCTGAAAGACTTCGAAGGCTGACTATTTCTCGGTCAGCTTAAGCTCGATCCGGCGGTTTCGCGCCAAGGCTTCGAGGCTGTTACCGGTATCAACCGGCTGGAACTCGCCAAAGCCGGTTGCGGCTAGACGGTTGGCCGGAATGCCCTCGACGTTGATCAAGTACTTCACAACTGACAGCGCACGCGCCTGCGACAGCTCCCAGTTATCGGCAAAGATCGAACCCGCACCAATGCCGGTTTTATCGGTATGCCCGTCAACCCGCAGCACCCAGTTGATCTCGTCGGGGATTTCGTCGCCAATGTCACGGATCACAGCAGCAACCGTCGCGATCTGTGCCTTACCGCCGGCCCCAAGATCCGCCGATCCGGGCGCGAACAGCACCTCGGACGAGAATACAAACCGGTCACCGACAACCTGCACGCCTTCACGATCTCCCAGAACCTCGCGCACGCGGCCGAAGAATTCCGAACGGAAACTGCGTAGATCAACCGCTTCGGCTTCCAGCCTTGCAACTTCGCGCGCTTCCAGCTCGGCACGCGCCTTCTGTTCCGCCGCGACCCGTGCCAGCGCTGTATTCAAATCCGAGCCCAAGGTCTGCAACTGCACCTGCGCCTCGCGATCTGCGACCTCGTAAGCATCGAGCAAACCTTGCAAGGAGTTCAACTGCTGGCGCAAAGCGGCGGTCTGCTGGTTCAGCAAGGCAACCTGCCGCTGGCTTTCAGCCGACAACGCCCGCTCGTCCGCCAACAAGTCGTTCGCCTGCGCCAACAGGGCATCCTGTCGGCTGATCTCGGCGATGTTGTCCGCTTCGGAATTATCAAGTTTGCGCTGCGCCGCCTCGGCGGCGGCCAGCAAGGTCAATGTATCCTCCGCCTGCTGACGTTGTTCTTCGAGTGCGAGGGTCATTGCCGTTAGTTCAGCATCGGCATTCAACAGTTTTGCACGCAACGCCTCTGCGGCGGCAGCCTCCAGCAGACGCGCTTCTTCGGCATCACTAAGCGCTGCCAGTTCGGTTGATGTCTCGTCCACCTTCGCTTCCAGATCGGCGATCAGCGCGGCCATCGCATCCGCCTTGGCAGCAGCCAAGCGCGCCTGTTCAGCCTCGGCGTCAATCTCGGCCCGTGCTCGTGCCAGCGCCAATTGTGCCGCTTCTTTTTGCGATAGCTCCAAATCACGCGCCGCGTCGAGTTCCGCTATACTGGCACGTGCCGCTTCGATCTTGCCCGACTGATCTTCAACGGTTTCCTCGGCATCGGCCAAAGCCACCTGCAAACCGGTGTTTGTATCGTCGAGCGCCGTATTTCGCGCAATCAACCCTGCAACCTGCTCCTCAAAGCTGGCGATCTGGTTGTTCGCCGCGTCGCGCTCCTGGTTCAGCGATGCAACTAATGCCGTTTGGATTTGCAGCGACGCCTCGGCATCAGACAGTTTACTGTCGAGCCGCCCAAGCTCGTTGGATAGGTCGGCGCCACGTTGTTGCTCCAACCCCAAGGCCTGCGCCAGACCTGCGACCTGTGCCGACAATTCGTGAAGTTCGACATCCTTGCCGGTAATGGTTTCGCGCAACACAAACTGGATCACCATAAAGATCGACAAAACGAACATGATAACCAGCAGCAGTGCGGTCATCGCATCTACAAAGCCTGGCCAGATGTTGGCGTCAGATCGGCCCCCGGAACGGCGCGCGCGTGCCATAGCTTAATCCTCGCCCTGTTTTATAGCTTGTTGCAGGGTATAAATAAGCGTTGCAAAATCCTGCCGGATTTCGGCGATCGAGTCCTGACGACCCGCCGACATTTCCTCCAGAACGCGCAACAGCTGCACGTCGATATTCCGCAGCCGCATCCGCGCCTCGGCATCCATGCCTTCGCCCATTCCGCTAATAGCCTCGACCACACGTTCCTGGCCGCTCGCAATCCGCTCGAACACTTCGGGATCGCCACCGCCTTTGCCGCGCGACTGGTTACTCATCTGTTTGGCCAGAACACTGATAGACTCCGCCAGCGAACCAAGCCGCGAGTC
>DFBM01000170.1 GCA_002366645.1 Rhodobacterales bacterium UBA3080 | reverse complement strand
GTTCTGGGCAAAATAGTGCTGCTGATAACGGAAATCGATCAGGGTATTCAGGCCAGTCACGGCCTCCACCCACACGTCACCGCCCTTGCCACCATCACCACCGTCAGGACCGCCGAATTCCACATAGGCTTCGCGACGGAAACTGGCACAGCCATTTCCACCGGTACCGGATCGAATTTGGACCTTTGTAAGATCAAGGAATTTCATAGTGCTATCCTAACTGGTGCCGAAGTTGGCGCTGCGCAAGCGATACAGGAACAGAGGCGCTTCCTCAAGCCGACCCGACGCTTTATGCATTTTCTCGCCGGATTTCTCGAAACCCAGCTTTTCCAATACGTTTTGCGAGACCGGATTATCGACCATCGCCCCCGCTGTTATTTCTTCAAAACGGTGAATGGCGAAGCTATCCGCCAGAAACGCCTGCATCGCCTCCGTTGCAAACCCCTGCCCCCAGTACCGCCGTCCGAGCGCGTAGGCAGTGTTAACCGGATCTCCACCCAAGCCAACGAACCCCACCATTGTGCCGTCTTTCAACGTGATCTTCGCTGCAAAACCATCAGCACTCCGATCAAACGGTCGCTTGGCGATCCAATCCACCGCGTCCGCCTCGCTAAAAGGATGAGGAATAGACGCCATCATCCGCGCAATTTCTTCATCGTTCATCAATGCGGCCAGTTCTGCCGCATCCGATACCTCGAACGGGACGATACGTAATCGGTCGGTTTCCAAATTCAATGGTTGCGCCGCCGCCCACATCGCCCGTGTTAGTTCGAAGTCATAACCGTTCAGCATTTTGCCTTGCGGCTTGCAATAATCCCTTGATGACCCAGTTCTTATAAATCCAAATTTTCCCAACACCCTTTCAGAGGCCGGGTTGCCCTCCCAAACGCCAGCAGAGAGCGTTTGAACATCTGTCTCACGAAACACCTCGTCCAACTTTGCTTGAACAGCCCAACCCGCCAAACCACGCCCCCAGTAGGGCTTGGCGAGCATATAGCCAAGCTCGCCATTAACTACGGAAACCTGCCCGACGTATTCCTCATTCAGAACGATCACTTTAACCTGTCCGGATTTTGCCATCGACGTAGTCATTCGAGATCTGGTAAATGCTGGATCAGGTGGCCACGGCCAACTCGCAGTCATTTTCACAACATCGAAGTCAGACATCGCGGCATGAAACGCCTCGAAATCATCCTCGCGAAAGTTTCTAAGGTGCAGGCTATCCATCGCTCATATCCAAACGGTATTTCCACGACTTCACCATGCCGCCACGAGGAATAGAGTGGCTTTCGGTATCTCCGATATACTCGAAACCTTCTTTGATGAGCACGCGCGCCGACCCGTGGTTGCCTTGATGTACCGAGGCGTTCAATTGCACAAATTCGTTCCGCCGCGCGAAACCAATTACGGATTCCAGAGCCTCGGGCGTGAACCCTGCCCCCCAGAACTGTGGTGCGAGCCAATAGCCGATGTTTCCTCGGCCGTCCTCTTTCGGGTGGATCGAAATCACACCGATCAATTCGTTGTTCAGCTCCATAACCCAGATGATCTCGTCGGTGTCAGACGCACGCGAATACTCGATATACGCCTCGGCTGCACCGGGTGGATACGGATGTGGGACTACGGCAAGATTCAACGCCACACGCTCGTCCCCCACGTAAAGCGCGATCAGCCCAGCATCGCTGTCTTGCAACGGGCGTAGATTCAAGCGTTCGGTTTTCATAACGGTGGAGGTGTTCTGAATGTCCATCTCAACCCTCTTTCATTAAAACAAGCAGAACGCTGGCGACGGTTAGCCCCGCCAGAACCCACATCAAATATCTCTCGGACCGCTGTCCCGCCATGCGCGATGAAATCGCTTGCCCACCGAGTGTCCACAATGGATGCAACGCTATCTGTACAGCCATCAAAGACAGTGCGATCACAAGTGTTGCAGTCAAAGTTGAAGTTCCCTCGGATACGAAGCTTGTGAACCCAACTGTCACCATCGCCCATGCTTTCGGGTTAAGCGGATGCACAATTAGCCCCGAGAAGAAGCCGGGAACAACTGTTTGCTTTGCCCCGAGGATTCTGCTGCCGGCAATGCGCCAAGCCAACCAAAAGATATAAGCAACCGAGGCCCATTTTAGGACTTCGAATAACATAGGTGCGCGGCCCGCCAGCTCCAGCAGGCCAAACCCGATCGGCCAAATGATCAGCTGCTTGCCTAAAACTACGCCCGCAACGAAAGGTAAGGAGCGAAGCAAACCAAAGCGTGCCCCTGCCGAGAGCAGGACCATATTCGCCGGCCCTGGTGTTCCGACCATTGACGCAGCGAAAATCAGAAATCCAATTACTTCGACACCCATTGCTGCCTCCGAAAAATAGAAAAAGGGCCCGGTGTTTCCACCGAGCCCCTCTAAACTGTATCATGCCGAGGGTTCGGCTTATTCTGCGGCCTCTGCTGCCGGAAGAACGGAAATGAACGTGCGGCCCTTAAAGCCTTTTTTGAACGTTACATTGCCTTCTTCAACTGCGAAGATCGTGTGGTCTTTGCCCATGCCAACACCTGTGCCCGGGTACCAGCGAGTACCA
>DFBM01000005.1:5578-7540 GCA_002366645.1 Rhodobacterales bacterium UBA3080 | reverse complement strand
AAAACACCACTTTATCAGCCATATTCCAATCAAAGAATAATCATAGGTTGCATTCACTGGACATATTCGATCAGCGCATTTTTCAACTGTGCTTTGACTTCAGCTAGTTTGAACTCGATATTTCTTGCTACCGCTGGCGTGGGCACTGTTTCCTTACCCTTGTTTGGTCAGAATAAACTAACCCACCTGTATATAGGATTAATACACCCTACAGATTCCCCTGAGCGAGGCTGGAGCGGGTTTAGGGTCTTTTGTGGCATGTTGTCGGTAATTGAATCGCGAGCCCCTGCACGGCCTCTCAGGAGTCGTCCTCTTCGTCATCGGACCGGATCTCGACAAGTTGTTGACCGGGACGGACGTATTCATAACCACCTTGCCTAGCATCCACATGGACATTCACACTGTTTGCGGTCTTTCCTTCGTTTGCGAGGAATTCGATCGCTCTCATTTTTATGGTTTCACTTTCAGCATTTTCCATTAGGTCGGCTGCAACTTCAAAAGCTCGGGCCTTATAAATTGCTTTGGACGCATCAACTTCTGTAATAAATCTGAGCCGCACCTCTTGCAGATGATCCCGAACTGCTGGCCGCTTCATGGCCTTGTGAAACCCCGCTTCAGACATGCCAGCTTCAATGCAAGCATCTTTGATGGTCAATCCCTTAGTTACGCGCAAATCGATCGCTGTGCGAAGTTTTACACTCATGCGAAGCTTTTTGGGCGGCGCTATTTTCAATGCTGTCTGTTTCATACTGCCAAGGTATGTACCAATTACTCCGAAACCGATGCACGCTGAGTCTTAGGTTGCCCGGCTAATTTCTAGCACGTTTGATTAGCCGTCGTAGCTTGAATCCCTTCGCCAGTTTCTTAAGACTTGGACGTTTTAAGGATACCAAGAATAACAAATGTCGGCGATTTAGTGACGTACAGTTACTCTTGATTCGCGGTACTCAATAGTCATGGTTGTGTTATTTAATGAATTTATTGACGGGAGAAAGCCCATGAAAAAACTTTTGCTGATTGCCCTACTTGCAGGATGCGCAGCTCAGACGAACGAAACAATGGATACGGTGCTCTCGTCTTGGTACGGGTCTTCGGTTGACGAAGTTATCGCTCGGTGGGGGTATCCCGACGTTGAGCGTAATGTAGCGGGCCGGCAGTTATTGGAGTGGGACAAATCCGGCGTGGTTAATTTTGGTTATGACACCTACGGATATACGGATGGGTACAATGTTTATGCGACAACAACCGGAGGACCGCGGGCATATTCTTGCGTTCGCCAGCTCGAAGTTGATCGGGGAGTAATCGTTGGTGGGGATTGGAAAGGGAACAATTGTCCTTTCAACCTGTCGTTGCCGCCATATAACGAATGGCCTAAATAGCGGGCTTAATTAATATCTGAAAATTAAAAATAAATCCGCGCGGGCATGAGTGGAATATACAACTGCGCGCGCCGATTTTTGGACCCCGGGGGGCAGAGCGAACCCACCCCCCCCTTTTTTTCTGTCACGCTTTTGCGTTCATATTCCGTCTACCTGCCAAAACAAGGCTGCGTACATCCCCGATAAAGAGCCAATCCAAGTTTAGGCTTTCTTCCCGGCAATACTGCAGAAGTTCCTGAGAAGGCGATCCGTTATCATCCAGTAGTTCGCAGGGTGCTTCTGTAGAAGTCCATTCAGCAAACTGCACTAGGCGCGCCTTGGCCTCTGTCAATTCAGTGCTCATTTCTAATACCTTTTATTGAGGTTGAAGGAATATCCGCAATATCAAGCGGATTAATCTCGGAAACGAATGTTGCCGAGAATTCTTGATTAGAGATTTGTGAAGGAACGAGAGAGGGGATCAATTCAATAATCTCCGCACCAATGGTGGGAAGAATGGTGGGGCAACTCAAAACACGTTTGTTATTACGCTTATTATTCAAAGAGTTATCTGTTTGAGTTTGGTAGCGGGAGAGGGACTTGA
>DFBM01000005.1:0-5542 GCA_002366645.1 Rhodobacterales bacterium UBA3080 | reverse complement strand
TCTAACCACCTGAGCTACCCCGCCTTACCGAGGGCGTATTTATGGTAGGTGATTGGGGGCGTCAAGTCGTTAAGAGTGTATTTTCTCAAGTAATGTAACAACGTTGCGGTGTAGTAGACTTTCGGGGCGACATATGCTTTGCTTTTCAAAGCGATAATTACAATCTTGGGTAGGGTTCAGCAAAAATATGAGTATTTTTGAACGATACTTATCAATTTGGGTTGGCCTGTGCATCCTGTTGGGCATGCTGTTGGGAAACTGGTTCCCGAGTATTTTTACGGCGGTGGCGAAAACAGAGATCGCAAATGTAAATCTCGTCGTCGCGGTGCTTATCTGGGTGATGATTTACCCGATGATGGTACAAATTGATTTCTCGGCCATCAAAGACCTCCGTCGCCGTCCGCGCGGGTTGCTGCTGACGTTTGTGGTTAACTGGCTAGTCAAGCCGTTCTCGATGGCGCTCCTTGCCTGGTTGTTTTTCCGTGTCATTTATGTCGACCTGTTTGAGCCCGGTATCGCGAGTGAATACATCGCGGGAATGATTTTACTGGGTGTGGCTCCCTGCACTGCCATGGTTTTTGTCTGGAGCCAAATGACGAAGGGTGATCCGAATTACACCCTAGTTCAGGTCGCTGTGAATGACGTCATCATGATATTTGCATTCGCCCCTATCACGGCCTTCCTCCTGGGTGTCAGCGACATCATCATCCCGTGGGAAACTCTAATCCTGTCGGTGGGATTGTATGTAGTGCTACCCTTGATTGCCGGTGTCTGGACACGTCGCCGCTTGACCGGAGCGGATACCGAAATTGCTCTGTCACACCTGCTAGCCAAGTTAAAACCCTGGTCGGTCGTAGGGTTGCTTGCGACCGTTGTTTTACTTTTCGGCTTTCAGGCTGAAACCATTTTGCAAAACCCTTTAACAATTTTGCTGATCGCGATTCCGTTGTTGATACAAACCTACGGTATCTTTGCAATTGCTTATAGCGCAGCAAAAGTAATGAAGTTGCCGCATTCCATCGCCGCGCCTGCCTGCATGATCGGGACATCCAACTTTTTCGAACTGGCAGTCGCGGTCGCGATTTCGTTGTTCGGGCTTCACTCTGGTGCCGCGCTGGCAACGGTGGTTGGCGTTTTGGTCGAAGTACCAGTGATGTTGTCTCTGGTCTATTTTGCGAACAAGACACGGCACTGGTTCTAAGCGGTATCTTTTGACTCGCTTTGCCTTGTGCAATTCTACACACAACGAAACTTCGTAAAAAATTCGGGGTATTCACTGGCGTCATCTAAGCGGTAGTATAATTGCCAACCCCGACTAATACGTAAACCAAAATTCCGATCCAAGAAATTCTCCGATGACAAACCCTCTCTACGACGCACTCATCAAACCCCACCTCGACAATTCTGAATGCTTTTTGCTAACCGACGATGGTGGCGAAATCAGCTACAACGAGTTTATCCAGCGCGCCTCGCAGTTCGCGCATGTGCTAGCCGAAGCGGGCATGGCACCGGGTGACCGGATTGTTGTGCAGGCGGCGAAGCTCGTCGAAACCTTGGCTTTATATGTGGCGTCAATCCAGATCGGCGCGGTCTATTTACCACTGAACACGGGCTATACGATTAGTGAGTTGGAATATTTTATCAATGACGCAAAACCTTCAGTAGTCGTTTGCGCTGATGAAACAGCGGGCAAACTGAGAACAATCACATCTCAGTTTGATTGCAAGACGTTGACCCTGAATCCGAATGTCACAGGTAGCCTGATCGACAGCGCTGAAAACCAGCCAACCCGGTTTTCGCCCGTTCAACGTGGCCCAGATGATCTAGCCGCGCTGCTATATACCTCCGGCACCACCGGCCGCTCGAAAGGCGCAATGCTGTCTCAGGCGAACCTGCTCTCCAATGCGCGTGTGTTAGTGGGCCTTTGGGCTATCTCTGCGGATGACACATTGATCCACGCATTGCCAATTTTTCATACCCACGGACTTTTTGTAGCGATCAATTCCGCTATGCTGGCCGGCGCGCGGATGCGTTGGATATCTTCGTTTGATCTCGAGAAAATTCTGGATGCCCTGCCCCGTTCGACGTTGATGATGGGGGTACCAACGTTCTACACCCGCCTCCTTGGCGATCCGCGCTTTGACAGATCACTGACTTCGAACATGCGGCTGTTCATTTCCGGCAGTGCTCCGTTACTCAGCGAAACCCACGAAGCATTCGAGGCCAGAACCGGCCACCGCATTCTGGAACGTTATGGGATGACGGAAACCAATATGAACACCTCCAACCCTTATGAAGGCGAACGACGTGCGGGTACGGTTGGGTTTCCATTGCAAGGTACCGAGATTAAAATTACAGATCCGGAAAGCGGAGCGGAACTTCCGGTCGGCAACGTTGGAATGATCGAAGTTCGCGGCCCCAACGTTTTTAAGGGGTACTGGAATATGCCCGAAAAGACTGCGGAAGAGTTGCGGAGTAATGGATACTTCATAACCGGCGATCTGGGCCGCGTTGATTCCGACGGGTATCTGCATATCGTCGGTCGCGAGAAAGATCTGATCATATCTGGTGGATACAATATCTATCCCAAAGAAGTCGAAGATGTCCTGAACGACGTTGACGGTGTGCTTGAGTCCGCAGTGTTTGGAATTCCTGACAGTGATTTTGGCGAGGCAGTAACGGCGGCGATTGTTCTGGAGATGAACGCAAATATCGGACGAGCGGAGTTATCAGAAGCTGCTCTCGCAAAGCTGGCTAAGTTCAAACACCCGAAGTCCTATATCTTTCTAACCGAGCTGCCCCGCAATACGATGGGTAAAGTTCAAAAAAATCTGTTGCGGAAACAACATTCCGGCGGTGCCTAGCTAAATAGGCTTTCACCACGTTTACGCGCATGGTAAAAAACGACATCAAACGGTTTGGCCCGACCGTTCTCAAATTCTGTTGGAGACAGGAATATGATACTAGTCGGCGGTGAAAACCTTATAGATTTCATTCAGATCAAAGGCGATAACGGTGCCCCGGTTTATCAGGCCAACGTCGGAGGCTCGCCATTCAACACGGCCAAGGCCTTGGCGCGACAAGGCATTTCCGTCGGGTACATGACGCCGATTTCAAACGATACCTTAGGTGATCTTTTGGCCAACAACCTTTTAGCACAAGGCGTTTCACTTCTTGCGCCCCGCCGCGTTGAACCGACCTCGCTCGCGGTTGTGTCGGTGAACAACGGGACGCCCAGCTATCAGTTCTACCGCGAAAACACAGCGGAGCGCATGGTAACCATGGATGCTTTGCAGCGCCAAATTCCAGAGGCAGGCGCGACTGCCTTCCAACTTGGGTCGCTAGCAATCACCGACGGCGCTGACGCCGACGTCTGGGCAGATTTTTATGTGCGTATGAAGTTGGATGGTTTGTTCACGTCGCTCGACCCGAATATTCGCGCGGCCTTCATCAAAGATCGTGCAACCTTTCTAACCCGGTTGGAGCGGCTTTTGATGCATACGGATTTGCTTAAGCTTAGCGATGAGGACCTCGAATGGATTTACCCTGACGAAACATTGTTCGAGGCCGCAAAAAGGCTTCGGCAGAAATCCAGCGCAAAACTTGTAGTGGTAACGCGCGGCGCTGACGGTGCTTTTGCACTATTCGAGGGACGAACAATTTCAATCAAAGCAGCCACGGTTGACGGGCTGGTTGATACGGTGGGCGCGGGCGACACCTTCATGTCGACCTTGATTGCCGGACTATCCCAATCGGGCCGGCTATCCGGCGATGCGATTGCGACGATGACGGATATTGATGTCGAACTTCTACTGCAAAGGGCAAGTTGTGCCGCGGCGCTTAACTGTGAAGCCGCCGGATGCAATCCCCCAAAACCGGAAGAAATCGACGCGGCGCTTGTAGCGAAGGTCCCCTAACCTACTTCGTTAGCGACATGAACAACCGTGGAAGTTTTTCAGGCAGGCTTTCTACACGATCAATGACCGTATAATTATTTCGTCCGAAAATTTCGGAAACATAGTCATCCGCATTGGGGTCGAGGGTAATGCAATAGGTTGTGATCCCCTTGCTCTCTAGCTCGTTTACCGCAACGTGAGTGTCATCCTGCAGATACTTCGGGTCTTTCACATCAATATCATACGGCTCTCCGTCCGTTAGCACCAGCAGCAGTCGCTTCTCCTCTTTGCGGTTTTCCATATATCGGCCAGCGTGGCGCAGTGCTGCCCCCATTCGGGTAGAATCTCCTGCCGTCATCGCCGCCAATCGCGCTTTCGGGTCTGGCCCCCACTCCTCACTGAATCCTTTGAAATGGGAATAGCGGACCTCATGCCGTGTATTGGACGAGAAACCGGCAATAGCAAAAGGATCGCCCAGACCTTCAACCGCCTCGGCCATCAAGGACACTGCCTCTTGTGACAGTTGCAGGATGGTATGTTCAGCGCCTTGCGGTACATCATTGATCGATTTCGAAAGGTCCAACAGCAGCAACACGGAAATATCGCGCCCGTCCTTTACATGACTCTGATGAATACGCGTGTCGGGCGTGGAGCCGATGCGGTGATCAATAGCGGCGCGGATGGCCGTATCAAGGTCAAGCTCGTCGCCCTCTTCCTGATACCGTATCCGCTTACGTTGTTGCGGCTTAAGTAGGTCGACGATTTGTTTTAACTGCCGCGACAACATCCGGTGCTTGTCCAGAAGCTTATCAATCTCGCCCGGATTACCCGGCGATTGGATAGCTTCGTAAACTGTAGCCCAGTCAGGGCGGTAATTCTGCACATTAGTATCCCACTCGGGGTAGTGCTGAGGTGGCAATAAGCCGTCGTCTTCCTCGTCCTCCTGCCTTTGCTGCGCCCCGTGATCAGAATGGAAATCGAGGGGCTCGTCCGTCTCTTCAAGGAACATCCAGAAATAGCGATTGTCGTCACGGTAGCTAACAACAGTGTCTTCGAACCACACCTGCTGTTTGCGGAAATCGTGCACGTAATTGTCTTTTAACCAGTGTATGCCCAACTCCACCGAACGTTTGCTATCGTAGGGGTCTTCGGCCATCACCGCGTGGAATTTCTCGACGTATTCCAGAAGGCTTTCGTCGGCGTAATTGTGCGACGGGTTGAGCAGCGCGTAAGACAACATCGACAACTTGTGACGAATACAAGACCACCCGTCAGGGCAGCCGCCCGGACGTGGTTTGGGATGCATCTGAAGCCACAGATTGCGTAATCCCGGGAATTTCTGCATTGCAAGATGTTCTACGCGTGCGTCCTCGAAGGTTTCTATGCACATATGTTGGAAAGCACTATAATTATCCGCGAGTTGCGGTTGCGACCAAGCCTTGTGCGCCATCATATGCGCAATCATCGCACGGTAGCGATCTATCCCGGACACCGTTGGGAGGTTTTCATAAACATCAGGAATATGCAGCCCGAGAGACGAGACGTGCGGCACCGGTTTTAAGGCGGT
The DNA here is from genome assembly GCA_002366645.1 of Rhodobacterales bacterium UBA3080. GTDB lineage: Bacteria > Pseudomonadota > Alphaproteobacteria > Rhodobacterales > Rhodobacteraceae > NORP23. The sequence continues at coordinate 79 of DFBM01000005.1, read as the reverse complement.
ATCGAAAGCTTCGGAATACGGCCGGAAATCACTTTCCTGATTCCAGAAGGCGCGCTCAAACATCCGCAACTGGCGTTCA
>DFBM01000150.1 GCA_002366645.1 Rhodobacterales bacterium UBA3080 | reverse complement strand
GCGCCGGTAATGATGGAGATGGTGGCGGAAGAATCCCAAGCAGATCGTTTAACGGCTTCGCTAGATTTTCAGGGCCTGACAGCGATATACCATTTGCCAGATACGATCCGGCTGGATGGCGACGGAGCGGAGGTACTTTTTGCTATCGACGAAACAACTTTTGACGTCGATTTGACCGCGCGGGCAACCCCGCTGCTGGACAGCAACGCGTATCTATATGCGGACCTGAAAAACGATAGTTCGGCCCCATATCTGCCCGGTTTTGCACGCCTTTATCGGGATGGCGCGTTTATCGGGCAAACGGACGATTTTCCGATGATCGCGGCAGGGCAATCGATTGATCTGGCATTCGGGGAAATTGACGGGATTACAACGGAACGGGTGACGTTATTCCGTGAATCGGGTGAATCCGGCGTGTTCACAAGCAGCAATGACAAGGTCGAGGAATACTCGCTAAAGGTTGAAAACCTGACGGGAACTGCGTGGGATGTGGTTTTGTATGACCGCGTTCCATACTCCGAGCAGGAAGATCTGGAAATCAAGATTGACGCCCGCCCGACGCCAACACAAACGGATGTTGACGGCAAGCGAGGCGTGTTGTCCTGGGCGTTTAATCTGCCTACAGGCGGCGAGAAAACGGTCAGTTTTGTATATTCTTTCGACTGGCCGAAAGGGAAAGAACTGGGGTTCCGTTAGGTTAAATCCCCTCGAACTCGCCGGTTTTACCGTCGTAAACCTCGATGCTGCCGTCGCGTATGTCGTTCCACAACCCGTGGATCGCCAGCGTGCCGGCCTCGACTGCATCGCGGACAAACGGGAAAGTCATAAGATTTTCTAGGCTCACAACCACCCCTTGTTTTTCGAGCGCGGTCAGGCGTTCCGCAGGGGTGCCCTCAAAGTCTTTGATGCGATCAAATCCGGGGCGCAGGATGTCCATCCAGCGGCCGATGAAACTGGATTCATCTTCAAGATCGGGGGCGTTGCCGCAGCACATATCCATGCAACCTTTAACTCCGCCGCAATCCGAGTGGCCGACGACCAATAGGTTGGACACATGTAAATACCGCACGGCATATTCAATCGCGGCCGAGGTCCCGTGAAAATCTTCGGATGGTTTATATTCGGGCACAAGGTTGGCGATGTTCCGGTGGATGAAGAATTCACCGGTTTCCGCGCCAAAAATGGCCGTGACATGCACGCGGCTATCACAACAGGAAATAAGCATTGCGCGGGGGCGCTGGCCCTCGTCTGCAAGTCGCGCATACCAAGCCTTGTTTTCTTCAAACTGTGTCGCACGCCAACCGGTGTAGCGTTTGGATAGGTAAGATGGCAGTGGTTTGGCGTATTTCATGTGTGGCTCCTCGTTTTGCCCTTATTGCTGAGTTTCCAGCAGTTTTTCAAGAACTTGTTGGTTGATAACTGTTTTTTCAGAAATAGGGAGTAATTTGAAAATTGCGAGAGTGAGGGGAGCATGTAAATGGGTCAAATTTACCGGATGCACACGGCGGAAGCCGTGGGTGAGGGTGTGGACTATACGGTTATTAACAATTTGAAGAAAGCGGTCGGGGAGGTTCGCTATGAAGAAATTGTCGAACAGGCGACGTTCGACATGGCAGACCGGCTCGGTCGTCTGGATCGGGCATTGCGGGACGAAGATCTGACAATGTGCTATCGTCATGCGGTGCATATCTGCGGGGTTGCCAGCCAGATCGGGCTGTCGGCGGTGGCGAACGTCGCGTCAGATGTACTGATTTGTGCACGAGATGCCGAAATAGCGGCATTATCGGCGGTTGTCGGGCGGCTGAACAGGTTGGCAGAGGTCTCGTTGTTTTCGGTTTTCGACGATAGTGCGTAACAGGCCTTGTGGTTCTGGTGTGGCGGATTAATTTAGGGCTAGCATCTTACACAGGAGAAACCTGATGGCTGATCGTTTCGTCGAGGGCACAAGTTCCACAATACCGCTCTATGTGGTCGAGAAGGGGGCGGACTATCCTGCGGGGCTGACACCGGCTCAACATGACTGGTTAGGCGTAACGGGTTTTACCGGAAACCTCGGTGAGGTTGCGTTGCTACCCGATTCCGGCCGCATAGCAGCGGTTCTCGTCGGCTGGGGGACTGCGCAGCAACGTGGGCGTGGACGGTTCCATCTGGCATCGGCCGCACAAAAGCTGCCGAAGGGTGCCTACCGGGTTGTGGAAGGTATCGCGACGGACGAGATGGATAATGAGGCTTTAGGGTGGCTGCTGTCGAACTACAGATTTTCGCGATATAAGGATGCGGGTGCTGTAAAGGCACGGTTAATAGCGCCGGTTGAGGTAGACGCTCGTCGGCTGGAAATTCTGGCCGAAGGCGATGCGCTAGCGCGGGACCTAATCAATACACCTGCATCAGATATGGGGCCAGAGGCATTGGAGGCGGCGTTCCGAACCCTGGGTGAGCAACACGATGCGAAGGTCACGGTGATTGCCGGAGATCGGCTGTTGAATGAAAATTTACCGATGATTCATGCGGTGGGCAGGGCCTCGGGTCAGGCGCCGCGATTGCTTGATTTGCATTGGGGTCCCCTCGGCGCACCGACGATATCGCTTGTCGGTAAGGGCGTTTGTTTTGACACTGGCGGCCTGAATATTAAACTTGGGACATCGATGGGCTTGATGAAAAAGGACATGGGCGGCAGCGCAAATGTCATGGCGTTGGCGCATATGATTATGGCGCTAGGGCTGAATGTCCGGCTTAGGGTGCTGGTTCCGGCGGTGGAAAACTCCATTTCGGCGGAAGCATTCCGACCGCAGGATATCCTGACCAGCCGCAAAGGATTGACGGTCGAGGTTAACAATACCGATGCAGAGGGACGGTTGGTTTTGGCGGATGCTTTGACACTTGCGGACGAAGAAGAACCGGACATGTTGTTGTGTCTGGCGACTTTGACTGGTGCGGCGCGGGCAGCGTTGGGTCCGGATTTACCCCCCTTTTTCACCGATGACGAGGCACTGGCGACGGATATCGCTGAAGCTGCTGACACGAAAGCGGACCCGTTATGGCGGCTGCCGTTTTGGGAGCCATACGAGGAGCTGATCGAACCCGGCGTTGCCGATCTCGACAACGCCCCGTCGGGTGGCATGGCGGGTGCGGTGACAGCCGCATTGTTCCTGCGCCGTTTCGTAGAAAATACTCCAATTTTTGCACATCTGGATATTTACGGATGGACTCCGGTTGCAAAACCGGGGCGGGCAAAGGGCGGCGCATGCCAGTCGGTACGGGCGTTGTTGTCCGTGATTGAAAAGCGGATCGCGTGATGGATAGACGCCGAATCCCCGTTCGCCATGACCTCGCCGCCGAACATTTGCGTGGCGAGGTGGAGGTTGAGAAGTTTGTTGAAGGCACGCCTATGCAGGTCGGTGTATCGCTGCTTAATCTGGTGACCAACGCCGATCCGAACACAAGCATGGCAACGCAACTTTTGTTTGGCGAAGGGTTTACCGTTTACGATCAAATTCCCGAGATGGGTCTTTCGTGGGGGCAATCGGATCGCGACGGTTATGTAGGTTATCTGGCGACCGAGGGGTTAACGCCACCGGCGCGCGAAGGTTTGACGCAGATTACGGTGCCGTCAGCGCTGGTCTACGGCAAGCCTGATATGAAAACGCGGCCAATTGGCGCGTATTCGCTGGGTAGTCGTGTGCCGATCGGCGGCGATGAAAACGGCTTTGCGCAGCTAGGGGAGCGGATGTACACGCCGCTCGTCTATTTCAAATCTGTGGACACGGATTTTGTCGCTGTTGCCGAGACGTTCGTCGGGGTGCCTTATCTATGGGGTGGTCGTAGTTCTTTTGGGCTGGATTGCTCGGCGTTGGTGCAGCTTTCGCTGATGGCGGTCGGGGTTGATGTGCCAAGGGATTCGGACATGCAGGCAGCGGAGGTGGGTGAGCCGAGCAGCGATACCCTGCGACGTGGCGATCTGGTGTTCTGGGACGGTCACATAGGAATCATGCAAAGCAGCGATCAAATTCTGCATGCCAACGCGCATCACATGGCGGTTACATCGGAGCTATTGGTTGATGTCATCGCACGGGCCGATGGACCGGTCACTGCACAGCGGCGGCTTTAATCAGAAGTTATCCGTTTTCGCGTAAAATGCGGCCTGCAAGATATAGCGATCCGCAGATCAGGATTCTCGCTGATGGGTCTTTTGCAATGATTGCGTCAAGGGCTTCACTGACGGATGCAGCCTCTTCGGCGTGAATATGTACTGAACGTGCCGCTGCGACGGTTTCAGAAGCTTGAAGGGTTGCAGCCTCGCCTTCGATCGACACGCCATACAGGCCCCTAGCGGATTTCGCGAGCGGTTGCAGATATCCGGTGATATCTTTGGTGTTCAGCATCCCGCAGATCAAATAAGTTGGGCGTTTGGGCAAACGTTTCAAAGCTTCACCCAACGCCTGACCCGCGGCGGGATTATGACCTCCGTCAAGCCAAACTTCGGCCTGACCCGCCGCTTCTACAAGCGGGCCGTGGCGCAGCCGTTGCATGCGGGCTGGCCATTCGACCTTGGTTATCGCGGCTTCACAGGCGGATTCGGGTTTACCGAGAGCGCGTAGGGCGGCGATGGCAGCACCGGCATTTTGCACCTGATGAGCACCGATGAGGTTAGGCATCGGTAGGTCGAGAAGGCCATTCTCGTCCTGATAGACCAGCCGGCCGTTTTCTTCCCAGACCTGCCAGTGTTGGCCGTGGATCAACAAAGCGGCACCAACTTTTGCGGCTTGGGCCTCGATAACTTCAAGGGCTGCGTCTTGTTGCGGGCCGACAACACAGTAAACGCCGTGTTTAAGGATGCCGGCTTTCTCCGCTGCGATCTCTTCGATGGTTTCGCCCAGATACTGCTGGTGGTCGATGCTGATCGGAGTGATTACGCAAAGGCGGGGTGTCTCGACAACGTTTGTTGCATCCAGTCGTCCGCCTAGACCGGTTTCCAGCAAGGTATACTCCGCGTCGGATCGTGCAAAGGCCAACAGCGCAGCGCAGGTGGTGATCTCGAAATACGTGATAGTTATGTCGCCATTGGCCTCTTCACACTCGGCCAGTACTTCGCTCAGATAGTCTTCGGTGATCAATTCACCGGCTAGACGTATGCGTTCGTGAAACCGTGCAAGGTGTGGAGAAGTGTAAGCGTGTACACGATTGCCGTCAGCCTCAAGCCCGGCACGGATCATGGCTTGCGTCGATCCCTTGCCGTTAGTTCCGGCAAGGTGGATCACGGGTGGCAGGTGCTTTTCAGGATTGCCGAGCGCAGTCAATAACCGGTGCATCCGGTCCAAAGTCAGGTCAATGATCTTGGGGTGGAGCGACATCATCCGCTCCAGAATAATGTCGCTATTGCTCACGAGGTGGTTTCCGTCTCGACGGCTTCCGTTTTATCCGGCTTGGGCAAATCACCGTACACCTGCGGGGTTTTATTGGTCAGCATCCGCAAAATAGTCACCAGTTCGTTCTTCATGTCTTTGCGGTGGGTCACACGATCAAGCACGCCGTGGTCCAGCAGGTATTCTGAACGCTGGAAGCCTTCGGGCAGTTTTTCGCGGATGGTTTGTTCGATAACACGCGGGCCGGCAAAACAAATCAGGGCGTTGGGTTCTGCGATATGGACGTCGCCAAGCATCGCGTATGATGCGGTCACACCACCCGTAGTCGGATGGGTCAGAACGACTACGTAAGGCAGTCCCGCTTCTTTCACCATCTCAACGGCGACCGTGGTGCGTGGCATCTGCATCAGGGACAAGATGCCTTCCTGCATGCGTGCGCCACCAGCGGCAGAAAAAAGGACCAATGGTGCCTTAAGCTGCACCGCCCGTTCGGCAGCTGCGATGATGGCGTTACCGACGTACATACCCATCGAGCCACCCATGAACGAAAAGTCCTGCCCTGCACAGACCACCTTCATGCGGCCCATGTCACCTTCGGCAACCAGCATAGCTTCTTTTTCGTCGGTCTTTTTACGCGCATCGCGCATGCGTTCGGGGTATTTTTTCTGGTCTTTAAATTGCAACGGGTCGCTGACCGGCTCGGGGACGTCGACCTCGACGAACAGGCCGCCGTCGAAAATTGTCTCGAAGCGGTCTCGCGGCGAGATGTGCATATGGTGGTTACAGGACGGGCAGGTGTTCAGCGCCTCGGTCAGTTCGCGGTGGAACAACATCGTTCCGCATTCCGGACATTTCGTCCACAGGTTATCCGGCGTCTCGCGACGGGAAAAAATCGAGTTGATTTTCGGACGGACGTAGTTTGAAATCCAGTTCATGTGCCGATTGGCCCTTTTTGCTGCTCTGCGACCCTAAATAATCGGACCAACAGCGGATTGCAACGTCAGAGCCGACGCCGGCGCATGATAAGCATGAAAATCACATAGCCGATCACCATAGATGCGAGCGAGATTATCAAACCGAATTTCATCTCGGGGCTTTGCAGGTTCGCATCGTAGAGGTAGAAACTCATTCCGCTTAGTTGTCCGGGCGAGTTCATAAACAGCATCACCACCAGATTATTCGCGAAATGCAGCCCCATCGCGGGCGAAAGCGAGCCGAAACGCGCGGTAATGTCGGCCAGGATCAGCCCCATCAGCGTCGTAATCGCTACCACCAGTATGGCGTTGCCACCAAACAGAGCGGGGTTGAAATGGCCGATTCCGAAAAGTGCCGAGGGCAGGAACCACCAGATCCAGCGGCTCTTGAAGCGAGCTGCGAGTTGTTGTTGCAGGTATCCGCGAAATACCAACTCCTCGGCGGAGGTTTGCAGGAATAGAAATAAAAGCGACGGGGCAAGCCAAGTTAGCCATTTTGTGAGCGGCATTTGCTGGACCAGATCAGTGGTCGCGAATGTCGTTACTGCATCCACGACGGCCAACAACAGGATAATACCGGCAGCGAATTTCCAGAGCCGCCAGTCGATTTTGCCGGATGGGCCAAGAAGCGTGCGAAGCTTTCGTTTATGCAGGAAACGCAGGACCAGCCACAGCGCAGGGATAAAGCTGGAGATAAGGGCGAGCATGGCGAGCGTTGCGAAAATGGTGCGCCCTTCCTCTACTTCCTGCATCAGGCGTTCGCCTAGACCCGGTTCAAGAACTTCGCCACCGATTGCGGTCAGGAGGCCTAAAACAGTAGTGGTCAATAAAAACAGGCCAAATACCAGCCCGATACCGATCAACGTACGCCAGATTTCCGCCCGTTCCTGTGCGGGTGCGACGAAACGTTGAAAGGCGGGGGAAAAGTGGGGAAACATGGAGGCTCCGGAAAAAGTATCAAAAAAATGGTTGATGCGGAGGGTAGCGACACTAAATCCGCATCGCAATACTTGAGATTTCGTGTGGCATTACCTATTGCTGGTGCAACTAAAATGAATCCAGCAGGAGTTGCCCGAAATGAATTCCGGACCAATCGATAAATCGAACCTTCCAAGCCGCCATGTAACCGAAGGGCCAGAACGTGCACCGCATCGTTCCTACCTTTATGCGATGGGCCTGTCCGAAGAGGAAATCCACCAGCCGCTAGTTGGTGTTGCGACCTGTTGGAACGAGGCCGCGCCTTGCAACATCTCACTAAACCGTCAGGCTCAATCCGTGAAGATGGGTGTTAAAGTGGCGCACGGAACACCGCGCGAGTTCACGACGATTACGGTTACCGATGGTATCGCGATGGGGCATGAGGGTATGCGCTCGTCTCTGGCTAGCCGCGAGGCGATTGCCGATTCTGTCGAGTTGACCATGCGTGGCCACTGCTATGATGCGATCGTTGGTCTTGCGGGTTGCGATAAATCCTTGCCGGGTATGATGATGGCGATGGTGCGCCTGAACGTGCCATCCGTATTCATCTATGGCGGCTCGATTCTGCCGGGCCGCTTTGAGGGCCGTGACGTTACTGTTCAGGACGTGTTCGAAGCAGTAGGCCAACATCAGGCCGGCAACATGTCGACCGAGGATTTGAAGCGTCTGGAAACGGTTGCTTGCCCGTCGGCGGGTTCGTGCGGCGGCCAGTTTACCGCCAACACTATGGCGGCGGTTTCCGAAGCGATCGGTTTGGCGTTGTTCCAGTCGTCGGGTGCTCCGGCCCCATACGAAAGCCGTGACCAGTTTGCCGAGGCATCGGGCGAGGCGGTGATGAACCTGCTGAAACACAATATCCGCGCGCGTGATATCGTTACGCGTAAGTCGCTTGAAAACGCGGCACGGATCGTTGCATGTACCGGTGGTTCAACAAATGCAGGCCTGCACCTGCCGGCAATCGCGCATGAGGCTGGCATTGATTTCAGCCTTGAGGATGTTTGCGACATCTTCCGCGACACACCGTATTTCGTCGACCTGAAACCGGGTGGACAGTATGTGGCCAAAGATTTGTATGAAGTCGGCGGCGTTCCGATCGTGATGAAGGAATTACGCAAGTCCGGTTTGTTGCACGAAGATTGCATGACCGCCAGCGGCCGCACGATTGGCGAAGAAGTCGACCGTGTAACAGGCGCGGCGGACGGCAAAGTTATCTATCCGATCGAGGCTCCGATTTCGAAAACTGGCGGCGTTGTTGGTTTGAAAGGCAATCTGGCCCCCGAGGGTGCAATCGTTAAAATCGCCGGCATGACCGACGAAGAAACTACGTTTACTGGTCCTGCCCATGTCTTTGAATGCGAAGAAGACGCGTTCGAAGCGGTTCAGAATCGCACTTACAAAGAAGGCGAAGTTCTGGTTATTCGTAACGAGGGTCCTTCGGGCGGCCCGGGAATGCGCGAAATGCTGGCAACGACAGCAGCGCTTTCCGGTCAAGGTATGGGCAAGAAAGTTGCGCTGATTACGGACGGCCGGTTCTCGGGTGCGACACGCGGGTTTTGCGTTGGCCATGTCGGCCCTGAAGCCGCGCATTGCGGCCCGATCGCTTTGGTTAAAGATGGCGATATGATCACGCTTGACGCACATAAGGGCGAAATTTCGGTTGATGTTTCCGACGAGGAAATGGCGAAACGGAAAGCCGAATGGAAAGGCCCGCGCGATACCATTTATGCGTCCGGCGCGCTTTGGAAGTATGCGCAGCAAGTTGGTTCAACGCGTAAAGGTGCGGTGACGCATCCGGGTGGCAAGATGGAAAAACACATCTATGCAGACCTTTAAGACATTAGCAAAAGGGGCGGCGCTAGTCGCCCTTTCGGTTATTCTGACCGCTTGTGGCAACCTTGAAAACACTGCACCGGAAGGGCCGACGCCAATTCCGAAGGCCGTGCGGGTAGAAGCTGGCGATGCCGAAGTCATTGTGGCCTCGCCCGCCGGCTTTTGCATCGATCGTGCCACAATCGACGAAAATGCACGTGGAACTTTCATGTTCCTAAGCGATTGTCGCGTCGTCTCGGCTTCGGGCAAAGCGGCGCGGATTCCGATCTCCTCAATCCTGACCGCAAGCATTTCGCCCACCGGACTTGTTGGCCGCGAAAACGGAAGCAAGGCTGCGTTAACAGCACTCGGGGCGTTTTTCGAGACGCCGGTTGGACTGTTCTCGCTGGGCAAAAGCCATGTCGATGGTGCGGTCAGCATCCTTGAGACCAAGCAAACCGATGCAGCATTGTATCTGCTGGTGGAAGACAAAGCCTTCACCGATAGTGCCGGAGTTTCCAACCGGTATTGGCGAGCCTTCACCGAGGTGAACGGCAGGTTGGTGGCGTTTTCTGTAACGGGTTACTCGGATGTAGACCTCGAAGAAAAACGTAGCTTGCGGATCATCCGTGATTTTGTGCAGGCGACCCTAAATGCGAATACAGCGACGTGAGCCTGTTCGGTAAACCGCGGCTCGCCGCAGATAATGTTACAGTGATCGACGTGCCGGACGGGTTTCATATCCCGCCCAAGACGCAATGGGCGTTTACACCGGCGTTAAACACGCAGGTTCCCATCGACGGAATTGCGGGTAACATCCTAACGGGGACAGGCCTTGCGCCGAACCTGACGTTGCACCACGAAGTGGAAGGCGCGCAGTTTGCTATCGAGCAGTCCGAAGATTACAGCGATGGTCTGGTTTTCGACTTCACCGATTTTACCGGCAGCTTTTTTTCGCTGGCCTTTGCGTTACCGCAAGAGGGTGTACTAGCGCTCGGTCGGCAAGATTTGCTAAGGTTTGTTTTGCGTACACAGACGTCGGAACCGTTTCAGGCTTACGCGCGCCTCAATCTTTGTCACGGCCCCAATACCGAGCAAATCGTCCGGATGGTCGAGGTCGGCGAGGGCGAGAGTTTCGCCGAGTTTGATATATTTTACACGGAATTTGAACAAAAGCGGGCGACCAGTGCGTGGGTGGATTTGATCATCAACGATCCGGCACACAAACGGATTGCCTTGGATCAGGCTATAATCCTGCGGCGCGCGCGGGCCAGCCTTTAGGTAACGGGTTGATTGAATAATTCTGGCGGATTACCGTCGAAGACATACAGTTTGCGAGGCATAGACATGAAATTTCTTTTGGTAAAATCAATTTTGACCGTAACGGTTCTAACGTCGCCGGTTCTGGCACAGTCGACCCCGTGCGGCGGATCGTTTAGCAGTTTTTTGAACGGAGTTCGCGCCGAGGCCCTAGCTGCGGGATATTCCAAACGTGCGACAGATGCGGTGGTAAACTGGGCGCAAGTAGACCCTAAAGTGCTGTCACGAGACCGCGCGCAGGGTGTATTCAAACAGACGTTTCTGGAGTTCTCGCAGCGCTCGATCAGCAGTTACCGGATGTCGCATGGTGCGAAAAACATGGACCGATACGCGTCTGTTTTTGATCGCGCACGCCGTGAGTTCGGGGTTCCTGCCGAAGTGATTACCGCGTTCTGGGCACTGGAAACGGATTACGGTGCGGTGCAGGGCGATTTCAATACAGTCAACGCGCTGGCGACACTAGCGCATGATTGTCGGCGTCCACATCTGTTCCGCCCGCAGCTATTGGCGGCAATCGAGATGGTTGAAAACGGGGATCTGGATCCGGCGACAACCACAGGCGCATGGGCTGGCGAAATCGGTCAGGTTCAGATGTTGCCTGAAGATATTGTTAGCAAAGGTATGGACGGCGACGGTGACGGTCACGTGCGCCTGAAAACCAGCTCGCCGGATGCGATTTTGACGGCAGCGAAATTGATCCAATCGCTTGGTTGGCGCGCTGGTGAGCCTTGGCTGGTTGAAGTGACCGCGCCAGGCAACCTGCGTTGGGAAAAGTCCGGCCTGGAAACGAAACTTCGGGTTTCGGAGTGGGAATCAATGGGGCTACGTGCGCGTAACGGCAACATGCCCTCGGGCGGAATGGAGGCATCGTTGCTGGCACCGCAAGGGCGCAAAGGGCCAAAGTTCTTGGCGTTTCGGAATTATGACGTCTATCTGGAGTGGAACCAGTCGTTCATCTATTCGACAACCGCAGCATATCTCGCGACCCGTTTGGGAGGGGCGCAACGCTATGATGCGGGGGCGCCGGACGAAGGTTTGAGTGACGCACAGATGAAACAGTTGCAACAGATTTTGGCGGCACGCGGGTATGATGTTGGAAAGATCGACGGCATCTTGGGTGCACGCACACGATCTGCGGTTCAGGCAGAGCAGCTCCGCTTCGGAATGCCGGCGGACGCATGGCCTACGCCGACATTTTTAGCGCATTACTAAGGCAAACTATCGTACTTGGAGAGTTCGCGTTCGAGTAGACGGATCTCGCTTTGTAGATCGATGACGCGAAGCAGGTAGAAGTTTTTAAGCGACAACTGCTCAGGTGTGAGCTCACCGATGAAATCGGTCGCGAGAATCTGCCGGATTTCTCTAATTTCGTCTTCAAGCGCATCTATCTCTTGCCAGATTTCGTGGTAGCGGATGCCATAAAAGTTTGCGAGGCGTAGGTCTGAAATTTGTGTTTCAGGGCAAACGTTGTTCAATTCCTTCCCGCGGCGGCCTATGCTGTAGGCGTTTTCTACGGTGCAATATTGCTTTAATCCCTCGATCCGCCCAAGCAGCCAAGCCGAAGTGTTAGGGGCTATGCCATAATCGCTACAGGCGTCGCGGTGCTCGTTGATGTAGCTTTCATAGCGCCCGTTTACGCCATCATTATACCCGATCGAAGACCAGTCACCGGTTCGGCATGCATCTTCGGTCAAGCTGGCGCAGGACATGAGAAAAACGATTGGAGACATCGCGAGGAGTTTTTTATACATCTGGACAATCCTGATTAGTGTTTAATAATTTCAGCATATATCAGTGATTTCGATGTGGATAGCTCTAACATTTGGGTTTGAGCGCGGATCAAAACCTGCTATTCCGGCTCTCGAACTTAACAGCTTGTACGGGAAATAAACCTTTGTATTCAGGAACATCATGGCGGCGAACCGGTTGGGCGCTGATTATTGCTATCGGCGTGTTTTCGCTTGTGTTTCTGGCGGCTCCCGAGATCGACATATGGTTTTCAGCGCTATTCTTCGATGAAGCAGATGGCTTCAAGCATCGGCCTGACCCGCTGTTCCACGTAATCCGGATGATATTTATGTATGGGTTATGGACCGGCGCCTTGCTAATAGTCATCATGTTTTTCCGCAGTCTGTCGATTGGGGAACGGCGCGAGGTTCCGCTGAGGACTTGGGGTTTTTTAAGTGCAGTATTTCTCGTCGGCCCGCTGGGGTTGGTGAACGGAATTCTCAAGACCTTTTGGGGACGTGCGCGACCAGAGGAAATCGAATTTTTCGGCGGCTCTAGTACCTTCTCTCCACCGATGGTGATTTCTGACCAGTGCGAGGTGAATTGTTCATTTGTTTCCGGTGAAAGCAGTGCGATTACTACGGCGATACTCGTCTACGCGATTGTTATCTGGCCGAACCTGAACCGTGTCTGGCGCCGTATCAGCCTGTATTTCCTGTTGCCGATGTCGATACTGGGTATCGCGTTGCGGATTATCACCGGCCGTCATTTTCTTAGCGATGCGATTTTTGGCGCGCTATACTGTGCGCTGATCGTCTGGTTTTTCTATGCTGTGTTCCGGATGTACGAGCACCGGCACGATTTGACGTGGAAGCGTTTTCGTAAGGATTTATCGAAGCCGCAGAGCTGAGATAAACGCACGGTCACCCGGGTTTCCGACCTGTTGGGCGGCGGTAGATGGTGACATCCAGACGGCTGTGTGACCGGGTTCAAGCGGCTCGGACTTTTGCAGAACCGCCGTGCACAGATAAATATGGCATATTTTTCGGGCACATAAGTCGTATTCCGGCATGTAAGTGAAACGTACAAAGGCGCCGAGTTTACGCTCGATCGCGACGCTCCAGCCGGTTTCTTCGTAAGCTTCGCGATGCAGCGCGGTGATTGCATTCTCGCCTTGGTCGATGCCGCCGCCGGGCAACTGGAACTCCGGAAACGGATCGGTCTGTTCGGTGATCAGTATGTCACGGCCGTGCCGGATAATACCGTATGCTCCCGGGCGGTCAGTGTAGGTTACGCCGGGGACAGGTGGGCTTCCGTATCGTCTCATCTGGCTGGGCTCTCCTGCGGTTGCAAAATTGACGGGCCCTTAGTGGAGAACATTTTTAGGTGATCTGCAAGTCAGGGTTTGAATTTGCCGGGCAAAGCGCCTATCTGATCGTGCTTGGACGCGTCGAGGAGCCTGACATGAGCACTGCCAATCAACTTATCTGGGATGACACCATCCTACCCTTCCAGCTGGACAATGCCGACGCGCGTGGCCGCGTGGCGCGTCTGGATGGAACGTTGCAGAAAATATTGGCGCAGCACGACTATCCGACACAGGTGGCAGCGTTGGTCGCCGAGGCGGTTTTGCTGACGGCGATGATCGGACAAACGATTGGGCTTCGCTGGAAGTTGTCGCTGCAAATTCGCGGTGACGGCCCGATCCGCCTGATTGCGACCGATTATTATGCGGCCGAAGTCGAAGGCGAACCGGCGAAAATTCGCGGGTATGCGAGCTATGATGCGGACCGTCTGGCCGAGAGCGACGGAACTCCGTTTGAGAATATCGGCAAAGGGATGTTTGCAATTTTGATCGACCAAGGCACAGGAATGCAGCCTTATCAAGGGATTACGCCTTTGGTGGGTGGTTCGCTGGCGACCTGTGCGGAAACCTATTTTGCGCAATCCGAGCAGTTGCCAACCAAGTTCGAAATCGCGGTGGCCGAGTCCGCTGTGCCCGGTGAAGAAGCCAAATGGCGCGGGGGTGCGGTGATGCTACAGCATATGCCCAAGGCGTCGCCATACGCCAAAGATGGTGCCTCGGGAGAAGACGGATTGCTGACGGGTTCGGATTTGGTGGACGGTGAAGACGGCGAAAACTGGAACCGCGTTTCGATCCTTCTTGGCAGCGTTGAGCTCGTTGAACTGATCGGGCCGCATGTCTCGCCGGACACCTTGCTGGTGCGTCTGTTCCACGAGGAAACACCACGGATTTTTGACGCACAACCGGTTACGTTCGGGTGTACCTGTGGGCCGGAGAAGGTGGAGCAGACTATGTCGATCTACTCGGCCAAGGACATTGGGCATATGACCAACGACGAGGGTAAAGTGACGGCGGACTGCCAATTCTGCGGTGCACATTTCGAGTTTGATCCGGAGACGTTGGGCAAAGACGCGAAGCGTTAACTTTTACCGGATTTACGAGTTCGAGGTGGTACACAACACGTACACAATGCGTACACAACCTGTACATACGATTTTGCGCAGCGGCTAATTAACCATTAGCCGCTGTCTCCTTATAATTTGTCGACAACGCATTGCGTCATGATGTGTTCGGTCACACTGCGGATGCATAAATCCGACGCGCCGGTCTGCACCGCCGAGGAGGCGGCGGAGGTTGCGAGCAATGCGGCTTCCTCCAGTGATCTGCCTTGCGAGAGTGCCAGCGTCAGAGCGCCGACAAGACTGTCACCTGCGCCGACTGCGCTTAGCACGTTAGACAAGGGCGGTTTGACGTGTAGGCGTTCGGTTGCTGTCGCGAAAACGGACCCATCGGCGCCACGCGCCAGCACGACAACTTCGGCAATATTATCGCTCACTATTTTCTGCGCGAAGTCAGCCATCTCGGCAGGGTTCGGAAAAGTTGTGTCAGCCAGAAATTCGGCCTCTAGCTGGTCCATCCGCAGCACCGCGTAGGGGTGCACCACGGATTTTACCGAAGTCATCAGGGTTTTCTCGGAAGTGTCGAGCACCATGCGAGCATTCTTCCATCTGATCGCGGAATTTAGCTCGATGTAGAAATCGTCGGGAATTCCGGGCGGGAGGCTGCCGCTGGCAACGACCCATGCGCCTTCCTCGACATGTTCGAGGATGGCATCCATCAAGCCATCGATCTGCCGCTCGATCCAGATCGGGCCGGGAAGGACAAGACGGAGCTGTTTGCCCGAAGATTCTTCGTAGATGCTGAGGCTCTGGCGGGTATGACCGTTGGTTTCGTAACGGATCGGATCAACGCCGTGTTTGCGCAGTTGTTTGACCAGCAGATCACCGAGGACACCAGCGGTCGCCACGAAGGCTTCAGAGCGGCCACCAAGGATGTTGATCGCGCGCGAAACGTTTACGCCGCCGCCGCCCGGGTCAATCTGGCCGCCATCGCAGCGCAGCTTTGGGCCGATAACAATCTGGTCGACGGAACCCGCAATGTCGAGCGCCGGATTTAGGGTGATTGTGAGAATAGAAATCGCAAGATACTCCGCACTACAGGGTGATACAGTTTGTCACGGTATCACCCTGCGCGCGAAGCTGTCTAGACGCTCATGCAGACGTATTTCATTTCGAGGAAATCCTCGACGCCGTGGTGGGAACCTTCGCGACCCTGACCGGATTGTTTGATGCCACCGAAGGGGGCGACCTCGGTCGAGATGATGCCGGTATTGACGCCGACGATACCGTATTCCAGTGCCTCGGCGACGCGCCAGACGCGGCTTAGGTTGTTGGCGTAGAAATATGCGGCGAGGCCGAAGATGGTGTCGTTGGCCTGTTCGATCACGTCGGCTTCGTCTTTGAAGCTGAAGAGCGGTGCAACGGGGCCGAAGGTTTCGTCGTTGGCAACCTGCATGTCACGGGTGACGCCGGTCAGGATGGTCGGCTCGAAGAAGGTGCCGCCCAGTTCGTGGCGGTGCCCGCCGGTGGTGACTTTCGCGCCCTTGGCGGTTGCGTCGGCGATGTGCTCTTCGACTTTGGCCACTGCGGCTGCGGTGATAAGCGGGCCAGTGGTGATACCTTCGTCAAAACCGTCGCCCACGTTCATTTTGGCTACAGCCACGGCAAGTTTTTCGGCGAAGGCTTCGTAGACACCTTCCTGCACGTAGATACGGTTGGCGCAAACGCAGGTCTGGCCGTTGTTGCGGTATTTCGAGATCATCGCGCCTTCGACCGCTGCATCGAGGTCGGCGTCATCAAAGACGACGAACGGCGCGTTGCCGCCAAGTTCCATCGACATTTTCATGACCTGATCCGCGCCTTGGCGTAGCAAGATGCGGCCGACTTGGGTGGAGCCGGTGAAAGTCAGTTTACGGACTTTCGGGTTGGAGGTGAACTCCTTGCCGATTTCCGCGCTTTTCGAGGTGGTGACGACCGAAAATACGCCAGCAGGCACGCCAGCGCGTTCAGCCAGAACCGCCATTGCCAACGCCGATAGTGGCGTGTCTTCGGCGGGTTTCGATACGAAGGTACAACCCACGGCCAGCGCGGGCGCAACTTTGCGGGCGATCATGGCGTTGGGGAAATTCCACGGGGTGATCGAGGTGACAACGCCGATCGGTTGTTTCAGGACCATGATGCGGGCGTTTTCGAGGTGGCCGGGGATGGTCTCGCCGTAGATGCGTTTGGCTTCTTCGGAGAACCATTCGATGAAGGAGGCGCCGTACATGATCTCGCCTTTGGCCTCGAGGAAGGGTTTGCCCATTTCGGCGGTCAGGATCATGCCGAGGTCGTCGGCGTTCTCGATCATCAGATCGTACCATTTACGCAGAACGGCTGCACGGTCTTTGCCGGTGCGTTTGGCCCATGCTTTTTGGGTGGCATAGGCGGCGTCGATTGCGCGGGCGGTTTCGGCGGCGGTCATATCCGGAACGGTGCAGATTACATCGCCACGCGCGGGGTTTGTTACCTCGAACGTCGCGCCATCATCGGCGTCGATCCATTCGCCGTTTACGTAGGCTTGGGTGCGCAGAAGTGTCGGGTCATTGAGTTTCGAACTCAGGTCGGTTGCGTCTAGCATGTCGGAGATCCTTACGTTGGGCACAGCACGGCTGTTGCGTCAAATTGTTGACGCGAGGGAAGCATAAAAACGGACGGCCTACAAGGCCAGAAACACCGTGCTTTTACCTGAAAACCATGACTGCGAGTGCCACTGCTACGATTGCCAATACGCCGGACGTACGGCCGAGCGGTTCGAAATAGGCTGGTGGTGGTGTGTCCGCCTTGGCTGGCTTTTTGCGATCGTCATCAGGAAGACACTGATCCCGAGCATGGCCGCCGCGACAGCCAGTTTCACGTAGAACAAGGTGCCCAGCAGGGTCGGCTCGACGTTCAAGGTCATGATAAGTCCGGTGAGCCAGAGAAGGCTGATGCCGGATAATGCGAACAGTCCGAAAATCGGCTTTATCGCTTTGATTGTATCGGAAGGCGGTCCGCCGCCGGTGCGTTTATGTGCAATTGCTGCGGCCATGTTTCCAAGACCGGCTCCGGCATCGAGCATCAGGCCGAAAAAGTGTAAGAACTTTACGATTTCCATGAGTATATCCCCCGTTTTTTTTATTATTTATGCGGGAAGTATAGCACAGTTCGGCGGTTTCCTTAGAACAACCTAGATTTGCCGGCCCTGCATCAGCTTCGGTACATCTCCCGTCAATCCGGCGGCTTCGCGGATCAGGGTGCGGCGGGCTTTGGGCAGGGCGTTTATGGCTGCGAGGCCGAGATCACGACCAAGGCGCAGAAGCGGGTTGTCGTTGGAGAACACGCGGTTGACGGTATTGGTCGATGCCACCAGCAGTGTTGTATCGAGACGTCGCCACTGGGCGTAGGTGTCTAGGACAATGCTTGAACCGATGTCTTCGCCACGGCGGGCGGCTTTGATCAGGACCTCGGCCAAGGCGGCGACATCGCGCAGGCCCAGGTTCAGGCCTTGGCCGGCGATATAGTGGACGCCGTGCGCGGCATCACCGGCAAGCGCGACACGGTCGGCGGTGAAAGAATGCGCCAGTGTCAGGTCCAGAGGATAGGAAAAGCGTTTGCCGGTCAGGGTGATTTCGCCCAGAAAATCGCCAAAGCGGGGGCGGAGCTCATCCAGATAGTCCTCGTCCGACATGGTGGCGATGGTTTCCGCGCGCTCGGTCGTTTCTGTCCAGACGATGGAGGAACGGTTGCCGGGCAATGGCAGGATCGCCAGTGGCCCCGGCGGCATAAAGAACTGGTGGGCGACGCCGTTATGGGGTTTTTCGTGGGTAATCGCGCAGACCAGACCGGTTTGGTGATAAGGTTTGCGGGTGCGTTGGATGCCTGCCCGCACGGCGGTTTGGCTTTTACGGCCGTCGCAGCCGACGATCAGGCGAGCGGACAGCTCGCGGCCATCTTGCAAGGTTACGCTCGCGAAGCCGTCGGTGACGGATTGGCCTGTGACCATTTGCGGGGCGATGTGTTCGACCAGCGGCGCGGTGTCGATGGTTGTTAGCAAGGCGTGGCGGAGATATCGATCCTCGACCATGTGGCCCATCGGACCTTCTTCGATCTCGCGGTGATCGAAGTGGAGGTGCAGCGGGGAGGCCCCCTCGCCAGCTTTGCCGTCAGTCACAACAATGTCGAGCATCGGTTGCGCTTTTTCCGCGATGTCGGGCCAGATGCCAAGCGCCTTGAGCATATTTACCGAGGATAGCGATAGTGCATAGGAGCGCCCGTCAAAATCGGGGTCGTCATGGACCTCGCGCGGCATGGCGTCGATGATAATACTACGGATTCCGCCGGAAGCGAGAGCGAGGGCCAGCGCAGGACCGTTGAGGCCGCCGCCGACAATGATGACATCGGTATCGGTTTTCATATTTCTACTATGCTCGCGATTGCGGGTTTGTCCATATCGGATTAGCGTGTGGCCAAATGTATTTGGAGGGATTTATGGCTGATTGGCTGAAAATGACGGCGTGTGATCTGGGGCGGGCGATTGGCGCGGGGGAAATCGATCCGGTTGACCTTTGCGAGGCCTATCTCGAGGCAATCGGGGCGCATGAATATCGGGACCGGATTTATGCAAGGTTAACGGTGGATCGCGCGCGGGCGGAGGCAAAAGCGGCGTCCGAGCGGGCGAAAGCGGGCGTGCGGCGCGGGTTGCTGGACGGGGTGCCGATCAGCTGGAAGGATTTGTACGACACTGCCGGGGTTGTGACCGAAGCGGGAAGCGCGTTGTTGAAGGGGCGGGTGCCGTCTACAGATGCGCGGGTATTGCAGAATGCGACGCGGGCCGGTCTGGTTTGTCTGGGCAAGACACATATGACGGAGTTGGCGTTTTCGGGCCTAGGTTTGAATGCTGTGACGGAAACGCCGCCGAATTCAACCAATCCGGATCTTGTGGCCGGCGGCTCGTCTTCGGGTGCTGCAACGTCGGTGGCGTTTGGACTTGCTGCGGCGGGAATCGGGTCGGACACAGGTGGCTCGGTGCGATTGCCGTCGGTCTGGAATGATATGGTCGGGTTGAAAACAACACTTGGATACTTGTCGACCGAGGGGGTCGTGCCGCTCTGCGAGAGTTTCGATACCGTCGGTCCGTTATGCCGTTCGGTGGAAGACGCCGCGGAGCTGACAGCGGTTATGGCTGGCGAACCCGCGCCCGACTTGTCGGGCGCCACCGTCACGGGCAAACGGTTTTTGGTGCTCGAAACGGTTGCATTGCCGGATTGCCGGCCCGAGCCTTTGGCTGCTTTTGAAGCTGCCGTCGCGCGTCTGCAAGCAGCGGGTGCCGAAATTGTTCGCGGTGAAATCTCCGAGGTTGCGGAGGCTATGGATTTGGCTGGGTGTTTGTTCACTTCCGAGGCCTACGCCCAATGGCATACCGAAATCGAAGCCAATCCCGACGCGATGTTCCCGCCCGTGCGTGAACGTTTCCGTGCAGGCGCGGCATATTCGGCGGTGGAGTTTATCGAAAGCTGGCAGCGGCTAAGACAGCTGCGTGCAGCATACCTTGAAGCAACGGCCGGATTTGACGCGGTGCTCGTCCCCTCGTCGCCAATTTTGCCGCCTAACATTGAGCGGCTGCTGTCAGACCATGACTATTTCATCAAGGAAAACCTGCTGGCCCTGCGCAACACACGTATCGGCAGTCAGATGGGGTTGTGCGGGCTGACTTTGCCAACCGATACACCGACCTGCGGGATCACGGCGTTATGTGAACCGTTCGCCGAAGCAAAATTGCTGCGTTTGGGTGCGGCCATGGAAGAGGTCGTGCGCGGGTGATTTATCTGATCGGAGGGGCGAGCCGAAGCGGAAAGACTTCCCTCGCGCTTCGGTTGCTGGAGGAGAAGAAAGTCCCGTATCTTAGTCTTGACGTCCTTATGATGGGGCTGCGGGGTGCGGGCTTCAGCGAGTATGCAAATGAGCGGGACGATGTCGAGGTCGCGGCCAACCTAGAGAATGTATTGGCACCGATGGTCGAGAATATCCGCTATTGCGGGATGCCTTATGTCTTGGAGGGGGTGTATCTGCGCCCTGCGTTTATCCGCAAGATGATGGATGAGGCACCGGATGTTACGGGTTGTGTGCTTGGGTATCCAGAAACGCCGTGGGAGCAGAAACTGTCTGACATGCTTGAATACCCGTCGATCGCTAACAATTGGCTTAAGGGAGAGAGCGCGGAATACCAGCGTAACCATATTATCCGCCACCACGAGATATCGGTGATGGATAAACAGGCGGCCGCTGCCGCCAACGTTGCGTTTTTCGACACGGGTGAAAGTTACCGTGAGAGCCTCGATGCTGCATTCGGATATCTGGTCAAGTAAAAGGCGAGGAAACGATGGCTTCCGAACTTTCGCAGTGGACACTGGACCTGAGAGCAGCTTCGCTGTAAACTCAACACTATAAGGGGCGATTAGACCCCGTATGAGGCAGATATGCAGTATCCCAAACGGTTTTCAAACCTGCCGGAATATGCTTTCCCGCGTTTGCGCGCTTTACTGGACCCACATCCAGCGGGCGGCGAGGTTTTGCATATGTCGATCGGCGAGCCGAAGCACAAGTTTCCCGACTTTGTGCCGGAATTACTGCTGCGCCATGCGGATGGTTTCAATAAGTACCCGCCAAACGACGGCGCACCTGGGTTGCGCGGGGCGATTGCGCGGTGGTTGGAGAACCGGTTTGACCTAAAACCTGTTGACCCTGACCAGAACGTTCTTAACCTGAATGGCACGCGGGAGGGGTTGTTCAACGCCGCCCTTGCGCTCTGTCCCGAGGAAAAGAACGGGCAAAAGCCGGTCGTGTTGCTGCCGAACCCGTTTTACCAATGCTATATGGTGGCGGCGTTGTCGGCCGGGGCTGAGCCCGTGTTTGTACCTGCGCCCGAAGAAAACGGCTTCTTACCGGATTTCGCGTCGGTTCCGAAGGGCTTGTTGGACCGCACAGCGATTGTCTACATGTGTTCGCCTTCGAACCCTCAGGGCGCGGTGGCCAGCAAAGATTATTGGAAAGACCTGATTGCGCTGGGTGAAAAGCACGATTTCCGTGTTTTTGCCGACGAGTGCTATTCCGAAATTTACCGCGATACGCCACCAACGGGTGCGCTGACGGCGGCGGAAGAGATGGATGCTGACCCCGAACGGGTTGTCGTTTTCCATTCGCTTTCCAAGCGTTCCAACTTGCCCGGACTACGGAGCGGATTTGCGGCGGGTGGTAAAAACTCCATCGCCGCGATGAAGCAATTGCGAAATTATACAGGCGCGCCAGTGCCGCTTCCAATCCAGATGGTTAGCGCGGCGGTGTGGTCGGACGAGGGGCATGTCGTAAAAAATCGCACGCTCTATCAACGAAAATTTGACATTTCGGACCGTATTCTGGGAAACTTGGGTGGATACAACAGCCCGCAAGCCGGATTTTTCCTGTGGCTAAAGGCTGGGGACGGTGAAGCGGCCGCTTTGAAGTTGTGGAAAGAGGCCGGAGTTAGGGTTCTTCCCGGGGAATATCTGTCGCGTCCAAACGATCCGCGTTTGGGTGGTGGCAATCCGGGAGCCGAGTATTTTCGAGTAGCCTTGGTAGCAGACGAAAAAGAAATTGAGCGGGGGCTTTATGCGATCCGCGACCATCTCGGTCACGAGATGGGTTTGGGGGAATAGTTTCAGGTATGGCCAAGGCAGCAACGCGCGGTAAGTCGAAAAGCAGAAAACGTCTGGTGGAATCCAAGACGGAGGCAAAGTTGCGCAAGCGTGGCTCCGAGGCGCTCGGGTTCTTGCTGGTTCTTGTAGGGCTGGCCTTTGCGGCGTTGCTGTGGACCTACACTGAAACCGACCCGAGCTTCTCGACCGCGACGGATCGTGCGGCAGAAAATGCCTTGGGCGTTGTTGGATCATACATAGCGGACCCGTTGCATAAGGCGTTGGGCTGGGCTGGTTATGGCGTGGCGCTGAGTTTTATTGTTTGGGGTGGCCGATTGGTTTTCCATCGCGGACAGGAGCGTGCGCTCTGGCGGGCGATTTTTGCACCTTTGGCAATTGCGCTTTCTGCGGTGTTTGTGGCCACACATGTTCCACCAGCGGGTTGGGGGTTTGAATACGGTCTTGGCGGTAAGCTCGGGGATATAGTTCTGGGGGCTATATTGCCGATCATACCGATGGCTCTGGATATTAGCCTGAAGGTTTTGACGGTAGTTCTGGCGCTGCTCACGATTGTTTTTGGCGCGCATGTTCTAGGTGTGAGCTGGTCGGAGTATAAGACCTTTTTCAAAGGCGTGTGGCGCGGGTTCGTGTCGGCCTATTTCGGGCTGCGCTGGATTACGGTCAAGTTTACCGCCGGAATATATGCTGTTCTGGCGTTCCTTGGCGTCAAAGGTATGGAGACCGCCAAGAAAGCACGCGAAAACCGGCGGGTTCGGGTGGCGGAAGCGGCGGAGCGGCGCGAGGTTGGCGAGGTACGGATTTCTTCGGATGTGGTTGAAGGGGAATCCGTTCAGGTTGACGACCGTCTAAGCGCCAGAATTTCGGCGGCCGTGCGTGCGCGCAAAACAGGCGGGGTGCCGGCGCTTGGCGGCGTACATCGTGAAGGCGACACTGCGATAATTGAACGTCCGGAAGACAGTGACGAAGTCGTTGATACGGGGCCGATGATATTGAGCAAACCTGTGCCACGCGTGCAGCACCCGACGCCGAAGAAGACTGCGAAATCGACGCGGGCACGCAAAGAAGAGCAGCCGAGTTTGGCGCTGGAGCCGAAAGAGGACGGGTACGAGACACCTCCGCTTTCCTATCTGGCAAATCCAACGCAGATCGTCCGGCATACGCTGAGTGACGAGGCGTTGAATGAAAACGCGCGGATGCTGGAGAACGTGCTGGAGGATTACGGCGTTAAAGGCGAGATCGTCAAAGTGCGCCCCGGTCCGGTGGTCACAATGTACGAGTTGGAGCCGACTGCGGGGCTGAAGGCCAGCCGTGTTATCGGTCTGGCGGACGATATTGCGCGCTCGATGTCAGCCCTTGCGGCGCGTGTTTCAACTATTCCGGGCCGTTCGGTTATCGGGATCGAGCTGCCGAATGACCATCGCGAGATGGTGCTGTTCCGCGAGATCATTTCTTCGGCGGAGTACGGTGATAGCAAATACCAGCTTCCGTTGGCGTTGGGCAAGGATATCGGCGGGGAGCCGATCGTGGCCAACCTCGCGAAGATGCCGCATTTGTTGATTGCGGGTACGACGGGTTCGGGTAAATCGGTGGGGATCAACACGATGATCCTGTCGCTGCTGTATACACTCAGCCCACAGGAATGCCGGATGATCATGGTCGATCCGAAAATGTTGGAGCTGTCGGTTTACGACGGCATTCCGCATCTGCTGTCGCCTGTTGTAACGGACCCGAAAAAGGCCGTGGTTGCCCTGAAATGGGCTGTGGCGGAAATGGAAGAGCGGTATCGCAAGATGTCCAAAATGGGCGTGCGGAATATCGATGGATATAATGGCCGCGTGAAGGACGCGCTGGCCAAGGGTGAGGGTTTTAAACGTACCATCCAGACGGGATTTGACGACGCGACCGGCGAACCGGTGTTCGAGACCGAGGAGTTTACACCCGAAACCATGCCGTACATTGTTGTCATCGTCGACGAGATGGCCGATTTGATGATGGTGGCAGGTAAGGAGATCGAGGCCTGTATTATGCGCTTGGCGCAGATGGCGCGTGCCTCGGGGATCCACTTGATTATGGCGACGCAGCGACCTTCGGTTGACGTGATTACCGGCACGATCAAGGCTAACTTCCCGACGCGGATTTCGTTTCAGGTGACCTCGAAAATCGATAGCCGGACGATTTTGGGCGAGATGGGTGCGGAACAACTGCTGGGCATGGGTGACATGCTGTATATGGCCGGTGGCGGCAAAGTTACCCGTGTGCACGGACCGTTCGTTTCGGACGAAGAGGTCGAGGAAATTGTGAAGTTCCTTAAGGCTCAGGGTGAGCCGACCTATGTTTCCGGCGTTGTCGAAGGACCGGAGGGAGAGGCGGAGGCGAATGTCGACGCGCTGTTGGGTCTTGGAGGCAATACAGGTGGTGAAGATGCACTTTACGATCAGGCGGTGCAGATTGTAGCGCGCGACCGGAAGTGCTCGACGTCTTATATCCAGCGCAAGCTTTCGATCGGCTACAACAAGGCCGCGAAGATCGTCGAAGAGATGGAAGACAATGGCGTGGTTAGCCAAGCCAACCACGTGGGCAAACGCGAAATTCTGGTGCCTGAAATACAGTAGTCGCCATTATCCGCCGATAGTGCGACGACGGGTTTGAAAACCTAGACGTAGAGTGTATGTTAAACCTATGAACAGACGCTTTTTTATCACGGCGCTAGGCGCCCTTTCGTTGGTCTCGTTTGGCACATTTGCCAGCGCCCAAAATGCTGTTGTTGACGAGCTGAATGCTTATTTGAACAGCCTGCAATCCGTGACCGCCCGCTTCACACAGGAAAGCGCCGATGGCTCTACGGTAGCGGGGACGTTCTATCTCAAAAAGCCCGGCAAGATGCGGTTTGAATACGATCCGCCCTCGCCAGCGTTGTTGGTTGCGGATGGAAGTGCTCTGGCGGTTTTTGACAGAAAGTCGAACCGTGGTCCGCAGCGCTATCCGCAAAACAGCACGCCGTTGTCCTTGCTTGCGCGACCGGAAATCGACATCAGGCGTTCGAAGTTCGTTCAATTGTTGGAAGCCAGCAGTGCCGAGATTCATCTGACCATGTTTGATCCCGACGAACCGGGGAATGGCACGATCAAGATGATTTTTGATCGCGAACCGATGGCACTGGTGGAATGGATTGTAACGGAAGGCTCGGGATTGCAGTCGACAGTCCGGCTTGGTCCGTTGAGCACTGATATCTCGCTAAGTAGTGCGCTGTTCAGCATTCCGCTAACTATTCGCGAGCTGGAAAACGGCGGCTAAAGCAGGGCTTGTTTTTGCGCGCCTCAGCGTCCAGAATCGGGGGCTAACCGTTTCGATTGGGCTGGGCTTTTGAATTATACCAAAATACTCGCAACTGCTGAGGATGCCACCCGATTGGCGGAGGCGTTCTCGGACCATCTGACAGCCGGGGATTGCCTTTTGCTTGCGGGTCCCGTCGGGGCTGGCAAGACCCATTTCGCGCGCTCGATTATTCAGGCGTTAATGGCAAAAGACGGAGCGGTCGAGGATGTGCCGTCACCGACATTCACACTGGTACAAGTTTATGAAACATCGGCTGGAGAGGTCTGGCATACGGATTTATACCGTCTGTCGCATGTTGATGAGTTGGTTGAGCTTGGCCTTGAGGACGCATTTGAAACCGCGATTACGCTGGTAGAATGGCCGGATCGATTAGGCGTTGCGCGGCCCTCGCGGCATCTGGATTTAACGTTTACGATGCCGGATCCCGAAACGGATGTACGGGTTTTGGAACTGATCACCGTCGGAGCCGATTGGGACTGGCTGGGTAAGATTTTTTAAGAATTACGCGACCGCAAAACCATTCAGGTGGCGGAGATTTTGAAGGTACGTCAATTGTTTGAACCACAATCATCGCCACGTGTATTTGCACTGCCCCTCGGGGTGGATTTCTCGCGGGCGTTTGTGGACGGGTTGTTGGAGCGGCTGGAGGGGCAACCTCCAGAGGCTTTGGCCAGAGTTGTGATTTACGTTAATACGCGACGCTCGGCGCGGGGGCTTGAAGCCTTACTGTCGCAAAATGGGGCGCGGTTGTTGCCGGATATTCGGGTGGTCACGGATTTGGCCCGCGATATGGCGATCCCGCTTGCTGCGCCGGTTCCGGTTCTTCGACGAAAGCTGATACTTGCACGTTTGGTGGCGGCGTTCATCGCCCAGCAACCTGACGTTGCCCCCGAATCGGCGGTGTTTGATCTGGCGGATAGTCTGGGCGCTTTGCTCGACAGTTTTCAGGGCGAGGGTTTGGCGATGGAGGCGCTGTCTGAAATCGAAGTTGGCGGGCAGTCGGACCATTGGGAGCGTTCAAAGCAGTTTTTGGAAATCCTGGCGAACTACTGGACCAATCATAAACCCGAAGCGGCACCCGATCCGGAGGAACGGCAGCGCTTGGTTGCTTTGGGGTACGCTCGGTTATGGGAAATGGCACCGCCAAAACATCCGGTCATTGTGGCCGGTTCAACCGGTTCTCGCGGGGCGACGGCGTTGTTTATGCAGGCGGTTGCAGGGTTGCCACAGGGTGCAGTCGTTTTGCCCGGTTTTGACTATGATATGCCGGTAGAGACGTGGAAGTCAGCGGCGGCAGATCATCCGCAATTCGGTTTTGGTAACTTGGCCGCGAGCGTTGGATTTCCAGCGGTGCCGCCAGTGTGGCAAGCAGCGAAGCCCGCCCAACCGACGCGAAACCGTTTGGTTTCTCTGGCCCTGAGGCCCGCGCCAGTGACGGACCAGTGGTTGCTCGAAGGGCCTTCGCTTACCGCCGATCTGCCGGAGGCTTGCAGCGGTTTGACTTTGATCGAAGCGCCAAACCCGCGCGCCGAGGCGGAAGCGATTGCTATTCGTCTGCGTGGTGCGGCAGAGGCGGGGCAAAAGGCGGCGCTGGTTACGCCCGATCGCGTTCTTGCCCGTCGTGTCGCATCGGTTTTGCAGCGTTGGGATATCGAGCCGGACGATTCTGCGGGGCGTCCGTTGCCACTGACCCCACCCGGTATCTTCTTGCGCCGCTTGATTGGGTTGGCAGGTATGCCGCTGACACCCGAGGGGCTGTTGGCGATATTGAAGCATCCGCTCTGTGGTGGCTTGGACGCACGTTCGGAGCACTTGCAAATGGCGCGGGCGCTGGAACTGGCGGTGTTGCGTGGCGGGGCTCCGTTTATTGACTGGCACACGCTGGAAACTTGGGCTTCTGCGGTAGGTGAAGTGCAGGCGCACTGGATCGCGGACATTCGGGCATCACTGACCCCGTTGTTGGATGCGGCCCCGCAAATGGATTTGGCGGATTGGTTAGTGTTACATCGAAGCGCGGCTGAGAATCTGTCGCGCGGGTTGGACGAGGAAGGTACTGGACCGCTTTGGGAGAAAGAAGCCGGAGAGGCGGCGCTGGCTGCATTCGGTGCGCTGAACGAGGAGGCCGCCTTTGGTGGCGTCATCCCTGCCGTGCAATACCGTGCGCTATTCCAGTCAGTATTGAACGGCGTGGAAGTTCGGGAGGAGGCATTTCTGCCTCACCCGGGCATTGCGATTTTGGGAACACTTGAGGCGCGGGTACAGTCGGCGGATCTGGTGATACTGGGCGGCTTGAACGA
>DFBM01000134.1:5695-6005 GCA_002366645.1 Rhodobacterales bacterium UBA3080 | reverse complement strand
GCAAAAAGATATTGCCTCGGCTGGTTCGAACGATTGATGGCAAACCACAACCGCAACAGGTGCCCGCCACGCTGGATATCCAATCGGTGGATATTGACCAGGTTCGCAAGGGTATGTTTGCGGTCGTGAACGAAAAGAAAGGCACCGCCTACGCGTCGCGTATTGATGACAAAGACAAACTGTTGGCTGGTAAAACCGGTACGTCGCAGGTTCGGCACATTACACCGGAAGAGCGCGCCGCGGGGGTTGTAAAAAACGAGGATTTGCCGTGGAAACGCCGGGACCATGCGTTGTTTGTCGGCTATGCGCC
>DFBM01000134.1:0-5657 GCA_002366645.1 Rhodobacterales bacterium UBA3080 | reverse complement strand
GATATAATGATGCGCGCGCTTTACGGCGAAGTGCCGCCACTAAGCGCCTATCCCGCGGCTGAGCGCAACAGAATCAGGGGGGAACGCGAGAGCGCGCTTGAAGAAGCCACGCAGTCCGGTATCGCGCCGCCAGCCGCGAGGAGTGACCGGTTATGAGTTATTACGATTCCGGTTATGACAAATCTCCGACAGGACTTTCGAAGATATTCTACGTGCACTGGCCGTTATTTTTGCTGGTACTGGCAGTTTCGGCCACCGGCTTCATGATGCTCTATTCCGTAGCGGATGGCAGTCTGGACCCTTGGGCGCGTGCGCAGATGATCCGTTTTGCCGGAGGTGTGGTCGGCATGTTTATCATCGCCTTCATCCACATCCGGTTTTGGCGGCGTATGGCACCAATTGCTTATTTGGGTTCGCTCATATTATTGGTGGTTGTGCATTTCTTTGGCGAAACCGGAATGGGTGCGCAACGCTGGATCGACCTTGGTTTTATGCAGTTGCAGCCTTCGGAAGTTATGAAGGTTTCTCTAATTCTGGCATTGGCGATGTATTACGACTGGTTGGAGCCTGAGAAAATTTCGCGTCCTTTATGGGTGGTTATTCCACTGGTTATCACATTGGTGCCTGTCGTTATGGTGCTGCAGCAACCGGATCTCGGGACTTCGATTTTGCTGGCGCTCGGGGCGGGCGTTGTCATGTTTTTGGCCGGTGTTAGCCTATGGTATTTCGCGACGGCGCTGGCGTTGGGTGGCGGGTTGATCACGGTCGTGATGATATCGCGTGGCGAGAGCTGGCAGATACTGAAAGACTACCAATATCGCCGGATCGAGACCTTCCTAAATCCGGCACTTGATCCGCTTGGGTCGGGTTATCACATCACACAATCGAAGATCGCATTGGGTTCGGGCGGTTTGTCGGGGCGCGGGTTTATGCAGGGCACGCAAAGCCGTCTGAACTTTCTGCCCGAAAAACACACGGACTTTATTTTCACGACGCTAGCGGAGGAGTTCGGCTTTATTGGCTCGTTCTCGCTGCTGCTGGTATATACCGCGATTATCGGGTTTATTGTTGCTTCGGCTATCAATAATCGTGACCGCTTTGCCGCGCTGGTGACTGGCGGTCTAGGCGCGGTGTTCTTCTTCTTTTTCGCAGTGAATATGGCAATGGTGATGGGGCTTGTTCCGGTGGTGGGCGTGCCGTTGCCGCTTGTTTCTTATGGCGGCACAGCTATGCTGGTTTTGCTTGGCGCCATTGGTTTAATTCAAAGCGCACATATCCACAGACCGAGGTAGATCATGACTGTTACGGCTCTTTTCGCTGACCGCGCTGCTAATTGGGCGCGGTATGAAGATGTTTTACACAAGGCTTTTGCCGAAAAAGGCCTGGACGTTAACCTTGTCCGCGATACGGATGCGCCGGAGAACGTTGATTATGTAATTTACGCACCGACCGGACCGATCAGTGATTTTGCACCCTTTACGAACTTGAAAGCCGTGTTGAGCCTGTGGGCCGGTGTCGAGAAGATTGAAGGTAACGATAGTATAAAGGTTCCGCTTTGCCGGATGGTTGATGAAGGCTTGTCCGAAGGGATGCGGGAGTGGGTTACGGGGCATATTTTGCGCCACCACCTCGGTATGGATGCGCATATTCTCGGGCAAGATGGTGTCTGGCGCAATGATGTCGTACCGCCGCTGGCCAGAAGCCGGACGGTCGGGTTTCTGGGATTGGGGGAGCTCGGTTTGAGCTGTGCGGATGCGGCATCAAAACTCGGGTTTCAGGTTAAAGGCTGGAGCCGTCGTTTGAAAACTATCGAGGGTATCGAGACGTTTGCAGGCGCAGAAGGTTTACGCGATATTTTGACGACTTCTGATATTATTGTGTTGCTGTTGCCGGATACGGTCGAGACGCAAAATATTCTGGATCGCGATAGTCTGAATTTATTGCCGGATGGCGCGTTCATTATTAATCCGGGCCGCGGGACTTTGATTGACGATAGTGCGCTTCTTGAGGCGCTGGATTCTGGCAAGGTGGCCCATGCGACGTTGGATGTATTTCGGGAGGAACCTCTGCCCGAAGCGCACCCGTATTGGGCACATCCACGGGTTACGGTGACCCCACATATTGCATCGGAAACGCGCCCTGAAACGGCGTCGCAAACTATTGCGGAGAATATACGTCGCGGTGAGGCAGGGGAGCCGTTTATACACGTTGTTGATCGTACCGCGGGATACTAGACGCCCGCGCGGGCGAGATCGATCATCGCGTCTATGTCGAGGTGCTGTTCCAAATGGTCGGCGAGATCGTCCAGCACCCGTTCGACTTCGGCGGAATACGCAAGAGTAGCGGTTGGTGCGCCTAGGGATTTCAGGAATGCCGCGCGGAAGGTATCGTTCGTAAACAGGCCGTGGATGTAGCAACCGGATATTTGGCCTGACGGGTTGCTGGCACCGGCGTTCTGCCCTGATATGTCCAGCCACGGCCGTTCGCAATCCGCGCCCGATGTTTGGCCAATATGAATTTCGTACCCGCTTATCGGAGTGTCAGATGATAGGTGTTTACCGCTGACTTCGGCCAAGTGTTTTTCGGGTGACATGATGGTGTGAACGTCCAACAGGTCAAGCCCGTCAACACGTTGGGCTGGCCCTTCGATGCCTTCGGGGTCATCGATGGATTGTCCTAGCATCTGATAGCCGCCACAAATCCCCAGCACGCGCCCGCCACGCCGGACATGTGCTCTCAGATCGATATCCCAGCCTTGTTGGCGCAAAAAGTTCAGGTCGCCGATGGTAGATTTTGTGCCGGGGAGGATGACAAGCGCGGCATCTCCCGGTAGCGGTTCGCCGGGTTTTAACATGACCAGTGTCACCGAGGGTTCCAACTTTAGCGGATCAAGGTCGTCGAAGTTGGCGATGCGTGATAGCATCGGTACGGCAATTTTTATCGGACCGTTCCCTGCGCCCGAAATGTCGAGCGCATCTTCAGCAGGCAAACGGTTGGCTTGCGCAAACCATGGGGCGACGCCGAAGTTATTCCATCCGGTGCGGGTTTCGATTTCGGTCACGCCCTCATCAAATAGGGTTGGATCGCCACGGAACTTATTGACAAGGAAGCCTTTAATCAGGGCGCGATCGCCGTTCGACAGAACGGCGTGCGAACCGACCAGTTGGGCGATGACGCCGCCACGATCAATGTCACCGGCTAGGATTACGGGCACCCGCGCGGCTTCTGCAAAACCCATGTTGGCGATGTCGCCTAGGCGCAGGTTGATTTCTGCGGGGCTACCGGCGCCCTCGACCAGAACGATGTCTGCTTTGTCGCGAAGGCGGTTAAAACTCTCCAAAACTGATGTCATCAGAGTGGGTTTCAGTTTGGCGTAATCGCGTGCGGCGACGGTGGTCAGGCGTTTGCCCTGTACGATGACTTGCGAGCCGACTTCGGTTTCCGGTTTCAGCAACACGGGGTTCATGTCGACAAGCGGTTCCACTCCGCAAGCCAACGCCTGAAGGGCTTGGGCACGACCGATCTCGCCGCCGTCGCTGGTAACAGCCGCATTGTTGGACATGTTTTGCGGTTTGAACGGCAAGACTCGCAGGCCTCGACGGGTCATGGCGCGGCAAAGGCCGGCGACCAGCATGGACTTTCCGACATTGGAGCCGGTGCCTTGGATCATCAGTGAGCTGCGCATCGGGACTCCGTGTTAGTTCAATCGCGAAACTAACGAACGTGTGGGGCAGGTGCAATCAGGCATCGTGGTGGACGGGTGTGCACAGCATCGCCTTGGGCTGATAGGTGTCGAGCGCATTTTGGCGCTCGTCTACGCTGCGATGCAAATCGTCAAACGGGGTGTCGCAGGCGCGGCGCGCGAAGCAGAAATAGTTTTGCCAAGCCGGCATAGGCGCTAATCATATCGGCGGTCGGGTCGGTCGGGAACCTGCTTTGCCAGTTGTCCGGCAGGGACAGACCACAGACTTTCGCCCTTTTCAGCATCTATACCAATGGTATGTTCGAAAGCGGGCGTGCTTGCTGAAAATCTTCGATCTGGCCACCGATATCGGAGTGGGTGCCCGGAAACCAGAGTTGTTCAACCCGCCCTTCCCATCCGGGCACGCATTCCCACAGTATCGGTTTATAGGCGCGGCGGGTTTCGTCCAAAGCGAGGGCTTGAAATGCATTGGCGATGGAGGGACCAAGGCGGTGGTCGTGAAATTCCGTCGCCATCGGGGCGATGCGATTGAGGAGCGGGTAAGGCAACCCAAGAGCTTTGACCGTATCCCATACGCCAACCATCTCGATTTCGACGCCTCTGTGGCAGTAGGAGCGACTAAAGCCTGTTGCCCTTGGGCCATTGCGGTCGTTTTCGTAGTGGCGAAAAGCACGCTGGACGCGCTGGCTCGTCATGTGTTCGGCTTTCGGCAATCCAATGCGACCAATCATTCCCGCCAGAGACCGCACCGCATAAGCGCCCCGACTGAACCCGAATAACAGGATTTTATCGCCGGCGGCATAATGGCGCGAGAGGGCGGTGTATCCAGAGCAGATTGTCAGGTTGATTCCGACTCCGGCGGCGATGTTCACCCATTTGCGCAGGCCTACGCCCTGTATGCCGGGTGGTAGGTGACCCGAAGATTGGTGTCGGGCAGGTTTTCAAGCAACAGTTAAAGAGAAGGCCGGCATTGGTTTCCTGCCCCTCTTCCAGACGGCTAAGCGTTCCGTCAATGATGACCACATGTGTGCGGCTCAATGTTTTGCCCCCGAGATAGTATAGTGCTGATGTTGCTTCGGGGAACTCAAGTTTGAGTGAGGTCCTGTTATTCAGCAACTAGCTTCAGAAGCGCGTCGGCGACATCTTGGTCCTCGATCGCGTGCCCACCACGGGCGAGGCGGATTTTATGTGCGCGGGCGAGCACCTGCGCGTGCGTGTAGCCAAGTGGTGGATCGAATTTGTAGCTGGCAAGTTCCACCAGAAGGCCGAGCGGGTCACGGAAATATAGCGAATCCATAAAACCACGATCCTTTATTCCGGAACTGGCGATTCCGTTGGTTTTGAGGCGGTCCTTCGCGACCCTAATGGTCGATTGCCCGACCCAAAGGGCGATATGGTGGATTGAACCATTGGGCTGCGGCAACGGGCTCGTTTCCGGCTTGCGGTCTTCGCGGGTGAAAACGGTGATAGTACTGCCATCCCCGCAATCGAAATATAGATGGTTTGTGTCTGGGTCATCGAGGTTGGGTTGCTCGAAAATAAGCGCCATACCCATGATGCCCTCCCAGAAGTCGATGCTGGTTTGACGGTCAGCACCGTTCAGGGTGATGTGGTGGATGCCTTGGGATTGTAAGATACTCATGTTTCGCCTCGTTACACATTTCGCGATTAACATATGCAAGTCTTGTGGCGATACAATTGGTCAATTGTGGAGATTTTGTTTCCAGATGGGAATAAGTGACCAACCTATAGGGCCAGTACCGTGACCGTTTCCAGTTGGCCGTAACCGTTGAAATCGGTTGTTACACCTTTCACGTACGCGCCCATGCTTTGAAACACGACGTAGTCGTCGTCCGCTATGTTAGA
This sequence comes from Rhodobacterales bacterium UBA3080, assembly GCA_002366645.1. Taxonomy (GTDB): domain Bacteria; phylum Pseudomonadota; class Alphaproteobacteria; order Rhodobacterales; family Rhodobacteraceae; genus NORP23. Next base: position 88 of record DFBM01000134.1, on the reverse strand, counting down.
TGGTAACTCTAGACTGCCTGGCAGAACGTCGAGTGAATCACAGGTGGGGCCGTAAATTGAGGTCGGAACAGGCGTAGTGGCCGGTGTG
>DFBM01000069.1 GCA_002366645.1 Rhodobacterales bacterium UBA3080 | reverse complement strand
GTGGCGCAAGTCATCGAGCTGAACCCTGACCGCGTCGCCCTGTTTGGCTACGCACATGTGCCCTGGATGGCCAAACGCCAGAAAATGATCCCCGAAGACAGTCTACCCGGCGCGAACGACCGGTTCGATATGTTCAACCAAGCCTACGCCGCTTTCGAGAACGCCGGTTACGTACCGCTTGGCATCGACCACTTCGCCAAACCGGGCGATTCATTGGCCGTTGCCGCTTCCGAGGGACGTCTACGACGCAACTTTCAGGGGTATACAGACGATGTCTGCACGGCACTGGTCGGGCTTGGCGCATCATCGATTTCGCGCTTTCCGCAGGGTTATGTGCAAAACCGCGCCACCACTAATACCTACGCCAAAGAAATTATGTCAGGCGACTGGTCTGCTGCGCGCGGGATTGCGATGTCGTTAGACGACAAGCTGCGCTCCCGTGCGATCGAGACGCTGATGTGTGATTTCTTTGTCGACCTACCGGCACTTTCGGAAGAATTCGGAGCACTTGCCGAAACGTTGCGCGCCGACTTGGAGAAAATCGCGGCAGAGTATCCGGAGTTTACGGAATTTGATGGTGAAAAGCTGACGATCCCGCCGATTGGCTTCCACCTGACACGGATTATTGCCTGTGGTCTGGATGCCTATCACACCTCTGCGGCCAAACATTCATTGGCAATTTAAAGGGGGGCCTCCCGCCCTTCGGTTGGGCCGGGCCTCGCTACGCTCGGCAGTTTCGCTGTGTTTTTAGCAACCCGCGAGCCATTCTCGCCATAGGGCTTCGGTCAATGCGCCGGTCCCCTGATTGATGGCCGATTTCACTGATTGTCCGTCGAGGTATTTCTGCAAGACGTCGACAAATCCCGCGGGATCGCGCCGTGCCAAAAAGCTGACGAACCCGTGTGCCTGTCGGTAAAAAGTCGCCAGCGATAAACCGAAGCTTTCCGGCCCCTCAAACGCCAGCAACCAGCCTGTATCATTCGGGAAGAACCCTGCCCCATCACGGATTTCGGCCACGATCGCGCATTCGTCAACGACCGGACCTTTGCTTACATACTCCGCCAGACCTTCGGAAAACCACACCGGTGTCACCGCCAGTTGCATCAGGCTTAGCTGTTCCAACAGCAGCAGATGCACCGCTTCATGTGTTAGCAATACCGGTAATCGAGTATCCGGTTGCCGAACCAGATCCGGCGTCACAAACAACCGCCCGCGAACCACGCAGCCGAGAAGGTCGCGTCGAGCGCAGAAATCTTTGAAACGATCAAGTGTTGCGGGCAGATAGACCTCGGGGTTACGGGTAAATTCAGTGTCGAACGTATCCTCAACGACCCCGATCGCCTGCGTCAAAGCCCTATCAACGGCCATCGCCGCAGTTGCATCGAGCACTTCTTGAAACACTGGTCCGTTTTGCTGAAAGCCTGTTACCGGCCGCAGCATTGCAACCGCATGTCGCGCTGATACTGATCCGAGCGCCGCTGCCGTGAACAACAACGCGATCGTCGCAATTACCACCGCCAGGATCGTCAGGAAAAACCGGCGCATACCGCCCCCTTGGCACAAATTCGACAAAACACATCTTTTGTTAACCAAAACACTGTATAGATCGTAGCACTGAGCGAGGCGGGCCATCAACCCGTGGGTTTATCGCGCTAAAGCATTGTAGAAATCAGTTGCACATTTCGCAACACGCAGACACTAAACCGCCCGATCGTTGCACCGGCTTTCAACCGGTTATTGGCAGCAACCCTCTCGGGATCGGGCATTTAGCGCGGTAAATCCGACCTCATCAGAACAGGCGATCTCTGACCCGGAACGCCGAAAATCAGGTTCAAAGCGAACCCCCCGAGCATTTTGACAGGATCAGGCGCGGGTTTACCCGAACGCCTCATTTTTCGTGGGTTTTTCCGGGTGAGCGGGCAATTTTACCGAAGCAACGCCTTGGCCTCGAACGCCTTCAGAGCAACATGACTGGTCTCGCCGATTTCCGGAACCTCCGCCGCAAGTTCGGGGAACAGCGCCAACACCTCCGCCCGTGCCGCTTGATCGAGCGCCGACATCGCCATATCACCGGGATGGAAACTTTCGGTGGGCAAGCCTTCGGAAAACACGGTTTCATGGCGCTCGAACAGGATGTGGTGATAGGAAAAATCGTTCAACGACCGATCCACCCTGATCGTGCTGTCGTTGACCAGATGTTTGGCCGCGACCAGCACTTCGGGCACGCCAAATAACAACTCAGCCCGCCAGTCGTTGATCAAAATGCGGTGCTGCGGCGAGACCAGAAGGTCGCGTTCAGGCATTCCCTTGCCAAACGCGCCCGCCGCAATCCTGATGGGCGCGTGTTTGGCGGCGCGTAAACCCGTCAACTTTCTCGCCCCCACCCATCTGATCCGTTGCACACCATTGTCCCGGGTCAGAACCAGATCACCGGCCTCCAGATCCTCGATCTTGCGAGCACCATCAGACGTTAGAATCAATGTGCCGTTCACGAAACAGACTTCGTGATCGTCATCGTAACCGCTATCGTTTGGATCAAGAGGGTTCTGGTTTCCAGTATCGAACGGATTGATTGGCACCGCATAAGGGTCACGGATGTCCTCAAGGAACATGTAGTCCACACCATCAACGGTGATAATCACATAAGGGTGCGCAAAACCGTCCAACATTATGCCGGTGGTTCCGTACTCGACAAGGGCTCCGGTTAGATCGAGCGCAATCACTGTTCCGTCCGAGGCGGTAATATTTATTATCGTGTTCGTATCGCCGGTTGAAAGGATCAGGTCTCCGGGAACGCCATCAACAGTTTTGGGAACGATTTCCATCGTTACCGGATTATCGTTATTGATGTTGAAGCTACTGTTGATCCCGTTCCGGTTAATTGTACCGGCGTAACCAATAAACGTTGGTGTGCCCATATTCACTCTCTACTGTCTTCACCGCATAAAAAACGGCAAGTCTTACCAAGTACTGAACAGAACGGAAAAACGGTTCTTCAGGTGCTTTTAGCTGAAAATTTCAAAAAAGTAAAGTCGAAAGGCCACACTTGGTGGCCCTTCGTTAACTTGATCATTACGGTGAAGGCTACTCGCCGTATGGGGTCCAGATATTCTTGACCTCTGTGGCATGGCGCAGGAACTCGCGGCCTTCACCTTGTTTGTGGTCATACCAGTCACGCGCCAGACCACCCGATGTCCATGTGCGTTTCAGGTTAGCCGAGGATGCCGCCTCGACCACTGCCGCGCCTGTTTCGGTGCCGAAATGCCAGACGGTATCTATCGCGTAATGGTCCGCGAGCGTCTTTGCCAAGTCATCCGCCGGACCCGTAACGATGTTTACGACCCCGCCCGGCACGTCGGACGTATCCAGCACCTGATAGAAATCGGTCGCACTTAGCGGATGGCTTTCAGACGGCACCACCACACAGCGGTTGCCCATCGCCATCGCCGGCGCAATCAGCGAGATCATCCCCAGCAGCGGCGCTTCCTCGGGACAGATGATGCCCATCAGACCGACAGGTTCATGCATCGCCATCGCCACACCGCGCATCGGCACGCTGTGAACGGCACCGTCGAATTTATCCGCCCAAGCGGCGTAAGAGAACAGTCGCGCAACCGAGGCCTCGACCTCGGCGCTCGCCTTACCTTTGTTCGCACCTGTCTGCGACGAAATCCGGTCAGCGAACTCGTCTGCCCGCGCCGACAGGTTTTCCGCCACATAATACAGCACCTGCGCACGGTTATGACCAGAGGCCCCAGCCCAGCCAGACGCCCCCGCGGCCGCCTCGACCGCGTTGCGGATATCCTTGCGGCTACCCGCCCCGACATGCCCGATCAAAGCGCCCTTGGAGGACAGTACCGGTGTAGCATAGCCACTATCCGGCCGCGCCTGCTTGCCGCCAACATACATCTTCGGTGTGCGGTCAATCGCTTCCATCGCCACTTCACCCGAAGCTACCGGATGTTTGCTAACAAATGGTTTCAGCCCTTTGGTGAAGCTCGGCTTCACGTATTCGAATAGACCTTCCTTGCCACCTTCGCGGCCAAAACCACTCTCGCGGTAGCCACCAAAACCGGCAGCGGCGTCGAACTGGTTCGTGCAGTTGATCCAGACAACTCCCGCCTTTACCTTCGGCGCAATTTCATAAGCCAGATTGATGTTTTCGGACCAAATGCTCGCCGCCAACCCGTATTTGGTGTTGTTGGCCAAAGCAATCGCCTCGGCGGGCGTGCGGAAAGTGGTCGAGACCAGAACCGGCCCGAAAATCTCCTCCTGCATCACGGTTGCGCTAGTATCCACGTCCGCCAACAAAGTCGGACGGAAGTAACAACCACCGTTTGGCATGGTAATCTCGGGCTGGATCAGCGTTGCGCCTTCGGCCACGCCCTTGGCGACCATCGCCGCCACGGTATCCATCTGCACAGGGTCGACTATCGCGCCGATGTCGATGCATTTGTCCAGCGGATTGCCAATACGCAGCTTCGCCATGCGCGCGGTCAGCTTGGCGATCATCTTGTCGGCGATCCCCTCCTGCATCAGCAGACGCGAACCCGCGCAGCAAACTTGCCCTTGATTAAACCAGATCGCATCAACTACGCCTTCAACGGCGCTATCCAGATCGGCGTCGTCAAACACGATGATCGGAGATTTCCCGCCCAGCTCCAGTGTCAGCTTCTTGCCAGACCCAGCCGTTGAATTGCGAATAATCCGGCCGACTTCGGTCGAACCGGTAAAAGCTACCTTATCAATATCCGGATGTTCGGTAATCGCGGCACCTGTCGCGCCCTCGCCCGTCACAATGTTCACCACGCCCTTGGGAAGGCCCGCCTCGACGCAGATTTCGGCGAACAACAGCGCGGTCAGCGAGGTATATTCGGCGGGTTTCAACACCACCGTATTGCCCATCGCAATCGCCGGCGCAATTTTCCAGGCCAGCATCAGCAGTGGGAAGTTCCACGGGATGATTTGCCCAGCGACGCCCAACGCCTCGTAGCCCGGCATCTCGTCGTCCATCAACTGCGCCCATCCGGCGTGGTGATAGAAATGGCGGATCACCAGCGGGATATCTATATCGCGGCTCTCGCGGATCGGTTTGCCGTTGTCCAGAGTTTCCAACACCGCAAAAAGCCGCGCATGTTTGTTAACCAATCGCGCAATCGCATAAAGGTATTTCGCCCTACCATGCCCGCCAAGCTTCGCCCAGCCAGCTTGCGCCTTGCGCGCCGCCTTAACGGCGGCATCGACGTCTTCGGCGGAACCATCGGTAATGTCGGCCAGAAATTCGCCATCCGCCGGATTTTTCGTCTGGAAATGGGCTGCCCCATCCACGAATTCACCGTTGATGAAATGCCCGAACTTACGCTCGCGGTCATCCAGCCATTTGTTGGCCTCAGCGGCGCTTTCAGGTGCAGGTCCATATTCCATGGTTTCAAAAATCTCTTTCACAGTCATAGCCTTATCCCATCGCGTGGCGGAAGCTGGCCGTGTACCGACCCGTTACAAAATATTCCAGTTGCCGTTCAATATCGCCCAACAGGCTCGATGCGCCC